>NZ_JAFCXE010000002.1:0-460698 GCF_049897905.1 Pararhizobium sp. PWRC1-1 | reverse complement strand
AACGCGGCAAGCCTTTCAAGGTCATCATCATTGCCCTCGCACGCAAAATACTCGCCATCGCAAACGCAATCACGAGGGACAAAACAATTTTTTCACAAACGTAGAAACACAGTTGCCAGCCACGGCGCGTCGGCGCGGTGAAAGGACTTTTCAACCGGATGACTCGGGGAGTTTTGCGCGCCGTGGACACGGCGCACTGGATTCCTGTGACAAGCAAGGGAATGACGGAACCGACTGAGGGAGCCTTAAAAAGGTCAGCGACCTGCGGGAGAGACCTGCCATACCGCAACAGGACGCCTCAAGGCCAAGACCGAACGGCCCTAATCTGCCTTGCCCAGCGCCCCGGAAAGATCCTTATTTCTTCTTCCTGGCAGCAGCCTTCTTCTCCGGCTTTTCTTCAGCCTGTTCCTGGCCGAGCCGCAGGGCTTTCAGCATCGCGGTCTTCTTGTTTCGCGCCACCAGTTCCTGATTGATGATGTTGAGGGCCGCCGCGGACGTTTCGTCCGGGCTGCGCCGCACGGTTACTTTGCCGGGAACTTTGACGTCGATTTTAACGGCCAATGGAATGAACTCGCTTTGAAACGGTGAAAGGACCATGGCGGGAGGTCGTTCTCCCGCCCGGGACGTTTGAACATGCAATGATGTTTAAAACACCGCGAGGTATTTCAGAAGCGAAATAATGCCGATGATGATCACGATAATCTGGACGATCTGCTTGGCGCGGCCATCGATCGGCAGGCGCGCAACGAGATACAAAACAAGTACGATGACGAGAAACGTGATCAGAATACTGATCAGCATGGATGATGCCATTTATCCCACTCCTAAAAAAATTCCGCTTTAACGCGGCAAGATGTGAAATAGGGCGCAAATGGCTTAAGGGAAGCTGCCGCTAGCAGAATATAATCGCAAGGTGATATGCCGCCGACCTCTGGTTGCGGCTTTCCGGTTGCGGCAAAGAGTGGGTCGGCGGGACTGAACTGCCCGCAGACCCAACGCACAGTCTTTTTGTCAGAACCGGGTAATGACGCTGATGCCGAGGTCCTGCGCGGTATCCAGCGTTGTCAGTGCCGGCACTGCTTCCTCCAGGCTGATATGACGGCCGATCAGTTTTTGCGGGTTGAGCTTGCCGGTCTCCAGCATCGCCATCATCGCCTCGTAGCGCCAGGCGTGCATGCCGTGGCTGCCGTAGATTTCCAACTCATGGCCGATCACCTGGCTCATCGGGATCTGCGGGCTGGCATGCTCGCCGAGCATCAACCCGACCTGCACATGGCGGCCACGGCGGCGCAGGTTCTTGATCGAGTTGAAGCAGGTGACCGGCGAGCCCAGCGCATCGATCGACACATGCGCGCCGCCCTTGGTGATCTCGCGCACGGCTTCGGCCACATCGCCGGTGACGCTGCCGTCGATGGTGGCGACGGCGCCGATCTCGCGGGCAAAGGAGAGCTTCGTCTCGGAAATATCGATGGCGATGACATTGGCGCCGAGCGCGGTTGCGATCATGATCGCCGACAGACCGACGCCGCCGCAGCCATGCACCGCCACCCATTCGCCGCCGCGCACCCGGCCCTGGTCGACAATGGCGCGGAACGACGTGGCAAACCTGCAGCCGAGGCTGGCGGCGGTGGCATAATCCAGATTTTCGGGAAGATGCACGAGGTTCTGGTCGGCAAAATCGATCGCGACATATTCGGCAAACGAGCCCCAATGGGTAAAGCCCGGCTGGAACTGGTTGGCGCAGACCTGCTGATTGCCGGAATGGCACTCGCCGCAGCGGCCGCAGCCGGAGACGAACGGCACGGTCACCCGGTCGCCCACCTTGTAGCGCAGCACGCCCTTGCCTGTGGCGGCGACCGTGCCCGCCAGTTCATGGCCCGGTACATGCGGCAGGTTGATATCGGGATCATGCCCCATCCAGCCATGCCAGTCGCTGCGGCAAAGCCCGGTCGCCTCGACCTTGATGACCACGCCGTCTGCGCTGGGCGTCGGGTCGGGAAGTATCCGGATGTCTGGCGTCTTGCCGAAGGCGTCGTAATACATGGCTTTCATCGGGGCGGGTCCTTTATGTGACAGTGGATGCGGACGGTTGAACCTATCGTGAGATCGTGCCGCGTAAACCCCCCCTCTGTCGGCGACGCCGACATCTCCCCCTCAAGGGTGGAGATTGACCGCAACCATTGCGGCCTCCTGACATCAAAGCCAGTGAGGGAAAAGAACAATCTCCCCCCTTGTGGGGGAGATGTCACGCAGTGACAGAGGGGTATTCCTATCCGCATCTGGTGAACGCATCCAGATTGGACGCCATGACTTTTTTTGATGTACCTATTTACCCCACTTCTCGATTTTCCGGTTATGCCGGGTCAAACATAGACAAACAGGAGACTATCATGGCCGTCGATACATCCCCGCGTAGCACCACATGGACCTATGTCGATGGCGAGTGGCTTTCCGGCAACCCGCCGCTGATCGGCCCGACATCGCATGCCATGTGGCTGGGCTCGACGGTGTTTGATGGCGCCCGCTGGTTCGATGGCATCGCGCCCGATCTCGACCTGCATTGCCAGCGCGTCAACCGCTCGGCTTTGGCGCTTGGCCTGAAGCCGGTGGTGACGGCCGACGATATCGAGGCGCTTGCCTGGGAAGGTGTCAAGAAATTCGACGGCCAGACCGCCATCTACATCAAGCCAATGTATTGGGGCGAACATGGCATGCCCGGCAGCGTCGTTGCCGTCGATCCCGATTCGACCCGCTTTGCGCTCTGCCTGTTCGAAGCGCCGATGGGCGAAGGACCCGGCGGCCAGTCGCTGACCATCTCGCCCTTCCGCCGCCCGACGATCGAATGCATGCCGACCGACGCCAAGGCCGGCTGCCTCTATCCCAACAATGGCCGCATCCTGATCGAGGCCCGCAGCCGCGGCTTCTCCAATGCCCTGGTGCGCGACATGCTCGGCAATATCGCCGAAACCGGCTCGTCTAACGTCTTTATGGTCAAGGACGGCGTCGTCTTCACGCCCGCCTCCAACAAGACCTTCCTCGCCGGCATCACCCGCTTCCGCGTGATTACCCTGCTGCGCGACGCCGGCTTCGACGTGGTCGAGACGACGCTGACGCTCTCCGACTTCGAGACCGCCGACGAGATCTTCACCTCCGGCAACTATTCCAAGGTCGTCCCCGTCACCAAACTCGAAGACCGCGACCTGCAGCCTGGCCCGATCGCCGCCAAGGCAAAGGACCTCTATATGGACTGGGCCCATTCATCGGCGTCGGATTTGTAAGGACGTTGCAGTCAGCCATCCTCGCCGCAAGCGGATGGCTGGGCTGTCGGCTGTGGGGCCGGCGGCTTTTGTGGCCCAACGCGATCGTCGGACGGAACTCCCGGCCGACCAATTCGTTGCTGCTTTCGCAGCAAACGCTTGTCCTGTCGTGGCGCATCATGCCATGAGGACGCCTTTCTCCGGAGACTGGCAGATGACCGAAAACATATTGGCTGGACGGCCATGGAAAGAATTGGCGTTGATTGCGTCGCTTTTCCTGGCGGCACCGGCACATGCGACGCCTGTGCTGGTCGTCGATGCCGATAGCCGGCAGGTGCTCTACCAAGAGGATGCCGGCGTGCCCTGGTATCCGGCCTCGACGACCAAGCTGATGACGGCGTTCGTCGTGTTTGAGGCCCTGCGCTCTGGCGCGGTAAACTTGGCGACACCCGTCACCATGACCCGCAACGCCACGAAACAGGCTTTTCTCGAATCCGGCCTCACCCTCGGGCGGACGATGACGCTGGAGGACGCGCTGTTTGCCATGATTGCCGCATCGGCAAACGATGTCGCTGTTGCTCTTTCTGAAGCGGTGGCGCCCGACGAACCGGCGTTTGTCCGGAAAATGAATGAAGCGGCCGCCCGCCTTGGGCTGACGGGTACGCATTTTTCCAATCCAAACGGTCTGTTTGACAAGACCAATTATACGACTGCGCGCGATCTCGCGATCCTTGGCATGGAAGTGGACCGGCTGTTTCCGGAATATCGCCGCTTCTTCCTGGCATCGGCCGTCACCATCGACGGCAAGGAGATCAAGTCCAACAATCTTCTGCTCACGCGCTATAGCGGCACGATCGGCATGAAGACCGGTTTTCTGTGCGCATCCGGGCGAAATTTCGTCGGGCTGGCGACACGCAACGGAAAGCGTGTGGCAGTGGTGATCCTGGGCGCAACGACGGAGCGGGAGCGCAACGAACGGTCTGCGCAATATCTGACGCAGGCCTTCGAGGGCCGCCTGCCGGCCAATGCAGGACTTGTCAACACTGTGCAAAACCGCACCGACGTCGCGCCGCAGGATATGCGTATCCGCCTCTGCACCGATAAGAGCGCGGCCTACGAGGCGAGCCGCGACGCACTGTATCCGATGGGCCTGCCGGGCAATGAGAGCTATTTGCGCGACGAGATCCCCGCACAGGTCCACGTGATCAGCACAAAGGCCAGCGAAAACCTGTCGGACGTGCCAGTCCCCGTTCGGCGCCCTTCAGAACTGCAACCAAAGCCCGGCTCAGCCGGCTGAAGCGGCGGCCCGCAACTGCTGTCAACCGCCATCGGCTTTATCCCGAAGAGTCTCGGCTTGGCACGCTAAACCATAAATGACGGGTTGAGATGACACCCCGCAATGGCTATCTGGTGCAAACCCCAAGCGAACCTTCGCAAGCAACAAGGCGTATCCCGGCATGACCCCAGAATTCCTCGTCACCCATTCCGGTGGCTTCCATGCTGACGAATTGTTGTCCAGCGTCATCCTCACGAGGCTTTTCCCGCAGGCGCGTATCGTGCGCAGCCGCGCGCCGGAATGGATCACGCCCGGCGGCGACCGGATCATCTATGATGTCGGCGGCGCCTATGATGCCCAAGCGCGCATCTTCGATCACCATCAGCGCGGTGCGCCGCTGCGTGACGACAGCCAGCCCTACAGCTCGTTCGGATTGATCTGGAAGCATTATGGCCGCGACTATCTCGTCGCGTCGGGTGTCCCTGAAGCCCATGCCGCCGATATCCATGCGTCGTTCGATGCCAGCTTCGTGCTGCCGGTCGATCTGGTCGATAATGGTGCACTCAGCCCGTCGGTCGCAGGCGTGCTGGGCGGGCTGACCCTGCCAGTGCTGCTGGAAACCCTGAAACCTGTCTTCGACGAAACCGATCCAGAAACCGACGACCGTGCTTTCCACAATGCGCTCACCATTGCTCGCGCCTTCGTCGAGGCGCGCATTGAAAAGAGCGCTGCCAAATTGCGGGCCGAGGCATTGGTGCATCAGGCGATCGCCGATGCCGGCGAAGGCCGTATTCTGGAGCTGCCGACGGGCATGCCGTTCCGCCCTGCCGTCGTCAAGGCGGGCGCCGATCACCTGCTGTTCGTCGTTCATCCGCGCGACAAGGATTGGTGCCTGACCACCATCCGCCGCGCCGACGAAGGTTTTCAGGTCCGGGCCGACCTGCCGGCCGCCTGGGCCGGGCTCACCAATGGCGATCTGGAAGCGGCATCCGGGGTGAAGGGCGCAAGCTTCTGCCACAACGGCCGCTTCGTTGCCGCCGCCAAGACGCGCGAGGCAGCGCTTGCGATGGCAGAGTTGGCTGTGAAGGAAGCTGTTTCCACCGCTGCCGGTCAGGCAGACGCGGCAGAGTAGGGCGCTGGTGAAGCCCGGGACATCGGTCGAGGCCCGCGTCCCGGTTACTTCGTTTTCGCCTTTGCGACTGGTGTTTCGCCATCCGTCACCAGCGAAAACGCCGTCATTTCCTCGGGCGTCAGATAATACAGCCGGTCCGGCGGTGTCTCCATCGCATGCAGCCACACCCCGGATTTGACGCCCATCTCTTCCATGTGGCGGCTGACATCGGCCGTGGTCCTTTGCGCGTCGGACATCGCCTGTTCGGGGGAGAGCTTTTCCTTCGAGCCGTTGAATATCTGGTGGACGCCGACCACGGCGCCTTTTTCGGCCTCCCGGGCGACGCCGCCAGCCATGACGATCGGGCAGGAAGAGGCGCAGAGCGCGCCGCTGGCTACCCGTGTGCCGAGCTTCTTCTCCCGGATCAGCTTCGACATCGCCAACGCATCGCCGACGGCCCCGCCGGGGGAGTTCAGTAGCACCGTCTTCACATATTCGCCGCGCGCCTCGATCTCGCTGGCAAAACGCCCCGCCGCCCCCGGCTCGATCGAGCCTTCGGCCGAGAGAATGCCGCCGGGCTTGAGCTCGAAGCGGATCGCCTGTTTCAGCGTGTTTGGGTCAGTGGTAATGTCGGAGGGTGCGTTTTGCGGTTCGCCCTCGGTGAGTGCCGGTGGCAGCACCGGCGCCGCTTCCGGTTGCATCGGGTCGAAGCCGGGATGGGCTTGGTTGGCCGTGCTCAGTTCGTTCCAGTCGATGACAATGAAGACCAGCGATGTGACCACCAGTCCGTGAAAGAAATGGCGCATCAGCATGCCGTCATCGGCCGAAAGCAGATAGGTTTTCAGCCGCTGCCCGAACCCTTGCAGACGCGTAGTCGCGTTCATTTGCGCGGACCTTTGCCGGAGAGGTCGAGATTGGTGATGTTGGATTGTTCTCTTGCTTCCGCCTCGCTGATCGCGGTCTGGATGTCGAAGCCGCTGCGCTGCAGCGCCTTTTGCACCTCCAGCGCTTCCAGCAGTTCGGCAGCGGTGATCCGCTCGGCAAAGGGCAGGCTCTGTTCCTGCCGGCGCAGCGCCCCATGGGCGATCGACAGCATGAAGACGAGAACCGCGGGCAGAAGATCGATGGCGATGGCGCCGGCCCAGCTCGGGATGAAATCCGATGCATAGCGCAGTACGGCCGCGGCCGAGGACAGCGGCACGAAGCGGCGTTCACCGACGGGCTCGCGGGTGAGAATCTGGTCGGCAGCCTCCGACAACACTTTTGACTGTGCTGCCACCGAAGTGCGGATGGTCTCCATCACCTGATCCTGCCGGTTGGCCAGATCAGCCTCCAGGCCGCTGGCGACCGGGGCGATGAAGCCGAGCGACAGATCTTCCGCCGCGCGCTTGACGGAGGCTGCGATCGATGTCTGCTCCAGTGCCGTGATGGTGCCGGTCAGCGCCACGGCTTCGGCGGCGAACTGGTCGGCGCGCGGATCGATGGCGCCGGGGGCGGAGACGAGGCCGCGCATGGTAGCAAGATGGGCACGGCCTTCGTCGAACAATGTGGTGACACGTTCGCGCGAGGCGGTAATGCCGGTTTCGAGCTCGTTCAGTTGCGCCGCCATCTGACCAAGAAGCTGGACGACGCTGCCGGCCCCTGTCGTACCCGTCAGTGCGCCGCTTTCGCGCTCCTGGTCGGAAAGCCGCTGGAAGCGTTCGGAGGCGCGCTGGATATCCGGCAGCAGGCTCTGGGCGGCAAGGGCATTCTGATGGGCGCGGTCGAGATCGGCGGTGTAATCCTCCACCGTTTCGGCCAGATGTTGTTCAAGCGCAGCCGAACCGGCAAGGGCAGCGGCATTCAGCCAGCTCGCCATGGCGATGATCATCAGGCAGCCGAGTGCCATGATGCCGAGCATCGCGGTCCGGGCCGCAGCGCCGATGATGTGCGGATAAAACCGCGCCATATAGGTCCAGAAGGCGTAAATCGCCACGGAGACAGCGCAGGAATAGATCAGGGCTGCGAAGAACACCGCGGTCGCCGAACCATCAAGGATGGAGCGGACCCCGAGATAGGTATAGACCCCCGATGCCAGCGCCAGGGTGGCAAGGGCGAAACGGGTCATGGTCTCGACGGCCTCGATGCCGTCCTGCAAGCGATGCGATGCGCCAAGCGCCATGGTGTTTCTCCGGCTGGATGTGGCTTAACAAACCCTTAAAATACCGGCGAAATCAAGGCTGTCCGCGCGCTGGCCGTGTCTGTTGTTCACGGCTGACGGCCCAGAGCGAAACGGCGCAGCCGTCAGGTTGGCGTGATCACGACAGAGGTCGCAGACCGGACATTCGGCCCATGGAACACGGCCTCGATATTGTTGCCGTCGGGGTCGATGAGGAAGGCGGCGTAATAGCCGGGATGGTAGCTGCGCTCGCTGGGCTTGCCATTGTCCGTGCCGCCATTGGCAAGGCCTGCTGCATGGAACGCACGGACCTCTTCACGGGTCTTTGCCTGAAAAGCCAGATGCACGCGGCTGACATAGTCGTCCGCCACATCGACATAGAGTTCATCCGCGGCAAAGGCCTTATCGCTCTCATGCTGGATGTTGACGCCGACCGTTGCCAGCACGGCCCGGTAGAAGGTTTTTGCCGTCGCAAGATCTTTGACGCGCAGATGCACGTGATCGATCAGCCGGCCGCGATGAAATTCCATTGCGCTCTCCCTCATGTGGATGCGTCATCAACGCCGCACAGAGCGTGTGGTTCCGGACCTGCGGGTAGTGGCTTCACCGGGGTGCTGCGCCGGATAGCTCAGGCGCAGCAAGGCGGTTTCAACGTCTCAAGCGGGCAGGGCGCCCGAGCCGGAGCCCGCGCGGCGGTGCATGATAAAGGCCTGAAGACAGATGCCGAGAAGGAAAATCACCGCCCAGATGGCAGTGACCGTCTGCACCGGCGGCGAATCCGGGCCAGCGCCGATCGGGCTTGAGGGCGGCAGGCGCGACAGGGTTTCGTTGATGCCGGGGATCATCAGGAGGAAGAAGGTGAACGACATCGACAGCGCCTGCAGGTAGCGGTTGAGGCGGCCGAACCAGCCGAGCTTGCCGATGACGACGGAAAAGATCACCGCCGCCATGGCGATGATGCCGATCGCATGGCCGGCATTGAAGCCGCCGGTGCTCGACAGGCCGAACGAGGTGATCGCCGACAGGAACAGCGTGATGATGTAGATGCGGCCCGAATTGGATTTCGGAACGATGGCGGCATATTTCGAAAAGGAATAGAGCCCCGCGACAATGGGCACGACGCTGATGATGGTATGGACGATGCCGAGCGTGGACAATGGATTGGCCATGGAAAATCCCCCTGAATGATAATGATCAATGCGCAGAAAAATCAACCGGTTCGCCGTCAGTTGTGGCCGGGCGGACATACGCCGGGCGGCTGCGGACTTATGGGATTTTGATATGTTCATGCAATGAGCGCAATCGAAATCCTATGCAGGTACGCCCTAAAAAGCGAACGCGCCTGACAGACACGTTCTCTCAAGGTTTGTCCGGTCTGCGAGGCCAACCGAAAAGGATTTCGTTCAATGCTGTATGGTCGTGGTGCGGTTCTTTCCTATCAGTATCAAAGGCGCAGCGATGCCGCCGCTGCCCCTCTTGCCGTCACCCCCGCAACGACGGGGCGGGAGGACGCAGCCATGCTGCTGCGGCTGTGCATCGTGGCGCTGCTTGCCGTCAGCGCCACCGCCGCCGTCATTGCTTTTGCATCCGGCGCATAAGGCCTCCCCTCTCGCTTGAGTTCAAGCGAGGCTGTCCTCGCTGCTGGAATCCTCCTTGTAGAAATGCGGTGTCATTCACCGCATTCCAATGTTTGCACTTGAGGATGCAAGGCGCAAACCGGGCAACGTCGCCGATGTGGTTGGAATAGCCCTTGTCTCGAAAGCGTGTCGAGATGAAGCAGTCCACGTGAAAAATGTCTTAATTAGCGTGCAACCAAATGTAGCAGCCATCTTTTATTTCTACCTTTATTTAGAGTTTCTTAAGAAAAATCGCGGAATGGTTGTATCGAGGAATTCTCTATGATTTAATCGCTCAGGTGGCATGATGCCCCGGATTTTTTACCTCTTGTCGGGCATGAGTGCCACGACGCCAGGCGCAGAAAGAACCGGCCATGACCAGCATTTCCAGCGGCAACGCCGCCCTGACCATCCTTCAGCAGACCCAGCCGTCGCTGCTTCCGCGCATACAGGGACAGAGCGCCACTGACACCATTTTGGATATTGTCTCCAACCGGTCGGCCGTTGGCGCAAAAGCTGCTGCGGCTGTGGCCAACGCGGCGGCTAAAGCGCAGCCGGAAGCGGCTCAAAACCCGCGAGAGGTCGGGGGCACGGTATCGTCGGAATTCTCTTCCGTTCAATGGAGCGCGATGAATGCTGCTGCCGTCAGCCAACTTAACTCCACTAATGCAGACGACCCGCTGATTGCCTTTAAACCGATTGAAGCATCGTTGGAGAACGCAGAGATCTTCGTTGGAAGGCTCGCCTATACGCTTGCGAAATATAGTGCCCAATTTGATTTGAAGGAAATTCCGTCTCGGGAAGACCATATGGCTGGCAAGGATGCAGACATGGCGAAATTGGTTGCAAGCGGTGCCAGCCAAAAAATGATCGACGATACATTGAGGCTTAACTACGGTGAGGGTGGTTATGAACGTATCGTGAGATTCAAAACGACAGAAAACATGTGGACGATGAGCCAAGCGAAAACGTTTGGGGGCAGCATCGGGAGTTTCACCATGCTCCTGGGACAGGTTTTCAGTCAGGACGTGACCATATCGAAGGATCAGGACGGCAGGTTGACTTTGGGCGCTTTGGATATGTCCTACGCCAACGGACAGAAAATGCTGAGTTACGGCGAGGATGGCTCGTTGACGACGTTCAATGAAGACGGCAGCACGATACGCACTTTGGCCGCGAAAGACCTTAGTCGCCTCTGAGTGAACATCCCGTCGTACCCGCAAGGGCCCGACGGGATATCTGTTAGGCGAAAAGGCCGAAATCAAAATTCGCTGAACTCAGATTATTATGGGAATAAATATTCTCGCATAAGATGTGCATAAATTGGAGCTTCATGAGGAGCTTTGCTTAAGCTTGAAAAGGCGGTGCAGGATTGCGGTAACCCTGTCTGACCAGAGAGGCGGGGATAGCAAGGGCAAGGGTTTCAACCGGCGGGCGCCCCCCCCCCCAGCGCGGAGTCTCAGCACCTGCTTCCGTCACCCACCCTGCTGTTGCACGCATCAGACCGCCGTCAAAACCTCAAGCGCCGCTGTCACCCGTGCCCGGTCGGCCTGCGAAAGCGGGCGTATTGGCCGTGGTGGATCGTGGGGGCTGAGTTCCAACAGGTTGGCGATCGCATGAACGACGCGGTAGCTGCTGAGTTCACGGAATAACGTCCAGAGCGGCTCGAACAGTGCGTTGATGCGCTCGACCTCGGCGCCGTCACCGGCCTGCGCCGCCCGCATCAGCTTGACGGATGGTTCAGGCAGAGTGCCGGCGACGACGCTGTACCAGGTAACGCCGCCCGCCAGGATGGCATCGGCCACCAGCCAGTCGCCGCTGTAACCGACGGCAAAACCGGCGGGCATGGCTGACAATGTTGCCTGATGGGCTGCCGCAATGTCGGCGGCCGGCAAAGCCGGGTTTTTGACGGCTACAATGGACGGGATGACGGCGAGGCGCGACAGCAGCGTCTGGCTGATGGAAAAATGCGTCGTGCCCGGATTGTTGTAGATGCAAAGCGGCAATGGCGTGGCTGCTGCGACGGCAGAAAAATGCTCGAACACCTCATCGTCGCCAAGCGGCGTATAGGAGACAGGTGCCAGCAGAAGCCCCTGCGCCCCGGCATCCTGCGCATCGCGGGCAAGCGCCACGGCCTCGTCGGTCCGCAGCGCCCCGACGCCGACGATGACGGGTGTGCGGCCGCCAAGGCAAACAGAGGCAGCCTCGATGGCGCGGCGTTTCTCCGCCCGGTCGAGATACATATAGGAGCCGGTGCTTCCCAGGAGACCGATGGAATCGGCACCTGCGGCGTCAATGCGCTTGAGAAGGCCGCTCAGGGCGCCGGTATCGACGCGGCCAGCCGCGTCGCAAGGGGTGATCGGGAAGGCGGACAGGCCATGAAACAGCATATCGGGTCTCTGTGCTGGAGGAAGCATGTCCGCAAGCTGTGACCGTCCGGCCGTTAGAGGTCAATGCCGGGATTGTTCCGGTGTCATTTTGACCGCGTCATTCGCCGGATATCATTTTGCGGGCGTCTTCAACATTTGCTCGGTCAGCTCACCGCCCAGTTCGACGGTCTTGGTCTGCTTGTTGTAGACGCAGATCTGCGTGATCTTTCCCTTGGCGCCCTTTGGCTTGCCGCTGACCAGCGCAAGGCCGAAGCTTTCAGAGCCGAACGGATCGACGACCGCCCTCGGCTTCTCGATCGATCCGGCCGCCGCCTTCAGGCATTTTGCAGAGACGTCGGTCCGCATCGCGGCCCATGCATCATCCGATGATGCGGCAGCTACCGAGGGCAGCAGGCCCGCGGCGAGAAGGGCGACCAGGGCGGAACGGTTGTGAAAAGACATCTGATTTCCTTGGGTTATTGATCAGTCGGTTCGTGTGTAACCTGTCGAAGGATCATGTCCATTCTGTGCCCGTCTCATCCCTGTGGAACATTCCGTTGGCGAAAGTATTTTCCATGTCTGTGGCGAAATTTGGCATGGCGGCGGTTGCCTGTTGCAGCCGTGGTCCCTATGTTCCGCCTCACAGATTTCTTTCATGAATTCCAACCCGGCTTTCATGGACCCCGCCAACAAGAGGAGATACCATCATGGCTTTCGAATTGCCGAACCTGCCTTACGACTACGACGCGCTCGCTCCCTACATGTCGCGCGAAACGCTCGAGTATCACCATGACAAGCATCACCTGGCTTACGTGACCAACGGCAACAAGCTGGCTGAAGAAGCCGGTCTTTCCGGCCTGTCGCTGGAAGAAGTCGTCAAAAAGTCCTACGGCACCAACCAGCCGCTGTTCAACAATGCCGGCCAGCATTACAACCACCTTCACTTCTGGAAGTGGATGAAAAAGGGCGGCGGCGGAACGCAGCTGCCGGCCAAGCTCGACGCAGCCATCAAGTCCGATCTCGGCGGCTACGACAAGTTCCGCGCCGATTTCATCGCAGCTGGCGTTGGCCAGTTCGGTTCGGGCTGGGCCTGGCTTTCCGTCAAGGGCGGCAAGCTGGAAATCTCCAAGACCCCGAACGGCGAAAACCCGCTGGTTCACGGCGCATCGCCGATCCTCGGCGTCGATGTCTGGGAACATTCCTATTACATCGACTACCGCAACGCCCGTCCGAAGTACCTCGAAGCCTTCGTCGACAGCCTGATCAACTGGGATTACGTGCTCGAGCTTTACGAAGCCGCCGCATAAGCATTTCATTGGACTGCAGATTTGCACCCGGCGCCGAAAAGCGCCGGGTGTTTTCGTTTGGGCAAACGCCTTTCACCGCTTGCGGTCGCCCTTTTTGAGGGGCAAATGTCACGCAGTTGTTACAAGCCGGTTCTAGGCAGGCGCCATGCAAAAAGACACCGAAACACCCATCCTCCGCTTCGGCATCGTCGCCGATCCGCAATATGCCGATATCGCGCCGCACGAGGCGATGAACCGTCACTATCCCCGCAGCTTCGACAAGCTCGCCGATGCCATTGCCGTGTTCAACGCGACGGAACTGGATTTCGTCATGACCCTCGGCGATATCATCGATCGTGACTGGAAGAGTTTCGGCGACATCCTGCCGGTTTACGAAACACTGCGCCACAAGGCCCTGTTCCTGCTCGGCAATCATGATTTCGCAGTCGCGCCGGAACATCTAAGTAGCGTTGCTGAGCGGCTCGGCATGCCCAGCCGTTACTATGATTTCGCCATCGGCAGCTGGCGTTTCGTGGTGCTCGACGGCAGCGATGTCAGCACCTTTTCCGCCGCGCCGGATGATCCGCGCACGGGGCTGGCAGCGGAACGGCTGGCTGCGCTTGCGGCCGAAGGTGCGATCAACGCCCACACCTGGAACGGTTCGCTGAGTGACGAACAATTCGAGTGGCTGAAGCTGGTGATGGAAAAGGCCGAGACCGACGGTGAGGCCGTTCTCGTCCTCGGTCACTATCCGGTCTTTCCGGCCAACAGCCACAATATGTGGGACAGTGAGCGCATCATCGGTCTGCTCACCGGTTTTTCATGCTTCCGCGGCTATTTCTGCGGCCATAACCATGAGGGCAATTTCGGCGAAGTCGATGGCCGTCCGTTCGTGACGTTCAAGGGCATGGTCGATACCGAGAACCAAAACACGTTTGCGATCGTCACTGTTTTTGCCGACCGGATCGCGATCGAAGGATTTGGACGGGAGAAGGGCCGGGTGTTGCGGATCGGCGCATAGGCAAGCGTCGTCTCCTAGATGTGGAGCCTCAACTAAATTTGCGAGCGCATGGGCCGATTTGCCAAGTTGTGCGTTTAGCCTGGGTCCAATCCATTCAAGGAGGCTACCGTGGCGACGACCATTGATCTATCCGACCTGTCCGAGCAGGAACTGACAGCTCTTATTGACGAGGCAACGAGCCTTCGGCAGACACGGCGCGACAGCCGCGAGCATGAGCTCATGACGGCGGCCGATGGCTCGAAGGGGCAGGATGTCAAAGATCCGAACCACGGCGTGATCACCGCGCCAACACCGCGCTCCGTCAAGGAAGAGGGACCCGCGCACGGCGCGACGAAATAATCGTTTTCTCAGCCAATTTCAGCCAATTGATGGGAGCGGCGAACTGGATTGCGGGCCGGTTCGCCACCCCTTGATCCACAAATCCCGCAACCCATCACCTTCGCCACGAAAATATTCGTCCGTCATCGCGCAATTTTCCACCCGGTCGGCGCGGAAATTGCGGATGGCCTGGCGCAGTTCGCACCAGGCGACGACGACGGCGGTGGCGGAGTAATAGATCAGCGCCAGCGGGCGGACCGTGCGTTGGCTGGCACGGCCGGATTCGTCGCGGTAATCGAGCGCGAGTTTCCGTTCGTCGCGGATCGCCCGGCGCACCAGGGCGAGATCAAGCCCGGACGGTGCGGGAGCGATGGTACCCCAGGCATGCAGCGCCCTTGCGTGCAATGTCTGGCGCAACGGCACCGGTATCGCGCCGGCGATCTTCTGGTTGACCCGCCTTGCCGCCTCCTTCAATTCATCGTCGCCGGTGCGCTCGAGCAGCGCCAGCGCCAGCACGATCGCCTCGGTTTCCTCGATCGAAAACATCAGCGGCGGCAGGTCGAAGCCGGGGCGCATGATATAGCCGATGCCGCGCCCGCCCTCGATCGGCACCCGCATCGCCTGAAGCGCTGCGATATCCCGGTAGATCGAGCGCACCGTGACTTCGAGCGTTTCGGCGATCTGTGCTGCCGTCACCGGACGGGTGGCCAGCCGCAGGATCTGGATGATCTCGAACAGTCGCGATGCCTTGCGCATGGGCCAATTTTCCTCGTCAAGCGAAACGCTCCTGACAGAACCCTGTCAGTTGGGGGAGGGTATAGCATGCTGGCAAGCGCTTGAAAAACAAGCGCTGTGCTCATCACACTCCTCTTCTGGATAAACGGACAACTGACATGACCTACGCGGAAAACCTCTGGCTATTCTTCACCCTTCTCTTCGGCATCATCATCGTGCCCGGCATGGACATGGTGTTCGTCATGGCCAATGCGTTGACTGGCGGCCGGGCGTCCGGCCTGACCGCAAC
This sequence comes from Pararhizobium sp. PWRC1-1, assembly GCF_049897905.1. Taxonomy (NCBI): domain Bacteria; kingdom Pseudomonadati; phylum Pseudomonadota; class Alphaproteobacteria; order Hyphomicrobiales; family Rhizobiaceae; genus Pararhizobium; species Pararhizobium sp. PWRC1-1. The sequence continues at coordinate 445,262 of NZ_JAFCXE010000002.1, read as the reverse complement.
GGCAGGTATTATGGCGGGCGGCGTCTTTCACACGCTCTATGCGGCACTCGGCGTCGGCTTCCTGTTGCACCTGGTGCCGGAGCTTTTTAACGTGCTGCTGCTCGCCGGTGCTGCCTATATCGCCTGGATTGGCCTGTCGCTTGCCCGCAGCAGCATTGCGATCGCCTCGGTCGAGCCCGGCGCCCGGCTGTCGCGCTGGACGAGCTTTCGCCGCGGAGCCTTGACCAGTATCCTCAATCCCAAGGCCTATCTGTTCATGCTCGCCGTCTATCCGCAGTTTCTCAAGCCTGAGTTCGGGCCGCTGTGGTCGCAGGCACTGATCATGGCGATCATGATCTCTCTCACCCAGCTTGCCGTCTATGGCAGCCTAGCGCTGGCCGCTGGCCGCAGTCGCGATGTCATCGTCTCAAGCCCGCGCGCCACAGCCGTTGTCGGCAAGGCAGTCGGCGTCGTATTGATCGCGGTGGCGGCGCTGACGGCCTGGCACGGCTGGGTATCACAAGTTTGACCATGCGGATAACATGACTAAAATACTCCTGTTAATTCAAGCCCTTGTGACAGATGCGATAAACTCGATTTCAAAAAAATGTTACTTCCTTCGTGATCGCAACATGCAATCATGCCCGCGCATCGATTGAGAGAGCCCGCTTCGCCAGTCCGGGGCGGCGTCTCGCCAGAGCTGGAGATTTGGATGAAGCTGAAAATGATACTGACGGCATGTGTAATTGCAGGCTGTGGCGTAAGCGCCGTCATCGCTGCGGATGATCCGGTCAAGGTCCGCGAAGGACTGATGAAGCAGATCGGCGGATCGATGGGCGCGCTTGCCGGGATCGCCAAGGGCGAAAAGCCCTATGACGCCGAGATCGTCAAGGCGTCGCTTACGACGATCAGCACCAATGTGAAGGCATTCCCGGATCAGTTCCCGGCAGGCTCCGAGGCCAATTCCGAAGCCAGCCCGAAAATCTGGGAAGCCATGGACGACTTCAAAGCCAAGGCGGCCAAGCTTGGCGCAGACGCCGACGTGGCGCTTGCCCAGCTTCCGGCAGACCAGGCAGGCGTTGGTGCTGCGCTTGGCATTATCGGCAAGAATTGCGGCGACTGTCATCAGGCTTACCGCGTCAAGAAATGACCGGGCGGGCCTTGTCCCCAAAACGATGATTTTTGGCGCGCCCGTCCCGGCGCGCCAAATGTGTTTTCCGGATAAGGCAGAAGGAACAGGCCGATGGGTGCGCGCGTTCGAAAACTGGTCACGGCGGTGGTCTTGTTCGGCGTGGTCGCCGGAAGCGCCGCATGGTTCCTGACCAAGCCAGAACGATGGCCTGCATCGCATTGGGATGGGCTCGGCGAACCGGATCTGGCCAATGGCGAACAGATGTTCTGGGCGGGCGGCTGCACCAGTTGTCATGCGGCGGCGAAATCCGAAGGCGATGCCAAGCTGGTTCTGGCCGGAGGATTGCCGCTGAAAAGCCCGTTCGGCACGTTTCACGTCCCCAACATCTCCCCGGATGAAACCGCCGGCATCGGCAGTTGGACGCTGGCCGAATTCGGCAACGCGATGACGCGCGGCGTCGGTAAACAGGGCGAACATCTCTACCCGTCCTTCCCCTATGGCTCCTACGCCCGGCTGACGCCAAAGGATATCAACGACCTCTGGGGTTTCCTGAAAACCCTGCCGAAAAGCGCCAATGTGGCGCCACCGCACGACCTGCCGTTCCCGTACAATATCCGCCTGTCACTCGGTGGCTGGAAGCTTTTGTTTTTCACTGACAAGCCGCGTGTCACGGTCGATACCAGCAACACGAAGATCGCCCGCGGCCAATACCTCGTCGAAGGCCCCGGCCATTGCGGCGAATGCCACACGCCGCGCAATGCGCTCGGCGGTTTCGAGACCGCGGAGTGGCTGGCAGGTGCCCCCAATCCGGAAGGCGAAGGCCGCATCCCCAACATCACCCCGGGCTCGAAAAGCATGGGTTCATGGAGCGAGGGCGACATCGTCAACTACCTCCAAACCGGCTTTACGCCTGAATTCGACTCGGCTGGTGGCTCGATGGTCGAGGTCCAGCAGAACATGGCCAAGCTGCCCGCATCCGACCGCGAGGCGATCGCGGCCTATCTGAAGGCGGTGCCTGCGGTCGAGTAGGGTGCTTGCAATAAGTGCTATCAATCGGTAGGATGCTTGCATGAATAGCAAGCAGAGGAAAACGCTTGCCGCGATCTTCAAGGAGCCTGCGTCCGGAACGATCGATTGGGCCGACATCGAAAGCCTGCTCGTGGCTGCAGGGTGCACCCTCATCGAGGGTAGTGGATCGCGCGTGAGGTTTACTTTCTCAAATGAGGTGGAAAGCTTCCATCGGCCTCATCCTGAGAACGAGGCGAAGCGCTATCAGGTGCGAGCGGCGCGGGGATTCCTGCTGCGTATAGGAGTAACACCATGAACATCATGTCCTACAAGGGCTATGCAGCCCGGATCGACTATGACGCGGAAGACGAGATCTTTTTCGGCCGGATTGCAGGCATTACCGATGGCATCGGTTTTCACGCCAATACCGTCGCGGATTTGAAAGCGGCATTCCATGAGGCCGTCGATGATTATCTCGAAACTTGCGCGAAGATCGGCAAGGACCCGCAAAAATCCTATTCGGGCAAGATGATGTTTCGCGTCGATCCGGATGTACATGCCCAGGCTGCGAAGGCGGCTGAACTGTCGGGAAAGAGCCTCAATCAATGGGCAGCCGAAGTGCTGGCAAAAGCGGCGGCCGCAAAGGCGGCCTGAAGGGCGTTGCCATGCTTTGCAGAAAGCCAAGGCGCGCCCTTACGAACGCGCCCATCGCCATAATGCTGCTGCCTTGAAAACCGCCCGGCTTAGGCGAGGGTCTGCAAATACCGCATGCCGGTCACGGGACCGGGCGTGAAGTTTTCCGATTCGTAGAAGCGGTGCGCCTGGAAATTGCCGGTGGCGGCGCTGACGGAGAGATAGGTGGCGCCGGCCATGCGGGCCTGTTCGCGGGCCTTGGCGACCAGATGGCGGCCGATGCCGGTGCCGCGATGGGCGGGGCGGACGTAGAGATGATGCAGTTCCATGCCGCGCGCACCCTGCTGGGCGCGGTAGAGCGGCACCAGGATTGCGTAGCCGATCAGCTCGCCTGCGGCCTCGGCCACCAGTGCGGTAATCCAGGGCAAACGGCCGAACAGGTCGCGCTCGAGATTTTCTGGGGTCACCGCAGCGGCATCGCCGTGATGGGCGGCAAGCTCGGCGATCAGTTCGCGGAGCTCGGCCAAGTCGCGCTGCTTGGCAGTGCGGATGGTGACCATCGGCGCGCGCGTGGCGAGAAGAGGAGGTAATGTCGGGATGGCAATCTGCAGCATTGTATGGCTCCTTATGGCTTTCCCGCCATCAGGTGCTGTCCAAAAACAAAAGCCGCCTGATGGCGGCTTGTTTGAACGAGATCAGACAGCCGCACCTATGGGAGCAGCGTAAAATACCAACGGGCGATGTTTGCGGTTCTGATCATGGCGGGCAATGTCGCCTTTTCCGGAAAATTGTCAACGGGAAATCGCGTGCCCGTTCATTTTTGCGGCCAAAAGAAGATTTTGGGATGCCGCTTTTCCGGCCAAGACCGGCCACAATCGCGCTCTACGGATCGTCTCCAGTGGCGCAATAGCTGGTTGAGAAATGGCTAATATTAGCCTTTGCGATCAAGGCGTTGTTGCCATCAGCACAGTTATCCATGGAGAACCCATCATATGTCGTTCACGTTCAATCGCCGGTCGTTCATCATCGGCTCCGGCCTGCTCCTGCCGAGCATCGGTCTGGGCCCGAAAATGGTCTTTGCCGCCGAAAAGGACATTGAAGAGAAGCTGGCTGCGCTGGAAAAGCAAATCGGCGGCCGGCTCGGCGTCTATGTTCTCGATACGAAAACCAAGCTGTCCTTCGCCCACCGGCCGGAAGAACGCTTTGCGATGTGCTCGACTTTCAAGGCACTGGCCGCCGCCTTTGCGCTGGCCCGTGCCGACAAGGGCGAGGAAAAGCTCGACCGGCGGATTCCGATTTCGAAGAAACACCTTCTATCCTATTCGCCCGTGGTCGAAAAACATGTCGGCGGCGGCATGACGGTGCGCGAACTCTGCGATGCAACGGTACGCTACAGCGACAATGCTGCTGGCAACCTGCTCTTGGCGAGCTTTGGTGGTCCGAAGGGGTTGACGGAGTGGCTGCGCTCGATCGGCGACGCGACGACCCGTCTCGACCGCATCGAGCCGGAATTGAACGAGGCGAAGATCGGCGACCCGCGCGACACGACGACGCCGAAGGCGATGACGGAGACACTCGGCAAGCTGCTGCTGGAAGATGTTCTGTCGCCTGCGTCGCGCGATCAGTTCTCCGCCTGGCTCGTCGCCAACACCACCGGCGACCGGCGCCTTCGGGCAGGACTTCCGAAGGGCTGGACCATCGGTGAAAAGACCGGCACCAGCGGCCGCGGCGAGGCCGGCGACATCGGCTTCATGCGCCCGGCCGAAGGCCATACGATCCTGGCATCCGTCTATATTGCCGAGGGCAAGAAGCCGACCAAGGAGCTCGAGCCGGTATTCGGCGAGGTCGGCAAGCTGATTGCGGGGATGGTGGCTTAAGCACTTGGCGGCCTTGGCAGAGTTGCGCGTGGCCGTTTAGGGGGGGCTTTTGGGGAACCCAGGCGATACCCTAACCTCCGTGATCTCTGTGCTCGTTACTAAGATCCAACCAGCCCAACTCTTTGGGCTGAAGGGCCTTTTGACCCGACGGACGTCGGGTCACTGGATCCCCGCCACGAGGGCGAGGATGACGGGGGAGTGGGGTGCGGGTTCGCCAAACAGGCCTTTTCAGGGGTAGCAATGAGTGCCGTCCCTGTTTAGGCCGCCGCCTTTTCAAGCCCTTGCATCGCGCCGGTGAGAGCCACAAAACAACCGGCGTCGATCGCCTTCTCCACATCGCAGGCCACGATCCCGGGTGCCCGTGACATCAGCATTCGGATCGGCCATGCCTCGCTCAGGCGTGCGGCGTCGCCCGGAGGGCCTTTCCAAACCCATCAATATAGTATACCCCCCTATGCTATAGAGAGGTTGCCGATGTCCCATACCGTTCGCGAAAAGACAAAACTGCTGGCGCGGGTGCGCCGCCTGAAGGGGCAGCTCGAAGCTGTCGAGCGGGCGCTGGAGGTGGAAACGCCCTGCGGCGATATTCTGCAGCTGCTCTCGTCCATTCGCGGTGCACTGAACGGGCTGACCGGCGAGGTGATGGAAGATCACCTGCGCGAACATGTGCTGCTCGCCGAAAGCGACGCGGAGCGTCTGCGGGCCGTCGATGAACTGTCCGCCGTGTTGCGGACGTACGTACGCTAAAAATCCTGATACGCCGATCTTGAGAGGATGGCTCCATGCCGACAGAAAATCTGGTCCACGAACATGTCTTCCTCGGCGCAGGCCACCGGCGTAACGAGCGCCGTGTCTGGCTGGTCATCGCGCTGACCGCAACGATGATGGTCGGAGAGATTGTCGCCGGCAATATCTACGGCTCGATGGCGCTGGTCGCCGATGGCTGGCACATGTCCACCCATGCCGGTGCGATGCTGATCACGGCGCTCGCCTATCTCTATGCGCGGCGCCAGGCGCGCAATCCGCGCTTCACCTTCGGTACCGGCAAGCTTGGTGATCTCGCCGGTTTCGCCAGCGCCATCGTTCTCGCCCTGATCGCGCTGCTGATCGGCTGGGAAAGCCTGTTGCGGTTCGCCAATCCGGTTCAGATCAGCTTTTCGCAGGCCATTGCCGTGGCGGTCGCCGGCCTTGCCGTCAATCTCATCTCCGCCTTCCTGCTCAAAGACGATCACCAGCATCTTGGCCATTCCCACGGCGGGCATTCGCATGCTGGTCACTCTCATGCGTCTCACTCGCATAGTACCCATTCGCACGGTGCCGAGGCCCAGCCTGCGGGCGGCCACGATCACCACGATCATGCCGGCCACAGCCACGGGGATCACGGCCACGCAACGCACAAGCCCGGCACCGACAACAACCTGCGTTCCGCCTATCTGCATGTGATGGCCGATGCGCTGACTTCGGTTCTCGCCATTCTCGCGCTTCTGGCAGGCAGCATCTACGGCTGGCTGTGGCTCGATCCGGCCATGGGTGTCGTGGGCGCGTTGGTCATCGCCCGTTGGTCCTATGGCCTGATCCGCCAGACCGGCCTGATCCTGATCGATGCGACTGACGAGGTCACCGGCCTGCAGTCGGAAATCCGCCAGCGGATCGAAACGCCGCAGGAGACGATCACCGATCTGCATGTCTGGCAGGTCGGCCCGGGGCACAACGCAGCCATCGTCGCCATCGCCACGCAAAACCCGCACCCGCCGGCTTTCTACAAGGAAAAGCTCGCCAAGCTCACCGGGCTGTCGCATCTCACCGTCGAAGTGACGCCAGTCGCGGCGTGACGGGAACAGTTCGGCTTTTCAGAGTTGATCGGTTTGTCGCGAAACTTGAAGTTTTCGCGACAAACCTTGCACTGAGCGGACAACGAGTGTGGACAGGTGTGACTGCTCGGGCGTCAGCTTCCTTTCTCTGTCCCCGGGGTTCGGTCCAGTGAGTTCCGGCGCATGCGCAGTAGATATTCCGTCATGTTGAACGGATCGGGACCTGAGCGCGGGCGCAAACGCTGGAGACCGGCGATCGGGGCATAATGGTCAAAGGTGGCGACCATCGTTCCCATGCCGCTTGTCAGCCCCGGCAGTTGCTGTTGAAGGCTCTGGGTTTTGGCGGACGCGACCGTGCCTTCCAGCCGCACCACGCCGTTGGTGATCACGGTATCCGTCATCGATGCACCGGCCTTCGCAAGCAGGGTAAGCAGGCCGTTCAAGGCGCCGACGGGCGCTTCGATGTCGATGTGATCGACCGGTTCGCAGATGACGGTTTGAGCCGCCGATAGAGCCTCAGCCAGCACCAATGGCGTCAACTGGCGAAAGTCGGCGGCGGTGCTCGATGGCGAACTGTGCCGGGCCGCCGTCATCGCCACGTGGCAATCGATGACCTGCCAGCCAAAGACACCCTGTTTCAGCGTTTCCAGCACGGTGTCCTCGACCGCCCGGTAAAAACTTGCCGGCATCTGGCCGACGTCGACTTCCAGGGCAAAGCTGTTGCCGGCACCCTCCGGACGTGGTTCGATGCGCAGCCCGACGGTCGCGAGAAAAGGGTTGGGCTCCTTGAAGATGGTCTGAAGACCAGCGCCTTTCCCCAGCAGCCTCTCGACGCAGATGACCGTGCTTTCCTCGAACGTGGCCTCAAGATCGAAATCCGTCAACAAGGTCGATTGGATGACCTGCTTTTGCACCTCGCCGTAGAGGGACACGTAGACGTCGTTCGCATCGTCATTCCTGCGAAGATTGATCAGTGGATCCTGTTCGGCCAGCTGGTTGAGGGCCAGCCAGAGCGCCGCATTGTCGGACGCGCGCTGCGCCAGCACACGGGTTTCAAGGGTCGGCGGGGCAAAGTGAGCGCGACTGGCCGAGGACGGATCCGTGCCGACGATATCGCCGATGCGGGCGCCGTTGAGGCCGCTGACACGGGCGATCTGTCCGGCCCGGAAGCTGGTAACGGTGTGAACCCGGCCGGCCTCGAACAGATGAATTCCTGTCACCCGTGCCTGGCCCTCGGGCAGGTCCAGATAGTGCCGGGCTTTGACCGTGCCCGATGTCAGGGAGACAAAGCACTGCTTTTCGCCGCCCCATCCCCGCTCGATCTTGAAGATCGTGCCGATGACCGGGCCATCCGGGTCCGGCCTGCGGGAAGGCAGCATCGTCGCGATCGCCGACATCAGGGCCGGTACGCCAACGCCGGTCGTCGCAGCACCACCAAACACCGGGTGCACCAGGCCTTTGGCAACCTGATCAGCCAGAGACCGAGCCAGCGTTTCGCGGCTCAGGCAATCGGGCGCGAGGACATAATCGCCGAGCAGAACGTCGTCGTTTTCCGCCAGCGTTTCACAGAGACCTGTGAACAGTGGTTCGCTCCACAGATCATATGCTTCGATCCGGGCAAGCTTGCTGCCCGCATCCTGGACGCCCGACATGGCAATGGGCCGAACCGGCAGCTGGCTGCCAAGAACATCCAGCAGCTCGTCATAGCGAGCGCCCGCTCGATCGACCTTGTTGATGAAGAAGACGAACGGGACGGTTAGACGTTGCAACGCGCGTACCAGCACGCGCGTCTGAGCCTGCACGCCCTCGACCGCCGAAACGACGACCACCGCTGCGTCGAGCAGGCCGAGCACCCGGTCGACTTCGGCGATGAAATCGGGGTGACCGGGCGTATCGATGAGATTGACGGTCGTGTCGCCGATGGTGAACGACACCACGGCGGCCCTGATGGTGATGCCACGTTGCCGTTCGAGTTCGAGACTGTCGGTCTGTGTGTTGCCGGCATCGACGTTCCCGAGTTTGTCGATCACCCCGGCGTCGAAAAGCAGCCGTTCTGTAAGACTAGTCTTGCCTGCATCCACATGGGCCAGGATACCCAGATTCAAAGTACGCATGTACCCTCAATTTCTCAGAATTTCGAATGTGATTTTCTTGAGAAATGAGTCGGCGCATTGGGAGTTCTCCGTGCTGGCAATCTTGGTTCGGTGCGTAACCGTCTGATTTTGCACCAATGAGAGCAAGCCTACAGGCGTTTCCGAAGGCATGTCAAGCCGGGCGATGTCGCAGCTTTGGGGGCAAAGACCAACCACAACGGCTGGTCATAAGTGGCATGATTGCTCTGCAATCTGCGTCAAAAAAAAGCAGGCAGGTCGCCCCGCCGGCTTTCGGATATTTTGAGCGGTTACTTCGCCAGCTTGTAGGCGATCACATAATCCCCCGGCTTGGTGCCGACCGAGCCATGGCCGCCGGCGACGATCAGCACGAACTGGGTGCCGTCGTCGGTGGCATAGCTCATGGGTGTCGACTGGCCGCCGGCCGGAAGACGGCCTTCCCACAGCACCTTGCCGGTGGTCAGCTCATAGGCGCGGATATAGTTGTCGACCGCCGCACCCAGGAAGGCGACGCCGCCCTTGGTGATCATCGGGCCGCCGATGCCGGGTACGCCGACCTTGAAGGGCAGGGGCAGCGGCGTCATGTCACGCACGGTCCCGTTCCTGTGCTTGTAAGCGATCTTGCCGGTCTTCAAGTCCGCGCCGGCGACATAGCCCCATGGCGGCGCCTGGCAGGGAATGCCGAGCGGTCCGAGGAACGGCCCCATGAAGACGCCGTAGGGCGCGCCGTCATTGCGGTTGAGGCCCTGTTCGGAGCCCTTTTCGTCCTGGCCCTTGGGCGGGATCTGGTCGCGCGGTACCAGCCTCGAAGTGAAGGCGAGATAGGTCGGCATGCCAAACATCACCTGCCGTTCCGGATCGACCGCGACGGAACCCCAGTTGAAGGTGCCGAAATTGCCGGGATAGATCAGGCTGCCTTCCAGCGATGGCGGCGTATAACGGCCTTCGTATTTCAGCCGCTTGAAGTCGATCCGGCAGGCGAGCTGGTCGAACATCGTCACACCCCACATGTTCTTGTCCGTCAACGGAGGCGGCGAGAAGGTAAGGTCGGAGATCGGCTGGGTTGGAGCGGTAAAATCCTCGGCGATGGCGCCGGTCGGTGCCGGGATTTCCTTGACCGGGATGATCGGCTCGCCGGTGCGCCGGTCAAGCACATAGATATCGCCCTGCTTGGTCGGCCCGACAAGCGCTGGAACCGGCTGGCCGTCCTTGCCGGTAATGTCGAGCAGCACCGGCTGGGCTGGAACGTCCATGTCCCAGAGGTCGTGATGCACGGTCTGGCGCACCCAGCGGACCGCGCCTGTGGTGATGTCGAGCGCCACGATCGACGAGGAATAATTCTCGACATGCTCGCTACGGCCCATGCCGAGCTGGTCGGGCACCTGGTTGCCGAGCGGGATATAGACGAGGTTCAGCTTGTCGTCATAGCTGAACACCGACCAGCTGTTGGGCGAGTTGGTCGTGTAGGTCTGGCCTTCGGGCAGCGGCGTCGTCACGTCCGGATTGCCACTGTCCCAGTTCCAGACCAGCGCGCCGGTATTGACGTCGAAGGCGCGGATGACACCGGATTGCTCCTGCGTCGAGTAATTGTCGTTGACGGCACCGCCGACGATGATCTTGCCGGCGGTGATCACCGGCGGCGAGGTCGAATAATAATAGCCGGCCGGGTTGTATTTCATGCCGGTTTCGAGATGCAGCGTGCCCTTGTCGGCAAAGCTCTCGCAGACCTGGCCAGTGGCGGCATCGAGCGCGATCAGCCGCGCATCGGCGGTCGGCAGATAGACCCGTTCGGCGCAGGGGCTGCCGGCCACGGCGGCCGGATCGGCATAGTAGGTGACGCCGCGGCAGGTCTGGTGCTGCCGGTCCGGGTTCATGCCGGAATTGGCATCGAACTTCCACTTTTCCTTGCCGGTCGCCGCATCCAGCGCGATGGCCAGATTGTGCGGCGTGCACATGTAGAGCGTGTCGCGGATTTTCAGCGGTGTCACCTGATAGGTGGTTTCGCCGACATCGTCCGGCCGCTTCACGTCGCCGGTCTGATATTGCCAGGCGACTTGCAGCGTGCCGACATTCTCCGGGGTGATCTGAGAGAGCGGCGAATAGCGCTGGCCATAGGGCGTGCGGCCATACTGGTGCCATTCGCTGTCCGGCACGTTGCCACCGAGATCGACGGCAGCGGTCGCGGTTCCGACCGGCAGTTCGCCGGCCAGATCGAGCGGGTCCTGCGTCATCGAATAACCGGCAACCACGATCGAGGCGAGAACGGCCAGTCCCAGCGGCAGGGCGCTGGCCTTGTAGACTTGGCCGGTCGGGCTTGCAAAGCCAAGGCCGCGGCGAATGGCGGGCAAAAGCAGCCAGAGGCCGAGCAGGATGATGACGCCGCCACGCGGCCCAAGCTGCCACCAGTCGAAGCCGACTTCCCAGATGGCCCAGGCTAGCGTGCCGATGATCAAAAGCGCATAGACGGTCAGCGCCGCACCGCGCCGCGCAAACAGAAGGAAGGCGGTTATGAGAAAACCGAGGCCGGCAACGGCATAATACCAGCTGCCGCCGAGCACGATGAGCCAGAGCCCGCCACCGCCGAGCCCCAGCCCGATCAATGCGAAGACGATGGCCGTCAACAAAATCAACATGAATATCTCCCGTTATGGAAAGCCGCGCCGCGCGGTTCGTCTCGCTTGCGGTGGGCATTGGGTCCAACGCCTCAGGCAAAGGCAGTCCGGTCTTGGGGCTGGCCATCGCGCGGGATGGGTCTGTGCGCGGTGAACCCTGGTATTTGACGCGCGCAGACGTTGAACGGCCGCGCAACATCACCGAACATACCGCAAGGCCGCCGCCTTTCAATGGCCACATTTCGGCCCAGCCATCAAAATTCGGCATGGCAGACAAGCGTTTAACGCACAGCCCGCCGAAGGTTTGCGAAAGGATTTCGGTCGCGCTGAGAAATAGGATAGGTCAACGGCAACGTTCACCACAACGAGGTTCGAGATGAAGAAATTGCTGACGGTTCTGCTGGTTGCGGTCGTGGCTGTCGTTGGCGTGATCGGCGGGCGCTGGCTGCTCTACGTCACCAATACCAACGATCCGCTCGACGAAGTCGGCATCGAGCTCAACAGCCGGATGCCGGAACCCTTGCGCCAATGGGGCTGCGCCCAGCTGAAAACCAATTTCGAAAACCGCCTGCCGCCTTATGGGTGCGCTGCTATCGGCGGAACCGGCTGGGAGTAACCGGAAGAGCCTCGTACGAGGCTTTCGGACTGCTGACAAAGCCTGACGCGCCGATTATTTGACGAAAGCGGGACCCCACTCTCCGTCATCCTCGACCTCGTGGCGGGGATCCAGCGACCCGACGTCTGTCGGGTCAAAAGACTCTTTCAGCCCAAGGACTTGGGCTGGCTGGATCTCTGTGACAAGCACAGAGATGACGGAGGATTTGACATCGCACAATTTCCCAAGCGGCCATCACATGGTGAGAAAATGACTTCGTCAACAATCTGAGCGCCTCGCACGAGGCTCTTCCTCACGTCCCGCAGAAGGTCTTGAACACTTCTTCCGAAGGCGCCGGCGGCACGGCATAGGCTGTGAACTTCGGCTGGTCCTCATAGGGCTTTGCCAACACATCGTTCAAGGCCTCGAACAACGAGAAATCGCCATCGTCTTCCGCGGCACGGATTGCCTGCTCGATGCGGTGGTTGCGCGGAATGAAGGCGGGATTGACGGCGCGCATCGCCGCTGCCGTCTGCGCATCGGAAAGGCTTTCGCGCCCCGTCCGTTCGCGCCAGGCGAGGAGCCAGGCATCGATATCGGCGGGTTTGGCGAAGAGATCGCGTAGCGGTCCGTCATGGGCGCTGCTTTCGGCCGCATCGCACAATCGGCGGAACGTTAGGGTGAAGTCTGCCTCGTTGCGGTGCATGGCGCTGAGTAGTCCCTGCACAAGATCGAGATCGCCGTCTTCTTCCGCGTAAAGGCCGATCTTTGCCTTCATGCCGGCAAGCCAGTGGGTCTGGAACAGCGCGCCATAGCCGCCGATTGCATCATTGGCGAGATTGACGGCCTCGGAAGCCTCCGGATCAAGCAGTGGCAACAGGGTTTCGGCAAGCCGCGCCATGTTCCACTGGCCGATTGCCGGCTGGCTGGCATAGGCATAGCGTCCACCCCGGTCGATCGATGAAAACACCTTGGCCGGATCGTAGGCATCGAGAAAGGCGCAGGGGCCGAAATCGATGGTTTCGCCGGAGATGGCGCAATTGTCGGTGTTCATCACCCCATGGATGAAGCCGACGCACAGCCAGCGGGCGATCAGCGACGCCTGCCGCTCGATCACGGCGTGAAGCAGCGCCAGATAGGGACGCTCTTGGTCCTTGATTTCGGGATAATGCCGGTCGATGACATGATCAGCCAGAACCTTCAGGCCCTCGGTATCGCCGCGCGCTGAGAGGAACTGGAACGTGCCGACGCGGATATGGCTGGCCGCCACCCGGGTGATGACGCCGCCGGGCAGGACCCGTTCGCGGTAGACCGGCTCGCCGGTGACCACGGCCGCCAAGGCCCGCGTCGTTGGAATGCCGAGCGCAAACATCGCCTCGCTGACGATATATTCGCGCAGCACCGGCCCAAGGGCTGCCCGCCCGTCGCCGCGCCGCGAATAGGGCGTCTTGCCGGCACCCTTCAGCTGGATATCGCGGCGCCTGCCATGGATATCGATGACTTCACCAAGCAGGATCGCCCGCCCGTCGCCCAGCAGCGGCACGAACTGTCCGAACTGATGCCCGGCATAGGCCATGCCGAGCGGCTGGGCACCTTCAGGGATTGTATTTCCGGAAAATATCGCCGCCCCATCCCGCTCCAGAGCGTCGGCATCGAGGCCAAGCTCCAGCGCCAGCGGGCGGTTGAACTTGATCAACCACGGCTCGGAAACGGCAGTCGGAATGGCGGCGGCGTGAAAATGTGCCGGCAGCCGGGTATAGCTGTTGTCGAAGGGGATCGGGGAGGCTGCGGCTCGTGAAGCCGGCGATGCAAAGAGATTGTTCATGCCTTCCAGTTTCCCCCGGGAACAACGCCCGGTCAACCACAACGGATGCACATCGTCTTGACCGCCAGGTTTCGGCCGGAATGCGCAGCGCTGAACCCATCATCGGCCGTCAGGGTTGATCGCCCGACGGCCGATGCGGATATCGTGATCGGGCCGCCTTATTGCAAGCCGGCGCGGTCATTGCCGTGGATATCACGGCGCGGATAGTCGTCATTGTACAGCGAAAGACCGATGTCGCGCATCAGGTAGTCGTCGAAGCCCTCCAGTTCGGCCCGGTCAATCTCTTCGAAGACCGGCTGCTTGGGGCCAAGCCACCGGTCGAGCAGCCGCAGCAGTCCTCTGCGTCCGTAGGGGCGGATCGTCGTCATGGTGATATCCTCCTGTTGGTATCCTTGTCATGCGCTTAGTTTCTCCTCCGGAACGCAGGCTTCGCAGATTGCCGCCACATGCCGGTGGTCGGTGCCGCAGCAGCCGCCGAGAACCCGGAGCTGCGGCATCCGGCGCGTCAGCTGACGGTAGCGCCAGCCGAGATCGGCGGGATCGCCCGCATCCAGCGTCTCGCTCTCGTCGAGCTCCTGATGGCTCATCTTTGAGGCATTGGCGCGGATGCCACCCAGTCGTTTCAGCCACGCCTCGTTGCCCGAAACCACCGTGTCGAAATGGCTCGGATGGGCACAGTTGATCATGTAGTAGAGCGGATAGGAGCCGGTCGCGGCATCCACCGCCTCGATTGCTTGCCTCAGCGTCCGCCCGGTGACGAGATTGCCGTCGGTCTCCACCGTAAAGGAGATCACGCAGGGCATTTTCGCGCGCCTTGCGGCCCGCGCGATGCCGATTGCCTCATCGATGCTGGTCAGCGTCAGCGCGGTCACCATGTCGGCGTCGGCGCCGGCGAATGTCTCGATTTGCGTTGCGTGATAGGCCTCTGCCTCGTCGGCATTCATCTTGCCGGCCTTGTAGCCGTCGCCGCGCGGACCGATTGCGCCGTTGATGACGATCGGTGCGCCGGGGCGTTCACGTTCGGCGCGAAGCTCGCTCAGAAGCTCGACCGCATCTTCATTTGCAGCCTTGAGGGCCTCGGCGCTGTAGCCGAGCTTGTCGCCCCAGTCCGCATTGGCCCGCCAAGTCGCGGTGTCGAGCACGAAGCCGGACCGTCCTCCTGGCGAGATTGCGAGGTAGCGGGCATAGTAATCCTTCAGTTTCTGTCGTCCATCCCGGTCGGCCAGGAGTACGAAAGCGGCGAAATGCGGCAGCTCTGCGCCCTCATTGAAGATCAGCGTCGTTTCCATGCCGCCGTCGGCCAGGAATATTCCACCCTTCAGGTGTGGCAGGTCATGTCTGTATTTGCTCACGGTCTCCACCCTCCGTTACCCTTCGCATCACCAGTGAAAGGGCGTTGCAAGGTCGGGATATTTGTACGCTTTACCACATGCTAAAATAGAGGGTTTGCGGTATACTATTGGTTGATTATCTGGAAATGTCCGTAAAATCAGTGCGTTATCAGCGATACTAACGATCGTTGAGCGCAGTCGTTCAGTCCATTTCCGTTGAAAACTCTACCGGCGGTACAGGAGCGGGGCATGCGCAAGGGCGAGGAGACGAGGACCCGCATTCTCGATGTGGCGGAAACAGCCGTGTTGCAGAAGGGTTTTGGCGGCACCTCGATCGAGGAGCTCATCGCCGAGACCGGCATCACCAAGAGCGGTTTCTTCTATCATTTCCGCGACAAGAACGAACTCGCCAAGGCATTGCTCAACCGCTACATCGAAAACGACGAGCGGATCTACGACGAGATTTTCAGCCGGGCACGCGATCTGATGGACGATCCGCTGCAATCGTTCCTGCTCGGCCTTAAACTTCTCTCAGAACTGCTTTCCGATCTGCCGAACGGTCATCCGGGCTGCCTGGTGGCGACCATCTGTTATTACGAGCGGCTTTTCGACCGCGAGATCCAGGAAACCAACCGTCAGGCCGCGTTGGCATGGCGGCGACGCTTCCGGGGCATGTTCGAGGAGATCATGGCTGTCTATACGCCGCGCGAACCGTTCGACGTGGACCAACTGGCCGACATGGTTTCGACGGTGATCGAGGGTGGCATCGTATTGTCGAAGGCGCTGAAGGAGCCGCAAAGCCTGCCAGAGCAGATACTGGTGTTTCGCAATTTCATAAAAATGCTTTTTCAGCCTTTGCAACACGCCTGAAAGGCTTAGTTGCCTGCCTTTTCCATCTCCGCTGCAAGCTCCGCCAGCTTGAGCACCGTGTTGAGATTGCGCGATGTCGCCTGTTTCAGCGTCGGCAGTTTCAGTTTCGAGCGGCCGGAACCATTCGGGTAATGCACGTAGATTTCGCGACCTGCCACATGCACCTCTTCACCATCCGGCGCCACGAGCCTGTCGAGCGCATCATCAGGTGCGTTCTCCGGCAAGAAGTAGACCATCAGGTAGTTCGGTTTGGCATCGGCAAAGGGATTGTTTTGCGCGATTGATTCCAGTTGCCTGCGGCTACGCACCATCACACCAGGCGCCTTGCCCATCAGCTTGGCGAGCGCCTCATCCAGAATCTTGCCCGCGTCTTCGGCGGAGAGTTCTGAGCGGAACAGCACGTTGCCGCTCTGGATATAGGTTTGCACATCAATGAACCCGGCTTTCTCGCAGAGCGATCTGAGATCGCCCATGGAGAGCTTGCCGGTTCCGCCGACATTGACGGCGCGAAGCAGGGCTATATGGACAGCCATAGGATCTATTTCCCTTGCCATACCGGCTGCAGATTACGGGGAAAGAGGCGACTATGCCAATCAAGCATGGCCCGCCGAGACGCGCTTTTTGGGCTCTCAGACCGTTGCGTTGGACGCCGCCTCGGCCTGCGCCGTGCCGCCATCCTGCGGGATTTCCAGCTGGCGCTTGATCGCTTCCTTGATTTCCGCCTCGATGGCCGCGCGGGCGTCGGCCTCCATGGCTGCGAGATCGTCTTCCGTCATGTCCTTGGAGGCGAGGATCTGCGCCCGGATCTTTTCGGCAACCGACATCTTCGACCATTTCATCAGTTCGTCGGCCGGACTGTCCTTCGGCGCTTCGGTCATCGAGCCGGTATCGCCCTCCAGCTTGTCGGCCATCGATAGCCACAGCGCGGAAGACAGCGAGGAGGAGGGGGCAGAAGAGCTGATCGACACGGTCGGCCCCTGCGTGCGCTGGCCACCGCCGCCGTCGATGTTGAGTGCGAGGCCGGAAGAGGCTGCACCGGCGGCCTGGTTGCCGTTTTGCGGGCGATAATAGTTGCTGATGCTGTCACCGATCTTCATCGCGATTCTCCCTGCGAGGTTGCAGGGAGAATTAGCCCGTGAGACATGCGTGGGGCTTGCAACCCTGCTCGCCGGCTGTTGCAACGTTCGCGAAGTTGTTGCTGGCGAATTGCCAACATGCCCCGCTCGCCTTACTTTAGCTGTCGAGGTTGGAGATCGGCCATGAACGAGATTTTGAAAATATCGCTGCCGTCCGAGATGGTGGACGCCATCGAGAGCCGCGTGAAGGCTGGCAACTATTCTTCCCCCAGTGACGTGCTGCAGGAGGCCGTGGAATTGTTGCTTCAACGTGAAAGCGACGATGAGCTCAGGCTGACATCGATCCGGTCGAGAGTTGCCGGGTCACTGGGCGATGGCTCTGCTGATATCAGCATGGACGAGATGGATGATTGGCTGGAGAAACTGGCTGAAGAAAATCGCCATTGATGAAGCCGCACAAGGTGGTTTTCAGAAAGGCCGCCCAGGCGGATTTGCGCGCGATCTTTTCATATGTCTTGGGGAAAAGCGGCAGTAGTGACACCGCGCTGAACTACCTGCGACGCATTCAGCGGAAATGCGAAGAGATTGGTATCGCGCCCCTTGCCCATGTGGAGCGTCCCGACATTTGGCCGGGACTGCGGATGGCTGTCTTCGAGCGTCGTATCGTCATCCTCTACGTCGTCGAAAAAGAGACCATCCGCATCACGAACATTCTGTCGGGAAGCCGGGACTATGAGGCCTTGATACGGACTACGAGATCTTCCCTGCCACCTTGATCGCAAACGCATATTCGAAGGCGATTTCCTCCAGGCGCTGGAAGCGGCCGGATGCGCCGCCATGGCCGGCGTCCATGTTGGTCTTCATCAGGATCGGCTCGGAGCCGGTGGTCTTTTCGCGCAGCTTGGCGACCCATTTGGCCGGTTCCCAATAGGTGACGCGCGGGTCGGTCAGGCCGCCGAGCGCCAGGATTGCCGGGTAGGGCTTTTCCGAGACGTTGTCGTATGGGGAATAGGCTGCCATGCGTTCATAGGCTTCCTTAGAGTCAATCGGGTTGCCCCATTCCGGCCACTCCGGTGGCGTCAGCGGCAGCGTGTCGTCGAGCATGGTGTTGAGCACATCGACGAAGGGGACAGCGGCAATCACGCCCTTGAATTTTTCAGGCGCCATGTTGGCAATCGCCCCCATCAGCATGCCACCAGCCGATCCGCCCTCGGCGATAATGTTGGCGTAGGACGTGAACTTCTGTTGATTCAGATAGTCAGCCGCCGCAATGAAGTCCTTGAAGGTATTGGTCTTCTTCTCCATCTTGCCGTCTTCGTACCACGCAAAACCCTTGTCCTTACCGCCGCGGATATGGGCGATAGCATAGACGAAACCGCGGTCGGCAAGCGACAGGCAATTGGTGTTGAACGAGGCCGGAATGGCGATGCCATAGGCGCCGTAACCATAGAGCAGGCAGGGAGCGGAACCATCGAGCGGGGTATCCTTGCGGTAGAGCAGGGTGACCGGCACCTCGGCGCCATCCCAGGCCGGTGCCATGACGCGACGGGTGACGTAGTCATCGGGATTGTGGCCGGACGGCACTTCCTGCGTCTTCAACAGCATGCGCTCGCGCGTCACCATGTTGTAGTCGTAGAGCTGGCTCGGCGTCGTCATCGAGGAATAGGAGAAGCGGATGACGTCGGTGTCGTATTCGGCAGCGCCCTGAAGGCCGAGCGAGAATGCCTCTTCGGCAAAGGCGATCGAATGGTCCTCGCCGGTGCGCCGGTCGCGGATCTTGATCTGCGGCAGGCCGGCCTCGCGCTCCAGCCAGACGAGGTGGCGGGCATAGGCGCCGTGCGAGATGATCAGCCGCCCGGCAGTGTGCGGCACCACGTCGGTCCAATTCTCTCGATTCGGATTATCAACCGGCGCCTGCATGATCTTGAAATCCTTGGCGCCATCGGCGTTGGTCAGGATGTAGAAGACATCGCCGCCCTCCGACAGCGAATATTCGAGCCCGGTTTCGCGCGCAGCCACCAGCTGCGGTTTACCGGTGAGGTCCGACGTCGGCAGCAGCCAGTATTCGCTGGTCTCGTGGTCGTGGATGTCGATGTAGATGAAGTCGTCGAGCATCGAGCCGCCGACGCCCATGAAGAAGCCCGGGTCCTCTTCCTCGTACACCAGCCGGTCATCGCTCTGCGGCGTGCCGATGATATGGTGGAAGATCTTCGAGGGACGATGGTTGTCGTCGAGCACGGTGTAGAAGAAGCTCTTGCCATCCGGCGCCCAGGCGCCGCCGCCGCCGGTGCTCTCGATGACATCGGCAAGGTCCTCGCCGGTCGCGAGATCGCGAACGCGCAGCGTGTAATATTCCGAGCCCTTGTCGTCATAGCTCCAGAGACCCCGGCTATGATCGGTCGAATGATCGACGCCGCCCAGCCGGAAATAGGCCTTGCCTTCGGCTTCCTTGTCGCCGTCTAGGAGCACGGAGCGTTCGCCGCCATCGCGCGGGGTGCGGAAGAAGGAGGGTTGCTCGCCACCGGTGACGTAGAATGTGCCGTAGGCAAACGGACCGTCCTTGACCGGAACGGATGAGTCGTCCTCCTTGATACGGCCCTTCATTTCGGCAAACAGCGTCTTCTGCAGCGTTTCGGTATCGGCCATAGCCGCCTTCATATAGGCGTTCTCGGCCTCCAGGTGCTTACGGATTTCCGGGTCCAGGATCGTCGGATCCTTGAACATCGCCTGCCAATTGTCGGCGCGCAGCCAGGCATAGTCGTCCGTCCGTGTGATGCCATGGCGGGTATCCGTGACCGGCTTTTTCGGAGCGGCGGGAGCGGGCGGCAGGTTCTTGAAGATGGACAAGGAAGTCTCCGGGGAATGCGAGGGGTCTACTCCCGAGATAGAGACCGGGGGGGCAAGGTTCAAGCTGAAAGTCTTCTGATCATCTGCGCAATCGGCAACTTGAAGTGGCGGAGAGCCATTTCGATACGTTTTTTTGTATTTGATGAGCCGCCTCGAGGTCTTGATTGCCAGCTTGAACTTTAGTGTTAGCGCAATCTTAACTTGGTGTTAGCGCAATTACCTCAGATTGCGCTCCGGCGCGATGTCCTTGCGCCTCGGCGCGATGTCCTTGTCCTTGCTGCGCTCTGCCAGAGGCATCATGCCTCGCTTTCCCATTTTTCGTTCAGCGCGCGGTCATTTGCCCAGCCGGAGTTCCGACATGAATTTTCGCAATCTTTCCATTCTCCAGAAGATCAGCCTTGTCGTTTTCGTCATGGGGTTGTCTTGCCTGGTCATCGCATCCGTCGGCGCGCGCGGTATTTCGGCATTGGAAACGGCCATCGTCTCGGTCGGCGCCCGGGAAGAAGTCGCCCGCGAAGCCATGGACCTGCGCGTCGATATCATCGCCATCAGCCGCATGACCTATCAGCTGGCCGCGCAGCCGGAGAAGGCGGTGGACTTCCGCGCCGAGACCGAGAAGCGCTCCACGGAAATGCTCGGGCGTCTGCCGAAGATCGAGGCCGCTGCCGACGAAACGGAACTCAAGCAGCTGAAGGCCATCCGCACGACGCTTGAAACCTATTTCGGCGAAATCCGCGCCATGGTCGCCATTGCCGAGGCCAGCCCGCAGGATGCGGCCGCCATCAAGGCCGGTCTCGACAAGGCGCTCGACGCGCAAAAGATCGTCACCAGCACCGTCAAGGTCTACAGCACCTATTCGGGCGAGGCGCTTGCGACAGCCCGCGCCGATGCCTTGCAGTCCTCCTCGGTGGCGCTCGCCATCGCCGTCTTTGCCGCTGCCGGCTGTATCGTCATCGGTGCAGTCGTCAGTCTCCTGGTTGCCCGTCGTGGCATTTCCACGCCGGTTCGTGATCTCACTGCCGCGATGAGCCGTCTTGCCGAAGGCAATCTCGACAGCACCGGCACCGACGCCACCCGCAAGGACGAGATCGGCGAAATGGCCCGCGCCGTCGAGGTCTTCCGCCGCAACGCATTGGCGATGCGCGACATGAAGGCGCAGGAAGCAGCCCTTCATGCGCTGAGCAGCGATTTGCAGTCGAGCATCAGCGCCGTCGTTGCCGCTGCGGTCGCCGGCGATTTCACCGGCCGTATCGGCAAGGACTACCAGAACGACGACCTCAACCGTTTTGCCGGCAGCGTTAACGAACTGGTCGGCAGCATCGATCTTGCGGTGACTGAAGTCCGCCGCGTCATTGCCGCGCTTGCCGATGCCGATCTGTCGGAAAGCATGGAAGGTCATTTCCAGGGCGCGTTCGCCGAACTGCAGCAGAACGTCAACGCGACGATGGTGACGCTGCGCTCGACCATGAACAATGTGCGCGGTGCCGCCGGCACCATCAAGGACAGCTCGGCCGAACTGAGCTCCGCTGCCAACGACCTGTCAAAACGCACCGAGCAGCAGGCGGCAGCGCTTGAGGAAACCGCCGCAGCCCTTGATGAGATCACGGCGACCGTGCGCACCTCTTCAGCACGTGCCGTTGAGGCCCGCGATATGGTGCGCGAGACCAAGGAAAGTGCCGGAAAATCCGGCGAGATCGTCCGCAATGCCGTCACCGCCATGAGCCGGATCGAAGGCTCATCGAGCCGGATCAGCCAGATCATCGGCGTCATCGACGAGATCGCCTTCCAGACCAATCTTTTGGCGCTGAATGCCGGCGTCGAAGCGGCGCGGGCAGGGGACGCGGGACGCGGTTTTGCCGTCGTTGCCCAGGAAGTGCGTGAACTGGCCCAGCGCTCGGCCAATGCCGCCAAGGAGATCAAGACGCTAATCAGCGCTTCGGCCTGCGAGGTCGAAGGCGGTGTCTCGCTGGTGCGGGCAACGGGCGATGCGCTTGTGGAAATCGAAAAGCTGGTGCTGCGCGTCAACGACCACGTCGAGAGCATCGCCACCGCAGCGCGTGAACAGTCGACGGCATTGGCCGAAATCAACACCTCGGTTAACCACATGGACCAGATGACCCAGAAGAACGCCGCCATGGTCGAGGAGACCACGGCTGCCAGCGAGACGCTGGCCGAGGAAAGCCGCCAGCTGCAGACCCTGCTTGCCCGCTTCAAGCTGGAAGAAACCAGCCGTTCGCAGCCGATGCAGCAGCGCACCCGTTACGCGGCCTGAGTTCGGGTTTTACATAGGTATCATAATGAAGGGGAGGGCAGCGATGTCCTCCCTTTGCATTTTAGGAGGTACTAAAGGTGGACGGAGCTGCCTCCAGGACGTAGAATGAAACCTTCCAGCAGGTGCAGGACCCCGGGGAAGGAGCGTTCCGATGCCTATCTTCATCGACCGGCATGAGCTTACGGGAATCACGGCCGCAGACGCTGCCGAGGCACATCGCAAGGATATTGCGATTCAGGATCAGTACGGCGTCAAGTTCCTGACCTACTGGTTCGACCAGCGGCGCGGAACCGTATTTTGCCTCATGGACGCGCCCGACGCTGAAACAGCCCAATGCGTTCACCGCGAGGCGCACGGCTTCGTTTCCGGCGAGGTCGTCGAAGTTGCCCTGTCGGCGGTCGAGGCGTTTCTTGGCCGGATATACGACCCCGAGCCGGCGCCGGGACAATCCTCGGCCGAAATGGATTCCGGCCACAGGGCTATCCTGTTCACCGATATTGTCGGCTCAACCGCGATGACGGCGCGCCTTGGCGATCGGATGGCGACCGAACTGGTAAGGGCGCACGACGCGGTGGTACGCAGGTGTCTCGGCCAATTCTCCGGCCGCGAGGTGAAGCACACAGGCGACGGCGTCATGGCGACCTTTGCCTCCATAGCCGCAGCCGTCGATTGCGCCAGGGCGATCCAGCAGGGGTTTGAGCGCTACAATCGCGGCAATGCCGAGCCCCTTCATATCCGCATCGGCCTGGATTGCGGCGAACCTGTCGAGGATAGCAACGATCTGTTCGGTTCCACCGTGCAGCTGGCTGCCCGCCTGTGCGATGCGGCCTCCAGCGATCAGATCCTGGTGTCTGAGAACATTTTTCGGGAGTACGGCGCGGCCGACCTCTTTACCCAAGCAAAGCGCCGCCGGCTGAAAGGGTTTTCAAGGCCCATCCTGGCGTTCCGATGTGAATGGGCTGGCGCCGGCGCGTAATCTCGCAAGCGGATTGTGCGCCAAGGCCGATGCCGGGCTGCTCGTTTGTGAGCGGCCGTTAATGCCGAACAGCGGTGAAGAATTGCCAGATTTCCCTGACATCTGCCGCGAGCGTCCAGTTTTCCGCATACTTCCTGTCGAGTTGCAGGCGGCGGAAATAGTGGGCGTCGGTGCCGCCATCCAGCCGGTAGCCGATCAGGCCCGGACGTGTCTTGATGTAATAGGATGTATTGGATCCGTAGCGCTCGATCTCGCTCATCGTCAGCGGCGAGGGGCCGACGATGCTCATGTCGCCGCGCAGCACGTTGAAAAGCTGGGGCAGCCGGTCGAGGCCCAGTTGCTGGAGAACGGCGCCGAACGGCGGAAGCGAGATGTCCTGTTGATGCCGGGGCGTCGATCCGGTTTGCGCGGTCATCGTCAGGTACTGGGCAAAATCCTGTCCGCCCGAGGCGGAGGCGGCGCGAAACGTCAGGCGCACCAAGGATACACCATCATATCCAATATCTGCGTGGTTATAAAAAATCGATCCGGTCGTTGATAGCTTCACCAGTGCAGCGATCATCAGAATAAGGGGAAGGAAGATCAGTATGATCGAAAGAGAAAGGAAGATATCAATGAGCCTTTTCGTAAACCCGCCGGTTGGCCGGTACTGCAGATTGACGAGATGTATAAACGAATACTTAGCGTTTCTTACCGCGGATGATATCATGACGAACTCGAAATTCTCTGGAGTTCCATAGGGTTCCTTTTGTCTTTCCGGGAAGGGAGCCCGAAAAGACACGGCATGGCGCCGGCAAAACGCGCAGATGCCTAGGCGGCCAGGTCTGCGCTAGGGACGTTTTTTACCGAAGTAACATCCGTCATCACCTTCCTGTTCATCACGAAGAAGGCAAGATTGGCAGGGCTGCGCAGGAGGAAGGCGGGGTAATGCGATACCAGTTTCGTGAAGACCTTGGGGTCCGGAAGGAACCGTTTGGCCGCCCCGCGCAGGATCGCGTAGACATAGGCGCCTTCATACAGTCTCTGCCTGAAGGCGATCGTTTCGATATCCATGGAATAGATGCGGTTGTTGTTGCGCATGTAGTTGTACTGGATGGCAAGGCAGCCCTGGATACTGATCGATTTCGGGCTTTCCCAGGATACATTCGACCAATAAAGGTTGAGGCCTTCGCCACAGCTGACATTCACCCGGACATCTACCGACGTCGCATTGTCGATCGATAGTTCGATCCAGAAGATGTGATCCTCTCCTGCACTTCTCAGGGACGCGTTGAAGCGAAGATCCGGGTTCTTGCGGAAGTTATACACGACCGTGGAGGTTTGCGGCGGGCACTCGCGGATCATCGTCCGCGTCAGTTCGCCGGCTGCAAACACCTTCACCATTTCCGACTGTCCGGTTCCCCGGTTCTGGGTGAGAGCCTGCCATGTCTCGGGCAGACAGCGGAAGTAATCGCCGTAATGTTTGCTTCTGACGTGATTGCAGAAGAAGAAATCGCTCTTTCGGAGGGCGGAAAGCGCCCGTTGGATATGCAAGGGATTCCATATGTCGTCTGAGTCAAGGAAAGAGACAAAATCGATCTCCTCTCCGGTAAGGCTGTTGAGGCCGGTGTTGCGGGCTCCTGCAGGCCCCGAATTGGTCTGCGTGATAATCGTCAGCGAACGGGCGCCCTTGAAGGCAAAGCCATCAAGCTCCTTGCTTGCAGGATGCGGCGAAGCATCATCGACGACGACCACCTTCAAGGTTACGCCAGCGGGCAGCTGCTGTGTCTCTACAGATTCGAGCGCCCTGCGCAGGATTCCGTCTTCCGCCTGATAAAAAGGAATTATGACAGCGATATTGGTCGTCATTTCAAGCCCCACACTCTATTTACTATTAGACTACTACTGGGAGTTGTTGCGTTTATTTTAAATATTACATTGGACAATGAGTTGAAATTAAACAACTTTGTTGTGCATTTGCCTAAATTTGAAGCAAGCATCATGTCAATTTTGTGACAAAATGATGAAATTTTGTCGTCTAGCCCATTAGTAACGCGGTTTTAATCTTATTATTCTGTGAATACACCAGTTGTTGTGGATGAGCAATAGTAGTTGACTCGAATGCGAGCGTGCTTCTTTCACTTACTACATGAGGCTGATGAGAACACAGAGGATTGAGGTGAAGCGCGCAAACCAGGAGAAAGGACGGCTCCGAAAGAGAGCGTCCCCTTTGCCGATGCCCTCCCATATTGAAAATGGCGGCGCGGTGCTGGATGCGATGTCCAACGCCATGCGGCTGATTGCGCTGGACGCGCTGTCGCGGGAGGAGCAATCGGTCGGCCAGGTCGCTCTGATCCTCGGCCTGAGCCAGTCCGCCACCTCCCAGCACCTGCGCATCTTGAAGAAGGCTGGATTGCTGACATCGCGCCGCCGGTCGCAGAGTGTCTTTTATGCGTGCCGGTCCAAGGCGGCGCTCGCCATCCTGCGGGTCATCCTGGAACTGTTTCCGATCATCGAGCTTCCCGTGCAGGAGCCATCCGCAGAGGCCGCAGCAGGCCATCTCCCCAGCATGGACGTCATGGAAACGGCAAGCTGAGATCCTGGAGCGCTTGCCCTTCGTCCGGGTTGACGCCCGTTCAGCGCGAACGCCCGCGGTGCCGCCGCCCCCCTTTGTTCCCCTTGAATATCCGGCCCTGCATTTTCCTGCTGGACAAGGAGGATGTAACTTTATAACAAATTAATTGTAACGTTATTACAAAACAATTGCAAGGAGAACCCATGCCGATCCATCTTGGCAAGCCGATGCAGGCTGCTGTCGCGCTGGCGCTGACGGCGCTGTCCCCCCTTCCGGTGTTCGCCGATGACCACAAGGAAACGTGGCGGCTGTTTGTTGCCGATCACACCCAGCCGGTCGTCCGGGCGCTGGATGCAGCCAGCGGCAACGAACTTGGCCGCTTCGATCTTAGCGGCTATGCCGCGTTGTCGCTCAGCGATAGCGGCAAGACGGTTTTTGCCGTGCAGGGAGACAAGGATGCGGTGCAGATCATATCGACAGGTATCGCGCTTTCCGATCACGGCGAGCATCGCGACATCGAGGTTTCCGACCCAAAACTGCTTGCCGGTACCATTACAGGAAAGAAGCCGGGCCATGTGGTCACCCATGGTGACGATGTGGCTGTTTTCTACGACCGGGGTGGCAAGACCGATCTCTTTCAGGAAGGCGCCTTGATCGACGGCAAGGGGGAGGCGGTGAGCATCGATACGACCGCGCCGCATCATGGCGTGGCGGTGCCGATGGGCAAGCATATCCTTGTCTCCGTGCCGAACATGCAGGCTGAGGTAAAGCCGGACGAGCTGCCGCCACGGCTTGGCCTGCGCATCGTCGACCGGGCAGGCAAGCAGATCGGCGATACCGCCACATGCACGGGCCTGCATGGCGAAGCGTCATCGGCGCGTCTGGTGGCCTTCGGTTGCGCGGAAGGCGTTCTCGTTGCCCGGCCGGATGGGCTCGACGGTCCGAAGCTCGAGATGGTCGCCTATGGCAGCGATCTGCCAGAGGGCAAGGTCTCGACCCTGCTGGGCGGCCGGTCGATGCAGTTCTTTCTCGGCAATTACGGGGAGGACAAGGTGGTGCTGATCGATCCCGACGCTGCAGCACCTTATCGCCTTGTCGAGCTTCCCACCCGCCGTGTCGATTTCATCCTCGATCCCGCCAATGTGCGTAACGCCTATATCCTGACGGAAGATGGCAAGCTGCATGTGCTGGATGTCGTCAGCGGCGAGATCGTCCGGTCTGCCGGCGTCACCGAGCCCTACAGCAAGGACGGTCATTGGCGCGATCCGCGGCCGCGGCTGGCGGTTGCCGGTGATCGCATCGCCATCACCGATCCGCGTCACAGCCTGGTGCGGATGATCGACAGCGAAACCCTCAAGGAAACCGCGACCATTCCGGTCGAGGGCATGCCCTACGCAATTGTCGCCGTGGGCGGCTCGGGTGCGACGCACTAATTGGCGGCAGATTGAAAACGGCGGCACTGGGAAGCCCGGTGCCTGACATGAAAACGGCCCGCACACTCCTTGGAGGTGCGGGCCGTCGTTACCCCTGCCGATTATTTGCAGCGGCTGGCAAAGTTCGTCTGGTCGAGAACACCGCCATTGAACGTCAGAACCTTGCCGGGCGCCTGCGTCAGCGATCCGCCGCTCCACCCGGTGTCGACCTTGCAATTGCTCGGCGTGTTGGTGACGGTGACATTGCCGGTGACGTCGAGCGATGGGCCGGAGAAGTAGAACCCGGCCTTGCCCGCCTTGTCGACCGTGACATTGTTGAACGCAATGTCGCTGACAGGTCCGCCGAGGAACTCGAAGTCGCTGCCATAAACATAGGCACCATAGGTTCCGGCATTGGTGATCGAGACATTGTTGAAGGTGATGCCCGAGACCGGATTTAGGAAGATGCCGGCATTGCGGGTTCCATCAATCATCAAGCCGTTGACATTGACGTTCGTTGTCTTGGAATCGTCCGGCATGCTGCTCGACGTCACCATCATCAGGCCGTTGATGCCGCCCTTCAGCGTCATGTCGGTAATGTTCACGTCTGATGTGCCTTGCAACACGACGAGGTCCATGTCTCGATCCTGCGCCGAATTGTCGATGGTCACATTGTTCAAGTTCACGTCGTTTGCCGCCACGAAAAGCAGCCCTTCACGCCGTGTGCGCGAAATGGTGACATTGTCGAGTACGATATTGCTGGCCGCATGGGTGATAACCGGTGGCCAGCCGCTTTCGTCGATCTCGCTGCCGGAGAACAGGCCGTAGGTCACATTGTCGATATGCGTGTCGGCAATGGTAAGGTTGCTGGTACCGTGCGCGCTGATGGCGGCATAGGGGGCACGGTTCGGGTCGAACACCGAGAACTCGCATTTCGTGCTGTTTTCGCAGATGTAGAGATCGTGAATGCTGCTGTTCTGGATCCATGCGCCATCGACATTGCTCAGGCGAATGCCGTCATGGCTGGTGCCGGAAATGTCGACATTGTCGATGAAGAGATTGCTCGCGCCGGTGCTGCCGATGCCGGCGAGACCGCCGGTGATGATGAGATTCGATACGCTGCTGTTGGACGCCATGGTCAGCACGTCCTGTGCCGGGTTGTAACCGGTCAGCGTGGTGGCCGCACCCTGATTGCGGAACAGGCCTGTGCCGCCGCTGGACGCACCGCGCACGCCGATGACGGTGCCGCCGCCGAGCAGAGCCTGGCCCTTGCCGAGCATCAGCGAGCTGTCGAGACCGATCGTTCCGTCGGCAAGGATGACGGCGTTATCGCCGGCGGCCGTCAGCAACGAGTTGATTGCGGCTGCATTGCCGCTCGCCGCGGAAATATTCACAACCTTGCCGGCGGTTTCGCCGTTGAATTCGAGCACCGCCTCTTCGAGGTCGCCTGTGGCGCCCTGATGGGTCTTGATCACGCCGTTGCGCTCGACGCGCTGGATCAGCGGATCAAACGGATCGGCCGCGGTGCCGGAGGAGGGGGCGCCGAGCGGAATGCGCAACCGCGCCATCGCCGCACCCTTGAGGCGATCCTGATTGTCATAGGTGCCGGAGGCACCGATCGTCACCGTCGAGCCGCCGGGAAGGCCGGGCAGGTCGGCAAAGGAGAGTTCGGCCCGCAATTTTGCGCCAAACATCTCGTCGATGTTCTTGCCGCCGTACCAGTAGCTGCCGGCAAACACCTTAAGCTGCATTTTGTCGTCGGCAGCACCCAAAGGCACCCGCACGCCGGCTTCGATGTCGGCGCCGGTGCGGGTGCGTTCCATACCCTCGCGGAACATCAGCTTGCCGCCGTCGATCTCGCCGCGTCCGGCCCCGTCGATCTCCTTGCCGTTGCCAAGCGGCAGATAGAAGTTCGCCCGGGTCTCGAAGACCGGCCCCAGCGCTTCGGCACCGAGGGAAAGCTGGTGGAATGAATTGTCGAGCGAGCTGTTCAGGTAGTCGTAATAGCCATAGGCACCGAGAACCCAGCCATTGTCCTGGCGGACGCGATAGCCTGCGCCGATCGAGCCGCGCTGGACGCCGCCCTGGATGAACGACCCTTGTGTATCGATGAAGATCGCACTGCCCGAATCAAGCAGGATGGGCAGGAAGAAGCCGGCGCCGGCGCTCGAATCATCACTGCGCCATGTACCGTCGATTTCGGCAAACGGGCGCCATTCGGCGGCGCGCACGGCTTGCGGCGCAAGGCTGGTAACGGCCAGTGCATATACAAGAATTCTCTTATTTTTCAAAATACTAACCCCTAGACTTCGTTCGCTTGAAGCGGAACATCCGGGCATTAGAATAGTGGATATAAATAGTCAACTTTAAGCGGCGAAGTGGTACAAAGCGCCGCAGGCAGCCTGTTGAAAACTCGATAGAGGGGTCATGCGCGCGGCCTTTTTGGCAGCGCGCAAGGCACTTTAACCTACCAGTTTCAGGCCGATCCCCCAGGGGTCGATCAGCGAGACGGTGTCGCCATTGCGCGTCACCGGGATCTCCAGTTCGTCGAGCTTGGCGACGGCGTTCTGCAGCTTGGCCGGATCGTTGAAGTGCACGGTGTAGTCCGACAGGCCGGTCATGTTGGCCTGCCGCTTTGGCGCGCCGCGCGAATTCCACATGTTGGCGCCGACATGGTGGTGGTACTTGCCCGAGGCAAAGAAGCTGGCGCCGGGATAGCTGGCCATCAGATCAAGCCCGAGCACATCGCCGAAGAAGGCATTGGCCTGCGGGATATCGGAAACCTGCAGATGGATATGGCCGATCGCCGTGCCGCCGGCCATGCCATTCCACTTGTCCTTCGGGGCTTCATCATAGAGCGCCTGCAGGTCGAGCGGCAGCGTCGCCATCTTCACCATGCCGTCCTGCAGATAGTTCCATTCCTCGCGCGGCCGGTCGCGATAGACCTCGATGCCGTTGCCTTCAGGGTCGCCGAGATAGATGGCCTCCGAGACCAGATGGTCGGAAGCGCCCTGAAGCGGCACGTTGTTCTGGGCGATATGGGCAAGCCAGCGGCCAAGCTCGGTACGGCCGGGCACGAGGAAAGCGGTGTGGAACAGGCCCGGCGCATTCTGCGGCGCGATTGCAGCATTTCCCTGCGTCGTCAAGGTCAGAAGCGGGCGGCCGGCAACGCCGAGCGTTTCGCCGCTCGCGGTCTTTTCGATCGGCGAAAGCCCCATGATCGTCTGGTACCAGGCAGACACCATCGGCAGGTCGCGCACGATAAGATGCGAATGATCGACATAGGCGGGCATGCGGACGGCGTGGTCTTCGGCTTGAACGGTCATGGACGTGCTTCCTGCCTTGGCTGTGGGGACGGTGCCTCCGGTGACCAGGGCCGTGGCCGAAAACTTCATGAACGTGCGTCTGTCGAAGCTGGCCACTGGTCCTGTCCCGTCTGATCGTGTTGCTGGACTATATGACGCGCGCGCGGCGTTCACGGAAGATGCTGAGTTGAGGATGTACTGTTCTCACCCTGTTGACAATCGCCTGCGACCGTATGGCGGGTTGTGACTTTTGCCGCAGCACACCTATATTGAATCCATCCGCGCAATGCGACGCAAAGGTTGGCCGTCAGCGGCCATCACGCGCTGCGCTCGCTGCGGCGAACCCGAGGAGACAGTCATGTATTCGAGAATTATCGTGCCGATCGCCATGGATCATCTGGAGCACGGCGAGAAGGTTGTGGAGCGCGCCAAGTCGCTGGTCGACGAGGGCGGCGAGATCATCCTTCTCAACGTCGTCGAGGATCTGAACGCCTATGCCCAGGGCTATATGATCGTCGATTTCCCGCTGGAACTGATCGAGGCGTCGCGTGACCATGCCAAGAAGACGCTGACCGGCCTTATGGAAAAACATGGGGTGACGAACGGCCGCGTCGAAATCCGCATCGGCGGTGCCGCCGGCGTCATCAACAATTTTGCCGAGGAAGCGGAAGGCGACCTGGTGATCATCGCCTCGCACCGGCCGGGCCTGATCGATTATTTCATCGGCTCGACCGCCAGCCGCGTCGCCAGCCATTGCAAATGTGCGGTGCTGATCGACCGCTAGGTGGCCCGCTCTCGGTCCCGAAGTAGCGGCGGCAGCCTTGCCGGACTGCCGCCTGTGGTCTCCTTTTAGCGGTTGATCCGCGCCTGATGCTCGGCCGAATAGCGAGCACCTTGAATCGCCACCGTCGAGACCGCCTTCTCGATGGCAGCGAGATCGTCTGCCGACAGGATGACAGCGGCAGCGCCGATGTTTTCCTCTAGCCGGTTCAGCTTGGTGGTGCCGGGGATCGGCACGATCCAGGGCTTTTGTGCGAGCAGCCAGGCGAGCGCGATTTGCGCCGGGGTCACTTGCTTGGCTGTCGCGATCTCGCCCAGCAGGTCGACCAGCACCTGATTGGCCTTGCGCGCTTCGGTGGAGAAGCGCGGCACGGTGTTGCGGAAGTCTTTATCGTCGAACGTGGTCTGCGCGTTGATCGCACCGGTGAGGAACCCCTTGCCGAGCGGGCTGAAGGGCACGAATCCGATGCCCAGTTCTTCCAGCACCGGTAGAATGTCGCTCTCCGGCTCACGCCACCACAGCGAATACTCGCTCTGCAACGCCGCCACCGGCTGAACCGCATGGGCGCGGCGGATGGTCTGGGCGCCTGCCTCGGACAGGCCGAAATGCTTGACCTTGCCTTCGGCAATCAGGTCCTTGACCGTTCCGGCGACGTCCTCGATCGGCACGGCGGGATCGACGCGATGCTGGTAGAACAGGTCGATGACATCGGTGTTCAGCCGCTTCAGTGCCGCCTCGGCAACAGCACGGATATGCTGCGGCCGGCTGTTCATGCCGCTCTGCCCGCCTTCAGCATTGAAGTCGAAGCCGAACTTCGTGGCGATGACAACCTTGTCGCGGAAGGGGGCCAGCGCCTCGCCAAGCAGCTCCTCGTTCTTGTAGGGACCATAGGCTTCGGCGCTGTCGAAGAAGGTGACGCCGCACTCGAATGCGGTGCGGATCAGCGTGATGGCCTGCTGCTTTTCGGTGGCCGGGCCGTAGCCGAAGCTCAAGCCCATGCAGCCGAGACCGATGGCCGAGACTTCAAGGCCGCTGTTTCCAAGTGTGCGTTTCTGCATTGTGATCGCTCCTGATTATGCCTGATACTGTTCGTCGGTGACGTGTTCCATCCAGTCGACGACCTTGCCATCCAGCGCTTCGGCAATGGCGACATGGGTCATGGCGGTGGCCGGTGATGCGCCGTGCCAGTGTTTTTCGCCCGGTTCGAACCAGATGATATCGCCCGGCCGAATCTCCTCGATCGGGCCGCCAAGGCGCTGGACGCGGCCAAAACCGGAGAGGACAAGCAGCGTCTGGCCGAGCGGATGGGTATGCCATGCGGTGCGGGCGCCCGGCTCGAACGTCACGGTCGCGCCACCGATGCGGGCGGGTGCCGTCCCCTGAAACGGCGCGTCGATGCGAACTGTTCCGGTGAAATAGTCTGCGGGTCCCTTGGCGGAGGGGGCCGAGCCGTTGCGCTTGATGTTCATCAGATGTCCTTTCCGAACAGGCCGGCCAATCGTGTGGCTGGTGATGATCCAGTATTTAGCGCGTGCGATTACCCGCGATTAGGTGTTAAGACGCGCTGAGCCTCATGAGGAGAATTCATGAATGCCGCGCCAGCCCATCCATGATCTCGCCGCCTTCATCGCGGTGGCCCGCGAACAGAGCTTTACCAAGGCGGCCGCTAGGCTCGGCGTTTCGCAATCGGCGCTCAGCCACACGATCACCGGGCTGGAAAAGCGGCTCGGCCTGCGCCTGCTCAGCCGCAATACCCGCAGCGTCTCGCCGACGCCGGCCGGTGCCCAGCTGCTCGATACGGTCGGCCCGCGCATGGACGAGATCGAAAGCGAGTTGGCGGCGCTCAGCGAATTCCGCGACAAGCCGGCCGGCACCATCCGCATCACCGCAGGCGAACATGCGGCTGAAGCGGTACTGTGGCCAGCGCTTGCAAAACTGCTGCCGGATTATCCCGACATCAATGCCGAGGTCATCGTCGACTATGGCCTGACGGATATCGTTGCCAAGCGTTATGATGCCGGCGTCCGGTTGGGCGAGCAGGTGGCAAAAGACATGATCGCGGTCCGGATCGCCCCCGACATGCGCATGGCGGTGGTCGGCTCTCCGGCGTATTTCGAACATCGTCCAAGGCCAATGGTGCCGCATGACCTGACAGAGCATTCCTGCATTAACATGCGCCTGCCGACCTATGGCGGTATATATGTCTGGGAGTTCGAAAAGGATGGGCATGAGCTGCGGGTGCGGGTCGAGGGGCGGCTGGTCTTTAACAATATCGCGCTTCGGGTGAATGCGGGGCTCGAAGGGCTTGGACTGACCTATCTGCCGGAAGACGTGGTCCAGGCGCACATTGCCGACGGCCGGTTGATCCGGGTTCTCGATGACTGTTGCCTGCCGTTTTCCGGCTATCATCTGTATTATCCCAGCCGCAAACAGTCGTCGGCGGCGTTTGCCCTGTTGGTAAACGCGCTTCGTTATCGCCCGTGATGGCCGGGCAAAATGTCCCCCCGTCGCAATTTTTGATCCTTTCGCGCTGTTTCGGCCCGAAACCCTGTGTCAGATTGTTGCAGCTGCCGGGCTTGCCGGACGCCCCGGTTGACGGCAAACTGCGATGGCGGTTTGCGTAAGGGCAGGGGCCGTCGCTGCAAGGCGCCGGACCGAAATGAATGTTGAGAGGCTGACGTGGAAATCAAGGGCATCAAGTGGAACTACGATCGCTCCGAGCTGATCGCCGATGGCGTTGTCCACGGTGTCGGACTTGCCTTCGCGCTGATCGGCGTCACCGCGATGATCTTCTACGCCAGCGTCTGGAGCACGTCCGGCCAGCTGGTTGCCGCCTGGATCTATGGCGCCGGGCTGGTGGCGACGTTGTCGATTTCCTTCCTCTACAATCTCTATCCGGTGTCGCAGACCAAGTGGTTCCTGCGCCGTTTCGATCACTCGTCGATCTACATCCTGATCGCCGCCACCTATACGCCCTTCCTGCAGCGCGGCTGGGACGATCCGTATCTGTTCGGCATGCTGATCGGCATCTGGTCGATCGCCCTTGTCGGCGTCTTGATCAAATGCGTCTTTCCCGGCCGCTTCGACAAGGTGGCGATCCTGCTTTACCTCGCCATGGGATGGAGCGGCGTTTTTGCCGCCGGCCCGCTGTTGTCGCAGCTGACGGAAACGACGATGATTCTCATCCTGGCCGGCGGCGTCATCTATTCCCTGGGGGTGATTTTTCACGTCTGGGAAAAGCTGCGCTTCCAGAACGCCATCTGGCACGGCTTCGTCGTCACCGCCGCTGCCGTGCATTATTCGGCGGTTCTCACCTGCATCAGCAGCGCTTCGAGCTGATAGCTCTGCAGTTTGCGGCCTGCCTAACCCACTTGTGGAGCGCTGCGCGCGGCCCGCAGATGCCGGTTATCGAGCGCCAGGCCCAAAATACGCTCTATGATATCGACAGACGTATCAGGGGACAAAGGCCGCCGGTCGGGCGCAAATGCGATCCCGATGACGGGCATCTTCGCCCGCCGCAGTCGTCACAGGCCAGAAATCAAACCGTGAGGCCACAGCCGGGTAGATCCCCGCACGCGCCACAGATCCCATCACAAGCGAAGAACGCGCTGCGTCAAGATCGGCCGGCTGAAGTTCCAGCCCGCCGGTGTTGTTGACCGAGACAACGTCATTCCCGTTCATAGGATCACCACAGCGGGGACGTCGAACAGTGCCCCAAGTGTCCTGGAGGCAATGGAAACGGCAGCTTTCGTGTCGCCGGCCGCCCCGATATCACGGCTATAGTCTTGCAACAGGGTGACCTGTTTCATCGGGAGTGCCGCGTCCGTCGCCCCTGCGCCGCGAGGTGTAGGCAATCGTGCTGACGATCAGTCCGACGAAAAAGAGTAGCCCGATTGCCCAGATATTGGCCGGATCATTGACGGCCAGCGAGTAGCGCGGCTCGGTCAGGAAGAAGTTGTAGGCGAGCGCGCCCAGGATTGCCGAGCAGACGGAGGCGCCCAGCCCGGAAACGCCGGCGATAATCACCGGTATGACGAAAACGAGCGAGACGTTCGGGATGCTCATGCCGCTATCGATACCGATTGCGACGACCGTTGCGGCGGCAGTCATGAGGACCGACGCAAAATAGCCCGTCAAGGCCGGGGCTTGCGATGGGGTCTCTACCAGAAACGAATCGTCAGCCCGGAGGGGTGTGATCTTGCCATTGTTCAACTCCCGCCAATGTTATGCGGTCCTGCCGCCAGAGCGGCGGACGCAGCTGCGATAGACGCAACGATTATACACACAGTGCAATTCGGGGGTGAGTGAAACGTGAGGTGAATTCCGCCAGAGTTAAGGATCTGGCGGCAATATCCTACAGCGCCGGTTCGTCACCCGCGAGCGTCTGCAAGACAAAATCCGCCCGTTCGGCGACGCCGGTCTTCGGGAGAATGCAGATGTCATAGCCTAGCAGGCTGTAGGCTTCCAGAAGCCGGTCATATTCCGCCACCGCCGCATCAAGGCCGTGCCGCCGCTGAGGATCGGTTACATAAATCTCCGGCCATGGCGGCACAAGGAAAAGCCGTTTGTGATAACGATGCGCCTGACAGAACTTTGCCAATGCCGGTTCACCGGTAACGTGTTCCAGCGCTGCGGCGGCATCGACCAGCCCTCTGTCGAAGAACACCCAGCCCTCGTATCTGCCGGCATCATCCCGATCCTGAAGCGCCATCGCGACGGCGCGGCGGGCAAAGGCGGTCATGTCGATCCAGGGCAGGGCAGATCCATTGCCCTTCGTCTCGTCTTTGACAATGCGCCGGCCCGGCTCCTCGACAACGGCATATCCACGATCGGAAAGCGCTGCAAGCAAGGTTGACTTGCCGCCGCCTGAGCAGCCTGAAATCACCACGAAACGGCTCATAAAATTCTCTCTGTTGCGGACCGCGTCCTTTTAGTTCGGCGCAGCGGCTGGTGCTGATGTCGGCGCCTGATAGCGTCCCGTCGCGGGGCGCAGGGACTTCACCATGCGGCCGACGAGGCCGTTGTAAGCCTTCAGCGCTTTGCGCGGATATATCAGCTGAAAATAGGCAGCGCTTCCGTCGCACAAAGCGACGGCGCGGGAATAGAGAATATCGGCCCCCCTTGCGCCGGAATAGCTTGCCCATCCCGGCGTTACTTTCTCATAGGTGATCTGCCAGCCTTTTTGATTGTCCCAGACGATGCGCTGGCGGATATCGGCGGCAAAGGCGCCGTCCTCGACAAAAGCGCCGAAAATCAACAGCCTGGTGCCGTCCTTTGATTCAAACGTTGCGCCGTCGCCATTGTCGCTTTCCTGCGTCAGCTTGAATCCGGGCGGCACTTCGGCGCTATAGTCGAAGCGCGGGTTTGCATAGCTGGTCCAGCCGTCCGACGCCCAAACGGGGATTGCGGTGAAAAGGCTTGTGATCAGCAAGAGTGTGTATTTCAAGACTGTCTCCCCATCCGCAGCATAAACGCTGTAAACCTTAAAGCGGAACGTAGCAGACCTCGCTTATATTCGCGGCGTCTTATGGGACGGTGCGAGTCGCCGGTTCTGTCGTTCTGATGCGCGATATCTGCTGACGACAAACTCATCCCGGCTCAAACGTCAACGCAACACCGTTCATGCAATACCGCAAGCCAGTCGGCGGCGGGCCATCGGGAAAGACATGGCCGAGATGGGCGTCGCAGTCGGCGCAGCGAATTTCCGTCCGGCTCAGGCCATAGGAAACGTCGTGATGCTCCGTCACCGCGTCCATGGAGATTGGCTCGAAAAAACTCGGCCACCCCGTTCCGGAATCAAATTTCGTCTGCGAACGATAGAGCGGCCGGTTGCAGCAGACGCAGTGGTAGATGCCTGTCTTGCCCAGTTCGAAATCCGGGCTTGAAAAGGCGCGCTCGGTGCCGTGCTCACGGGTGATCCGGTATTGATCCGGGGTCAGCAGTTCCCGCCATTCCGCGTCGGTCTTTTCGACTATCAGGGTGTTTTTCGCGTTCATGGGCCTCTCCGTGACATTATGGCACAGGAGATAGGACGAACTGCGGCTGCGGCAATTGCTGTCACGGGACTGACGATAAAATTGGCGTCGGGATGTTGTTGGCGTTTTGCCGGCCGCAACTGGGGAAGAGGGCCTGTATATCCCGCCGTAACCTTGAGTTTATCCCTCGCTTGCCTTATTCCCGACGGTAGAGACTGCGGCATTTTCCGCCGCCGTTCCCGCTTTTCGGCCCCCCATTTACGAAAGGAACCTGTTGACCCATGAATGTCACCGACCTGACATTTCTGGCCCTCTGCCTTCCTTTCCTGGGCGCGCTCGTCGCACCCTTGCTGACACGAATGCTTGGCCACAATGCCGCCTGGGTGCTGGCCCTCATACCGGCGGCGATCTTCGTTCATTTTGCTGGTTTTGCGGCTGAGATCGCCCAGGGCACAGCCGTCACCGGCGGCTACACGTGGGTCCCGTCCTTCAACGTGCGGTTTTCCTGGCTGATCGACGGCCTGTCGCTGAGCTTCATCCTGCTGATCTCGGGCATTGGTGCGCTGATCGTGCTCTATGCCGGTGGATACCTCAAGGGCCATCCGCATCAGGGCCGATTCTTTTCGTTCCTGTTGATGTTCATGGGATCGATGCTGGGCCTGGTCGCCTCCGACAGCTTCCTGATGCTGTTCGTCTTTTGGGAACTGACCTCGATCACCTCGTTCCTCCTGATCGGCTTTGATCATCACCGCGAGGCCGCGCGCCGTGCCGCGTTTCAGGCGCTGGTCGTCACCGGCGGCGGCGGGCTGTTCCTGCTCGCCGGCCTGATCGTTTTGTGGCAGATTTCCGGCGTCACCCAGTTCTCGGCTTTGTCGTCGCTTGGTCCGTTGGTCAAGGCGAGCCCGCTTTATCTGGCGGCGCTCGTGCTGGTGCTGGGCGGTGCCTTCACCAAGTCGGCGCAGTTTCCGTTCCATTTCTGGCTGCCGAACGCGATGGAAGCGCCGACCCCGGTCTCGGCCTATCTGCATTCGGCCACCATGGTTAAGGCGGGCGTCTATCTGTTGATGCGGCTCAATCCGGTGCTGGGCGGCACGCCGGAATGGCAGCTCATCCTGCCGGTATTCGGTGCCGCCACGCTCCTCATCGGCGCGCTTCTCGCCGTGCGCCAGACCGACCTCAAGCTGATGCTCGCCTATACGACGATGTCGTCGCTCGGCCTTCTGGTGATGCTCACCGGTTTCGGTGCGCCCTATGCGATAGAGGCGGCGGTGCTCTATCTCGTTGCGCATTCGCTGTTCAAGGGCGCGCTGTTCATGGTGGCGGGTATCATCGATCATGAGGCCGGCACGCGCGACGTCACCCGGCTTGGCGGGCTGCGTTCGGCAATGCCGCTGACCTTTGCGATTGCGCTCGCTGCTGCCATCTCGATGGGCGGCCTGCCGCCATTCTTCGGTTTTCTGGCCAAGGAGGAGGTCTATGCGGCCCTCTCGGCCTTCGGCCCCCGGTCGATCACCTTTGCGGCGCTCGTGATTATCGGCAACGCGCTGATGTTCGCCGTCGCTTTTGCCGTTGCGCTGAAGCCATTCGCCGGAAAGCGGGTCGCAACCCCGAAGCATGCCCATGAAGCGCCGCTTGTGCTGTGGCTCGGGCCCGGCATACTGGCGCTTGCAGGACTTGCAGCCGCGTTCCTGTCCGGCACTGTCCATGCGTTGATCTCGTCGCCGATGGCATCGGCCATCGCCGGCGAAGCACGCACCGTCACCATGTCTCTCGAGCCGCATATCGGCGTACCGCTTGCCTTGTCGGCATGCACTGTCGTCATTGGTATTGCCCTTTACATCGGCCTTGCGCAGGTGAGGGCGGGCGTTGCCTCATGTCTCGCCTGGATCGGCTGGGGGCCGGACCGCGGCTTCGATCAGGCCATCCGCGGTCTGATCGGCCTGTCCTCTACTGTGACCCGGCGGCTGCAGAATGGCAGGCTGGATACCTATATGACGGCGACCTTCGTGATGGTGGCGATCGTCCTTCTCGTGCCGCCGTTCCTGTTCGGCGAACTGGCGCTGGCACCGGTATTTCCGTCCATTCCGCTGCACGAACTGGCTATCATGATCATTGCCATGATCGGCCTGTTTGCCGTGGTTCTGGCCAAGGACCGGCTGACGGCAATCGCGTCGCTCGGCATCCAGGGCTTTTCCGTCGCGGTCATCTTCCTGCTCTACGGCGCGCCGGATCTGGCCTTCACTCAGTTCATGATCGAAACGCTGGCGGTGGTCATCCTGGCGCTGGTGATGACGCGGC
This sequence comes from Pararhizobium sp. PWRC1-1, assembly GCF_049897905.1. NCBI lineage: Bacteria > Pseudomonadati > Pseudomonadota > Alphaproteobacteria > Hyphomicrobiales > Rhizobiaceae > Pararhizobium > Pararhizobium sp. PWRC1-1. The sequence continues at coordinate 405,982 of NZ_JAFCXE010000002.1, read as the reverse complement.
TCAGGCTGTCGCCGACCGATCACCGGCCGTTCCGCGAAACCCTGCCGGATGCGGCAATCGCCATTGCCTGTGGGCTGGGTGCCGGGCTGCTGTTACTCAAGGTGACGCAAGTGCCGTTCGATACGGCGCTTTCGGATTTCTTCGCCCGATATTCGAAAACCGTCGCCCACGGTGCCAATATCGTCAACGTCATCATCGTCGACTTCCGCGGCACCGATACGCTGGGCGAGATTGCCGTGGTGATGATTGCCGGGCTGGCCGTCCTGTCGCTGGTGCGCCTGCGGGCAGGCGCGATGCGCCGCATCGCCGATAACGATCCGGATGCGGAGGAAGGTGGCCGATGAAATCGCTGATCTTCCGCACCATCGCCCCGGTGATCGTCAGCGTCATGGTGCTGTTTTCGATCTTCGTACTGTTGCGCGGCCATAACGAGCCGGGCGGCGGCTTCATCGGCGGCCTGATCGCCGTTGCCGCCCTGTCGATCTACGGCATTGCCTTCGGCGTCGAGACGGTTCGGCGGGCCATCGTCTTTCACCCATTGTCGGTCGCCGGTGCCGGGCTGCTTTTGGCGACGCTGTCCGGCCTGTTGTCGGTGGTCTTCCACGTGCCGTTCATGACCGGGCTCTGGGTCTATCCCGTGGTTTTCGGGCAGGAGATCCCGCTGTCGAGCGTCATGACCTTCGATATCGGCGTCTATCTGGTCGTCGTCGGCGCGGTCACCTCCATTGCCCTGTCGCTTGAGGAAAGGGGAGAAGACTGATGGAACCCGTTTTTGCCGTTCTGACCGGCATCTTCCTCACTGTGGCCGTCTACTTGCTGTTGTCGAAACTCATCATCCGCATGCTGCTCGGCGTCGCCATCCTCGGCAATGCAGTCAACCTGCTGATCTTCACCAGCGGCCGCATCATGCGCGAGGTGCCCCCAGTGATCGGGGCAGGGCTCGATGTACCCGCCGGTGCGACCGCCAATCCGTTGCCGCAGGCGCTGATCCTGACGGCGATCGTCATTTCCTTCTCGTTCTTCGCCTTCCTTTTGGTGCTGTCCTGGCGCGCCTATAGCGTTCTGGGAACGGACAACACCGATGCTATGCGCGTGGCTGAGCCGGACGACGTCCAGCCGCCACCGCTTGGATACTGACAGATATGGCCGCTTCCACGTCTCCCGCCGATCTCTCCGCAGCCCTGGTTCTTCAGCCGGTGGCGGCGCTCGACTGGCTGGTGATCCTGCCGGTCGCCTGGTGCCTTGCCATCGGCGCTATTCTGCTGATGATCCGCCACAAGAGTTTGGCGCAGCCGTTGGTCGCGGTTTCGGGGCTTGCAGTTCTCGTCGGGCTCGACGCGACGCTTCTCTGGCATGTCGCCCAAAGCGGACCGGTGACGATGGTCATGGGCCGCTGGCTGCCGCCGTTCGGCATCGCGTTCACGGTCGATCTCACCGGGGCGCTGTTTGCGCTGACATCAGCCGTGGTGGCGCTGATTGGCGCGGTCGCCGCCATCGACGACATCAATGCCAGCGGCAGGCGCTACGGCTTCTATCCCTTCCTGATGCTGTTGATGGCGGGCGTCAGCGGCGCGTTTCTGACCGGCGACGTCTTCAACCTCTATGTCTGGTTCGAGGTGCTGTTGATCTCGTCCTTCGGCCTTTTGGTGCTGGGATCCGAACGCGAGCAGATCGACGGGGCGGTGAAATACGGCTTCCTCAATCTCGTCGCCACCACGCTCTTCCTGATCACCACCGGGTATCTCTACGGCATCTTCGGCACGCTCAACATGGCCGATATCGCGGCCAAGGCGCCCGGCCTGCAGATGACGGCGCCGCTGGTGACGCTGACGGCGCTCTTCATCCTCGCCTTCGCGATGAAGGCGGCGGCATTCCCGGTGAATTTCTGGCTGCCCGCCTCCTATCACACGCCGCGTATCGTCGTGTCGGCGCTGTTTGCCGGCCTGCTGACTAAGGTCGGCATCTATGCCCTGATTCGCATCTGCATCATGCTGTTTCCGGCAGAGCGTGAGCAGCTAAGCCTTGTGCTGGCAATTGTTGCGGCGCTGACGATGCTGACCGGTTCGCTCGGCGCTCTGGCGCAGAGCGACACCCGCCGCCTGCTCGGTTACCTCGTCATCTCCGGCATCGGCGCCATGCTTGCCGGTATCGCCATCGGCGGGGCAGACGCGATCGGCGGGGTGATCTTCTATGCGGTGCATTCGATGCTGGTGATGACGGCGCTCTATCTGGCCGTCGGTGTCGCAGCCCGGTTGAGTGGCGGGTTTTCGCTGACTGCCGCTGGTGGGCTCTATCGTCGCCACCTGCTGTTCACGGCGCTGTCGTTGATGCTGTTTTTCTCGGTGTCCGGCTTGCCGCCATTTTCCGGCTTCTGGCCGAAGGTCATGCTGGTCAAGGCCGCCATCGACGGCGGTGTTTCCTGGTTGGCGGGCATCCTGCTCTTGTCCGGCTTCCTCACCATGATCGCCACCGGCCGGGTCTTCCTTCTGGCCTATTGGCGCCCGGCGGATGCCCAGCCGGCGGCAATATCGCAGCCTCTGGCGATAACCGCCCTGCTGCCGATCCTGGTCCTGACGGTATCAAGCGTTCTCATCGGGCTGTTTCCCGAAACTCTGCTGAACCTCGTCCAGCAGGCCGCTTCGACGCTCAACGAGCCGTCCGCCTATCTCCAATCCGTCTTCCCGGCGGGAGGTGCGCCATGACATTCCTCGCCGTCAACCTGCTATTGATGCTGACCTGGACGGCCGTGTCCGGCAGTTTTACCGTTCACAACCTGCTGCTCGGCTTTGCCGTCGGCGCGCTATCGATCTGGCTGGTGCGCGAACAGTTTGCCGTGGCACGCCACCGTGTCCGCCCCGTCAAACTGCTGTTGCTTGTCGCGCTGTTCTTCAAGGAACTGTCGCTGTCGGCCATCAAGGTGGCGATCCTGGTGGTTCGGCCGAACATGCGGTTGCGGCCGGGCATTTTTGCCTTTCCGCTGTCGCTGACCCGGGATTTCGAAATCACCCTGCTGGCCAATCTGATTACGCTGACGCCGGGCACCCTGTCGGTCGATGTTTCCGAAGACCGCAGGACGCTTTATGTCCACGCGCTCGATTGCCATGATCCGGCGGCGGAAAAGCGGGCAATTTCCAACGGCTTCGAGCGCCGCATCCGGGAGGCCTTTCCGCTATGAGCGCCGCCGCCATCCTGTCCACTTCTATCTATTTCGCGCTGGCTGCCCTGTCGCTCGGCCTGTTGCTGACGGTGGTGCGGATCCTGCGCGGGCCGACCTTGCCTGACCGGGTCCTCGGCCTCGACATGCTGGTGGCGATCGCCATCGGCCTCATCGCCGTCCTTGCCATCAAGAGCGGCTTCAATCTCTATATCGACATCGCCATTGCGCTGAGCCTCGTCGGATTCCTGGCAACCGTCGCCTTTGCCCGGTTCATCCTGGCGCGTGGCCTGTCGCCGGAAAAGGACAAGGGGGCAGGGCGCCCGCAGCCTGCAGCGCAGAAGGTCAAGCGCGGCAAGCCTGTACGCCGCACTAAGAAGGGAGCCCGGTAATGGCAAGTGATCCCAACATGCTGACCGCGCTCGCTGTCAGTGCGCTGCTGGTGATCGGCTCGCTGTTCAGCGTGCTGGCGGCCCTTGGGCTGCTGCGCTTCCCCGATCTCTATACGCGCATGCATGCAGCTTCCAAGGCCGGCACGATCGGCTCCGGCCTGCTGCTGCTCGCCGCCGGTATCCACGCGATGGATATCGCCATCCTGTTGCGCGCCCTTGCCGGATTTGCCTTCTTCGTGCTGACGGCGCCGCTTTCTGCCCACCTGTTGGCCAAGGCCGCGCATCAGGCCGGGTACCGGCTGACCAATCTGTCCGTGACCGACCAGATGCCGCAGGCCGGTCCAAAATCCGGCAACATTTAAACCTGCCGAAAGCCGGGCAGGTTCTCTGAATAAGGTGCGTGGAGCAGAACCGCGGGATTGTGGTGCGCTTTGCAGGCTGCCGCCTTTAATCGAACGCATTCTGACGCAAAGCATGCGGCCGGGCGAATCGCGTCAAGCGATGCCCGCTTTATCGCCTGGGCCGCCTGAACTGCTGAGTAGAGCACAAGACGATCACGGCTTGGCATTCTTACTGGTGAAGACAATGTGGTTAACGGCAAGTAAACCCGTCTTTACTTCCAGAGCGGCGCGGCTCTGCGGCAAAATGTATCGTAATGTTTCCGTATATGCGCCACTGTGCAGCGCATTTGAAGATCAATAGGCTAATTCTCGCATAAATTATGATTGGACTTTTGCTCGATCAGTGTTAATCGAGTAAAGGCAAAGTGTCCATTTCCATATTACTTCGTTCTGAAATTCCAGCATGGGTTGTGATTATTGGTTGTTGCTTTGAGGCGCAGGGTTGTCCCGGCGCTTTGGTGACGGATTCCAATCCCTGGGAATTGGGAGTATTATGAGGTTTGTCGTGGTTTTCTGTCGTTGCCAGGCGCAAAACGCATCTGGCCCGGTGGGAAATCGTGATTTTGGGCACTTTCTCAAGATGGTTTAGCTGTGCCCGGGATAAACCCGTCGCGGGCATGTTTGAAGTGATTCCGATAGGAGAAAGAAAAAATGACGGATCTACCGCTTGGCTCGGGCCACGATCTACTGGTTGAATTGACCGCCGAGATCGTCGCTGCCTATGTCAGCAATCATGTCGTCCCGGTCGCCGAACTTTCAACGCTGATCGGTGATGTCCATGCTGCGCTGAACAATACGAGCAGCCCGGCACCGGTCGCCGTTGTGATCGAAAAGCCGAAGCCTGCCGTTTCGGTGCGCAAGTCGGTTCAGGACGACCAGATCACCTGTTTGGAATGCGGCGGCACGTTCAAGTCGCTGAAGCGCCACCTGATGACCCATCACACGCTGTCGCCGGAAGAGTATCGCGAGAAGTGGGATCTGCCGTCGGACTATCCGATGGTCGCACCGGCCTATGCCGAAGCGCGCTCACGCCTCGCCAAGGAAATGGGCCTCGGCCAGCGCCGCAAGCGCCGCGTCAAGTAATCTGCACGCTTATGCGACGAGACTTCCAAGCCGGTCTGGCTCCCACAGACCGGCTTATTTGTACTTGGGGCAAACACAGAAAAACTGAACGAGGAAAATATACCTATATTTTCCTCGAAAAAACCTGAGAATCGTTAAGAAAACAACGGATGGTTGCAGGCAGTTGCTTTCTTTCATCCCCGCAATTGCACTAGGGTGTATGAATTAATTCCTATCTAAGGGAGTAAGCCATGCACCTGAGCAATTCACCTTATCCGCCCCCGTCTCAGAAACAGTCCCTGCCGGTGCTCGGCGGGAGGGGGGGAATGGGCCGGCATGCCATCTTGCCGCCGGGGACCGGGACGCTAGCCGATCCATGGGGGCCGGTCCTAGCTGTTGCCGCCCACCACAGATGCCGCCTTGTGCGGCAGGTGACAGCGGAGATGGTTATGCTGGTCGGCGAGCGCGTGCCGCTGCGCCGCGACCGTCGCCGCACCAGTTGCCATGTCCGGCAGATTTCCATGTATGTCTGCCATGTCGTGCTGCAGATTTCGCTGACCGATATCGGCTATTCCTTCGGGCGTGATCGCACGACCGTCAGCCATGCCTGCAATGTCGTCGAGGACCGGCGCGACGATCAGGCCTTCGACGATTTCATCGCCGCGCTGGAGCGTGTCGTCACCTGCTTCTTCGGTGCGCCGGGAGGGCGGGACCATGCGTGAGGCAGCACCCTGCGCCCGCACGGCGCAAAAAAACCTCGTCCGTTTCGTCCGTGCCGTCGTCACGCATGCTCCGGTGAGGCTGGAGCCCGGCGCGGCGGCAGACACGCTCGTTCTGCACGGCAAGGGGCCGCAGGCAGGCAAGCCGCCGCGCCCGGTCGCGGGATCGACGGTCAGGCAGGCGCTTTCCCTCGGACTGCTGCGCCTTGACGGCTCTGTCATCCGGCCAACGGCACAGGCGCTGCCTTTCCTGCGCCGCGCCCTTGTCGGCGCCCCGGACGCGTATCAGGAACAGCACCGCGACATCGAAACCGCAACCGTTGCCGTCGAGGGCGTCCGTCAGGCCGTTCGGGTCAATCACCTGGAATCACCGCTGGGCGCCGCCGCCCGGCTGAAGGAAAAATCCGGCCAGTCTTTCCTGCCTGAGGAGGCGATCGCGGCGGGGGAGAGGCTGCATGCCGATTTCGCCCGGGCGCATCTGCAGCCACGGTTGACCATGTCCTACGAGCCACGCTTGTCGACGAAGACCAAGGGGGCCGCCGGCGGCGCTGCGGATATCAGCGATTCGGCCATGTCTGCACGGTTTCGCGTCGGCAAGGCGATGGAGGCGATCGGGCCGGAACTCTGCGGTGTGGCGCTGGATGTCTGCTGCTTCCAGAAGGGGCTGGAAATCGTCGAGCGGGAGCGGCAATGGCCGGCGCGTTCGGCCAAGCTGATGCTGCGCACCGCCTTGATGGCGCTCGCCCGCCATTACGCGCCACCACCCGCGGATGCGCGCAGGAGCCATGCCTGGGGTGCGGAGGGTTACCGGCCGGAGGCTGGCGATCTGGGCCTTTAGGCGATAAGCTGGCGGGCAGCCTCGTCCTTGATGCGCTTGATCATCGACCGCAATCCGTTGGCGCGTTGCGCCGTCAGGTATTCGATCAGGCCCATACGGCCGAACAGGTCGATGGCATCGGTCTTGATGATATCGGAGGCGTGCTGCCCGGAAAAGATCGACAGCACGATGGCGACAAGACCGCGCACGATATGCGCATCCGATTCGCCCTCGAAGGTCAGGATCGGATCGCTTGCCGCAGGGCTGGCATGGGTGACCAGCCAGACCTGGCTGGCGCAGCCCTGCACCTTGTTCTCGGATGTGCGCTTGTCTTCCGGCATTTCCGGCAGCTTGCGGCCGAGTTCGATGACATAGCTCATCCGGTCCTGCCAATCGTCCAGATAGGCGCAATTGTCGATGATCTCGGCAAGCGGGGTGATCGGCGATGTATTCGTCTGGTCCATGCCGTTGATATAGGCGATGGGCCGCGAAATGAGAACTACAAAAAGAAAAGCCGTGAGGGATGGAGGCGTTCCTCACCGCGGCCGTAAAATCGGCAGTTCAGGCAGGCTCTAAAAAATGTGGCAGCAAGTCGGCATGCGTTAGCGCACCACCGATGCCTTCGGCTCGATGCGCTTTTCCGGGACGGGGATTCTGTTGAAGATGGGTTCTGGCTGTGCGGTGGCCTGTTCCGCGGTTGCGACATCGGCAGGGACATCGGCCGGGACGTCGATGGCAGGCTGCTTGGCGGCAGCAACCGTTCCGGTCGTCACGGCATCGCTCGGTTCGGCAAATTGCTGGTCGAGAAACTGATAGGCGATCTTGGCGCCTTCACGGGCCCGGTGGCCGAGCGCAACGAACGTCTCGGTGCCCTTCACACAGACATCCGGTTTTTCGACGCAGATGGCGCTGATATAGCCGAAGGCCTCCGTCGCTGCCGAGACCGTATCGCCGACATCGACTTTCGGGCCTCGCTCAAGCGTCGAGGTGCTGGCCGGATCGAGAAACGGCAGGAGCACCAGCACCAGCGAAAACCAGAATGTTCCTTTGATCAGAAACCACATTGTCTTGCCCATCCTTTGGTAAGGCACTCAAACCTGCGTCCGGTCTCTGCCGGGTTCGCTCCCTTGGCGCCTTGTCATCACACCTTAGGCGGGGATTCGGAACATGCCTTTGCCAAAACCGGTGGCATTTGCACTGTCTTTTCATAAAATGCGAATTATCGGCATTTGAATGGCATTTGCATCGAACTTTAACGGCCGCCATTAAGGTTCAAGGCGGCGGCGGGCTGGCCAAGGCGGTAAATGCGGGATTCGCGGCTGGGTAGTGCTGCCACAGAGGTTAATACGGCGGCGAAAACCACCTGAAATCCGTCGCTTACACCCCATTAACCACAAAAGACAAAGCCCTGGCGATTTGTCCCGGAATGGGATTTTCGGGCGGTTTGACGGGATTTGTCGCAATTTGATTTATCCTTTCATTAAGCCGCCGGTGCGAAATTCGAAGGCGTGAAGTCATCCTTCAAAACGGCCGCGTTGGCCGCAGGAAGATAGCTTCCCTATAAAGGACGGAACCATGACGGGGTCCGGAAAAGAACGAGCGTACAGGGTTAAACGTTGAGCGTATTGCGTAACATTGCTGGCAGGATGGCGTCCCGTGTGGACGACGCCGCGCGCCTTTGGCTACCCCGGCCGGTGGCGGGAGAGCCGGTGGCTGTCCGCGAGTTTGCCGTTGTTCGCGCCGTCGCCGCCGCTGCTCTCATCGCATTCCCGACCGTTCCTCTCGCACTTTCCGCCGCCTTGCCGGTGTCGCTTGCGCTGCCAGTTGGCGCAGCCCTTGTCGGAGCCGCCGCGCTTGTTGCCGCAGCCGGTGGTATTGCCTATGCACGCAACCGGAAAGCGGATTTTCCTGCCGCCGAACAGCCGTTTGAGCCTGCCGGTAATGGCGCCCGGCATTATGATTGTTTTGCCGGCTTGGTGACTATCCATGACGCCCGCGGCTCCGTCACATCCGTCCACGGCCGTGATGCCGAGGCCTATCTGGCCTGGATGCGCAATCCTTCAGGCCGCGGCTTCATCGAGCAGATCCACGTGTCCGATCGCATCGTCTTTCTTCAGGCGATCGATCTTTTGCGGCAGGGCGGCCACCTGGCAACCATCGATATCCGCCTGGAACGGCCCAACGTCTTTGCCGAAGGCGAGCAGTTTGTGCACATGCGCTGCGAAATGACGGCGCTGGGTGAAATCGACGGCGAACTCTCCATTCTCGTCCAGTCGCGCGACGTTTCCGAAGAGGCGCGCCTGCGCTCGGAAGCCGCACATAAGACGCTGCTGGCCGAATCCGCCAACGATGCCAAGACCCGGTTCCTGGCTGCCGTCAGCCACGAGCTGCGCACACCGCTCAATGCCATTCTCGGCTTTTCCGACATTCTGTCGGGTGAATATTTCGGCAAGCTCCAAAACGACCGTCAGCGCGAATATGTCTCGCTGATCAACCAGTCGGGCTCCCATCTTTTGTCGGTGGTCAACACCATGCTCGACATGAGCAAGATCGAGGCCGGCCGCTACGAGCTGATCCCTGAGCCGTTCCGGGTAGCCGATGTGGTCAACGCCTGCGAAGCAATGCTTGGCCTGCAGGCGCGCGAAAAGGGCGTGCAGCTGACCAGCCGGATCATGCGGAATGTCGCAGAGGTGAATGCCGACCAGCGTGCCATCCAGCAGATCCTGATCAATCTGGTCGGTAATGCCATCAAGTTCACCGATCGCGGCGGTCTCGTCACGATAGATGCCGAAGTTGTGGGCACCGATCTCAATCTTGTGGTCAGCGATACCGGCATCGGCATCGCCGAAAACAAGCTGGCAATGCTCGGACAGCCATTCGTGCAGATCCAGAACGACTATACGCGCAAATACGAAGGCACCGGCCTTGGCCTGTCGCTGGTCAAGGGATTGGTGGCGCTGCATGGCGGCCGGTTCGACATGCGCAGCCGGGCAGGTGAGGGAACCGTCGTCACGGTGACGATCGCGCTCGACGGCTCGGGCATCCGTGCCAGCGACGAACAGGAATCTGTGGAACAGACGATGGTGGAATTTCCACCGCGCTTGAAGGAGCATAGACGGGAGAGCACAAACGGTCGGGCACATCCGGAGACGAGCCGGACGGATGCCCGGGAATTGAACGGGGGCGCAGGTCATGACGGCTCGCAAGCGAAAACAGCCTGAGAAAAAGAAGAAGGCGCAACGCGGCCCGGCCCTTGTAGCGGCTGGTTTTGCGATGCGTGGGTTGACTTTTGCCGGCCGCCAGGCGGCGCGCAATCCGCGCGTCTTCGGTGGCTCTCTGGCGTTTGCCATCGCTTTCAGCTTCGTCGCCGCCAATGCCATGTGGTACCAGCCGGGCGCACATCCGTCGCCGTTCATGCGCACGCGTATCCCGCTGAGCGATCCGCAATCGACTAAGATCGGCGCTGAGGACGACAGCCTTGCCCCGCGCAAGGTGACGACATTCGTCATCCAGCGCGAAGATGAAGAGCAGCAGACCGCCAGCATCGAACAGCCGAAGCCGGAGACGGAAACCATTTCACAGGTCATCCAGTCCGCGCCCGCAGCGACGCCTGCGACCGACGCGGCACTTGTGGCCGGCATCCAGAAGGAACTGGCGCGCCGCGGCTTCTATGACGGTCCTGCCGACGGCAAGACCGGCCCGAAAACATCGGCGGCGATCCTGCGCTTCGAAAAACAGGCGGGCCGTCCGGAGACAGGATCCGCAAGCGATACGCTGCTGGCGGCCCTGCAGGGCACGGCCGGTACGCAGCAAACGCGGCCGAAGGCGCTTGCCACGGCAAAACCCGCCCAGCGGCCCTATGAAAATGTCAAGGCAGGCAAGGGAGATCTCGACCCCGTGGCAGCGGCGATCCGCAATGCGGATGTCGATCCGCAATATATCCCCAAGGCCGATATTCCCGCCTCTAGCGAACTGGTGATGAATATCCAGAAAGGGCTGACCAATCTTGCCTATAGCGACGTGTCGATCGACGGTGTCGCCGGTGAGCAGACCCGCTCGGCCATCCGCCATTTCGAAAAGCACTACCGTCTGCCCGAAACCGGCCAGCCGAGTGACAAGGTGCTGAAAAAGATGAAGGAAATCGGAGCACTCTGAGTTTCCCGCGCTCGTTGCAGGTCTCCAAAATTCCCGCTTTTGCTTCGTTAACCCTGTTCGCACAGGTTGTATCGGGGTTGAGGAGAAAATTGGGATGGTAACGACGGCCTTGCGCATACCCGGAATTGAGCCGGGTGACGACGATAGCGATGCGGGCTCAGGTGGCCTCGGACGCGTCATCGCCGATCTGGCGCGTGAAGCAGCCGGTCTTGGCATCGACCTTGTCGATATTGCCGGCGCCATCCAGGATGCGGCGGCGCTGTCTGCCCGCCATGTCGACATCTTTTCCAGTGTCACAGCCACCGCCCGCTCGATTGCCGCCGCCAATGGCGAGGTTGCCCGCTCGTTGCGCGAAACCGATGCGTCGGCCACCAGCGCCCGTACGGTGCTGGGCGAGCAGGGCAAGCGGCTGCAGGGCTCGCTGCTCGAAATCGACCACATGGTTTCAACCACGCGCGAAATCGGCACCATCGCCCGCCAGGCCAACCTTTTGGCGCTGAACGCCGCGATCGAGGCGGCACGGGCAGGCGATGCCGGCAAGAGCTTTGCCGTGGTCGCAACCGAAGTGCGGGCGCTTGCGCTGCAGACATCGCAGACCACTGCCTCGATCCAGAAGACGCTCGGCGAATTGCGTAGCCGCATCGTGCGGTTGACGTCTGCCGGAGAGCAGGCTTCGGCTTCGGCAGAAGGCGTCAAGGAAAAGGCCGGCGGGATTCAGGGCTCCTTTGCCAGCATGGAACAGGTGATGTCGGCGATCCTCGACAGCGCATCGTCTGTCACCGGCACAACCGATGCCGTCGACCGGCAATATGCGGCCTTTGCCGAGCAACTAACCGGTATCGCTGCCGAGATGCACACATCCAGCGGCGCGCTGCAGACGGCTTCCGCCCGGGTCGACGCCGTCGTCGCGGTTTCGGAAAAGATCATCCAGGTGACGGCGAGCGCCGGGCTTGAAACGCCTGATAGCCCCTATATCCGCACAGTATGCGCTGTCGCTGCGACGATTTCCGGGGTCTTCGAGCGCCATGTCGCGTCCGGCAGTATCAGTATGGATGCCCTGTTCGACCGGCAGTACCGGCAGATCGCCGGAAGCAACCCGGCGCAGATGACCACCCGTTTTACCGAGTTTACCGATCGTGTTCTGCCAGCCATCGTGGAGCCGGTCGCCACGTCCGACGAACGCATCGCCTTCTGTGCGCCGATCGACGAGAATGGCTATCTGCCGACCCACAATCGCAAATTTTCCCATCCGCAGCGGCCCGGCGACACCGACTGGAATACTGCCAATTGCCGCAATCGCCGCATGTTCAACGATCGCGTCGGCCTTGCCGCGGGCCGCAGCATCGAGCCTTTTTTGGTGCAGACCTACCGGCGCGACATGGGGGCCGGGAATTTCGTGCTGATGAAGGATATTTCCGCGCCGATCTTCGTCAACGGCCGCCACTGGGGCGGGTTGCGGCTGGCGATCCGGGTTTAGTCTGAGGCGCCGCGAGCGGGACAAGGCAAGCGAAAAAAGGGATATTTGCGCCACGGCTTTGCCCGGTGTATCAGCGGTTCATGCGCCTGAAATCCGATATATTCGTGTCTGCCCTCGTTCGCCGGGTCTTCGGTCTTGGCGGCTACGCAGCCGTTCTGCGCAAGGGCGCGGAGGAGGCGGGGGCGATCTTTATCCGGCAGCGCTCGCGCCTCGGAACGGAAACGTTCTATGCCCCGGCACCGCAGAGTTTTTTCGACGATCCATCACCCGGACGGTTGTTTGAAATCCGGCTGGAGGCTGTCGATGGCGGGACGGTGGACGAGGCGGTTGCCCGGGAAATCCGGTTCGATCCCGATTGCTGGGTGGTGGAAATCGAAGTCGATACACGTGGCGACCTGTTTGATGTCACGGCCGGAAAAGACAGCTGATCTGTTGGACGTTTAGTGCGTGCGGCCGAAAGACCGCTTCGGCTGGCCGGTCTGGGCCGTGCGGGCCGTATCCTGCCGGGCGGCGGCCTGGCGCGGGTCGGCACCCCGGTCCAGTGCGAGATAGGGCTGATGTCCCGGCGCGCTTTTGGTATCCTCGCGTTCGGTTTGCAGCCACCCTTGAACGCGGGCGCGACTTGCCGTGATGTGCAGGGAGGCGAGCAAGGCATCGCCGCGTGTCGCAGCGCCAAAGCGCTCCGCAAGGTCGGGATAAAACGCCGAAAGCACGAAAAGGCTGTCCGCAGCAGACATATCCAGAGCGACAAGCGCCGTGGCGAGCTGTTGGCCGGAAATGTCGAGCAGGATGCGCTCGCCGAGATCCCGGCTTGACGACAGGGCGCTGGCAAGGCTGGCGGCGAACAGATTGGCCTCGCCGGAGCGGGCAAAACGAACCAGCAGTGCCTCGTGCAGCGGGCTCAACGGCTCGATCGCCGGATGTGCCGGCCGGGTGACACGAGCAAGCGAGCGGATATCACCGCGCAGCTTTTCCTCGCGCAGAAGTTTCGCAGTGGTCATTTCCCGCGCGGTCACTTCCGGCTGGCGCTGTTCGGCCGCCAGGGTTGGCGGGGCCGCAGTGGCAGGCTTTGCCGGCGCTGCGGATGTCTGGCGCCGTTCAACCAGCGCATCGACCAGCTGAACGGAGAGATTATCACGGCGGGCAATTGCCGTGGCGTGGGCCGGTCCCTGAGCACGAATGATCTGCATCAGTGTTGCGTCGGTAACCGAGGTCGATCGGGTGAGGAAAATCGCGGCGATCGATACCGGCGCATTGCCGATCTGCAGCGCGACCGACTGCGGCACATGCTGACATTGGGACAGGGCGGCGGCCGCCTGACGGCGGGCTTCATCGCTGGAGGCGGAAAACAGCGGCTCGAATAGCTCGGAGAATTGCTTGAGGTCTGTTCTGCGGGGATGGCGAAGGCCTTCGAAACCGGTCACGGTTGCCATCAGGACCACGTCCTTCAGCCGCCCTGTCTGCGGTCTTTCCAACTCACGAAACCGATCCGTCACGGACACACCCATTCGTACGCAAAACATCACCGTCCCGAATTCGGACAGACGGGTTCCGCCGCTCATCCGAAAGGGTGCCGAAATTCAGACCGACCCGCAGGAGACATCGTCGGACGCCGTGGCTGCTGCCAGTGCAATCGACGCTAAGGCGCTGAAAACATTGGTGCCGACTAAGGCAATGCCGACCCTGCCGTTCATGGCTGAATGATGGTGTCAGAGTAGGGCGACGTGGTTAACATTGCGTTTACCGCAGCGTCAAAGTGGTATTACTTCGGCAGAGAGATCACTTTTGCACAGGTTCTTCGCGGCTCTTCGAACGGATCCTCGTTATCAATCAATGCCCCCGCCTCGGTCATATCGCAGAGCTGGCTATCGGCGGCGTCGGCAATGGCGATCAGGATTTCTTCACGGCTCCAGCCAGCGAGATGCGCCCTTTCGACAAGCAAGAGGATTGCAGGATAGACATTGCGAAGACATTGCCGGCGGCGGTCTTCTCCGGTCCACCGGGGTAAAGGGCTTGGAAACATGCTGTTCTCCCGTCATGAAGGGACAACCCATGCGCGATGATATTGTTCCGTCGCGTCAACGATGAGCAGCCTGCCAAGGGAAACGGGCGGCATTGCGCCGCCCGTTTCTCAAGCATTTGTGAGCTGGAGTTAGTTGCAGTTCACATCGCCTATTCTGCAACGTCCGGGCATGTCATCGCGATGTCCGTTATTGTTAGAGCCGTCGCGGCCACCATTGTTGTTGGCGTCATCCTGACCGCCAAAGTCTCGCTGCTGATCGTTGCGGCGCTGTTGCTGGTCGGCATCTCTTTGTTGCCGTTGCTGCTGCTCGGCATCACGGTTGCGGCGTTCGATGCGTTCACGATCCCGGTCGAGCCGATTGTTCTGCTCTTCGCGGAACTGCCGGTCGTTGTCGTCGCGGCGGCGGTCGATCCGTTCCTGGTCCGGGTCGCGCCGGGGGCGATCCAGCGTAAGGCCGTCATCATCGCTGCGGCGCGGCCGGTCGAACGTGTTGTAATCGCGGCGTGGGCGGCGATCCGGATCATAACGGTCCCGGTCCCTGTCGCGGCGGTAGGAATTCCGGTCCGGGTAGAAATCGCGATTGCGATAGTTGCGGTCCCAGTAGTTTCCAATTTCGAAGGTGATCAGCGGAATGCCGAGATTGTCGTAGTAGTCCGGCTCCACGTAAATGCGCCGCCGCTGGTACTCCGCCTGGATATACCGGCCGGCAACCCAGCCCCTGCCCTTGTAAAAGGATACGTCGCACCATGGGGTGTCGGCAAGGCATCCGTGAATCTGAACGGGTGTACCAGCCCGAATGCTCGTGACGGCCGGATAGCGTGTGCTCGGGCCGGATCGCATGTTGACATTGGTGGTGGCATAGCCTTCTGCCGCCTGCGCGGCTACCGGCAACAGAAACGCTGCCGTCGCAGCGACCGCCAGCAGCGTGGACTTCAATGAAAATGGTCTTTGTGTCGTCATGAGTTGCTCATCCTATCAATCCGGCACCGCTTCGCAGTCGAGTCCGAGCCGTTCAGCGCAAACACCTTTGTTTTTATGTCTTTTTTGAGATGACGCTGTTTTGATGTGCACGTTGCCGACAGGATAAACGCAAAGCTTGTCCGCTTTGTTCCGCAGATCGGCTGAGGCCCGCAGGCGAAATGAAAAGAGCTTTTGCCGCGTAGCGGAAACAGGGAACCAAAGGCAGGCTGGCGCGTTATGGTGGGATCGCAAAAGGAGCCCAACTATGGTCGAAAAGAAATTCTCAGCCGTGCCGAACGAAGCCGTCGCAGAAATCGAAGCCAGCGCGGCGCGGGTCGATCTCGACAACCAGATTGCGGAACTGCGCGCCGAGATTGCGCGTCTGACGGAATCCGTTTCCGCCATCGGTAGCGGTGCTAAGGCCGTGGTGACATCCGAAGCCGAAGTGCTGACCGAGCGCCTGCGCGAGCGCATCCGCGAAGAACCCGTTTCCACATTGCTGGCGATTGCCGGGGTTTCCTTCGTGATCGGCCTTCTGGCGCGGCGCTAAACCGCGGCGCCAGAGCGGAAGGGGCCTGTGTTGTTCCCTTTGGAACAGCCGGTAGATAGTCTCTCCTCTATTCTGTTCATGCAAGCTTTTAATCATGTCCGGCGCTCCGGTGCCGGACATCTTTTGATAGGGCCACATCTTTGCCCACAATGATTTTCATGGTTATGGCAGAGCATAGCGAAGACTGGGTTTGGCCGTTAAGAAACTGTTAACGATCGTATGGCTCAATCGGGCGGCAGCGCAAATCAGGCGATAGCCTGCAATTCAGGCCTAAAATGGCACGCTTGCATGACTGGCATGATATCCGGATCTTCCCGGAAGAAGGAGCAGACGAGAAAGACGCAGATTGTCCGGGCAGCAAGCCGGAATGCGTCAGCCCGAAAACGGGCAGGGTGAAATCGGTCAATCGTTCATCCGTCTCAACCATTTTTGGAGACGAGCATGGCAGAGGTTATCAGATTAGAGGACCGTCTTGTACGGGCACCACCCAAACCCTCAATGGGTCCGATCGTGCCGCAAAAAGCCGAGATCCTGTTGTTTACCGGCATTCGCTACGAACGCCTTGACGGCCACCCCGCCGGAGCATCGGCAAAGCCGCCCGCAGGCAAAGCCAACAAGCACTGATCCATTGGTTTTTGAGTCTCGCTGCAGTGTGCTGGCGAATGCGTGGTTCGTGGCATTCCCAATGCTCTTTGCCGTGACCGCTTCCCGATCACCTGCGGAATGGTTCGCAGCTTGATTCTGCCAGAAAATCGCGGGCTGTCTCTTCAAAACTATCCATGGGCGCCAGTGCACGCAACACGGCGTAGCCCTCTTCATCCGGCATTTCCACCAGGATCGATTGGGCAAGGTTTTCCGGTGGCGCCTTTCTTAGGTCAACCAGCTGGATCGGCGTCGCCATGACCAGGTCCAAATTGCCGTTGACCGCCGTGTGGTCGTTCATGCTGAAAATCTCGTTGGAATTGGCATCATAGATCGACAGAGACCAGAAGGGTACTGCACCCTTGGCAACGAAGCGGGCAGGCCCCCCATCCACCGAAAATCCGCAAACGGCGGTACGCAGGTACGGATCGTCATTGGCAAGGCCCGTTGGTCCCGGTTCAGCGCTCAGCGAAAAGAAGCTGTCCATCTCGTAGAGCCCGAGGACCCGGCTATAGGCGTCCTTGCCGGTAAACCGCGGCAGGGCCAGAACGATGACGATGTGGAGCAGGGCTGCTCCGACAAGACCGACGAGGATGGCAAAGACAATGCTACGCATCGGGGCATCCTGTCTTGACGATCGCCGGCATGGCGAGATCAATCAGACCGGAGGAACCGGCGGTCGGTGTGTCGAGCAGCGTCAGCACCAGCTTGAAGGGGCCGATACGGCGGATCGCCAGCCAGTTATCGGGCTGGGCGGCCGGTGAAACATGGATGACAAAGGTGCTGTCGGGTTCGCGCAGTACGGTCCAGGCGTTGATCGCGGACGGCAAGGCCGGATCGGTTTTGGCCGGCTGATCGCTGGCATTGGCCGTATAAAGCGTCCAGAACCGGGCGGGCGGGGTGGTGCCGATAATATCATAGGAACAGCCGGAGGACAGCTTTTCGCCGGTGCTGTCCATGGCGGCGGTGAACTCCAGGCCTTCCGCCCCGCCATAGAGCAGCTTGCCGGCTCGCGCCCGGTGCGCCTTGGCGTAAGGGTCGGTATTTTCGGTCTGCGCATCGGGAAAGGCAACCCATGGGCCGAGCGCGATCGCGCCAAATCCGACCGTCGCCTTCAGCGCCGAAACGGTCGAGATGATGCCGACGCCGAAGGCGACGATGAGGGCAAGGGCAACGAGAAAGGGGATACGGAACAAGATATTCTACCGTTTGGCGTCGAGACAATGCAGCCCTGCCTTCGAAAAGGCGTTTCTACGTCGCCTCGACCGTCGCACGATTCTGGTCTGAAATCGATCATTGTTTTGAACCATCTACCGTATCGTCGCATCTCGCCGGCGGCATTCACTTGTAGCGAAGCACGGAAACAAATGCCTTGCCGTAATCGGCGATGAGCGTTCCGATCTTCTTTCGCCGGTCCAGGCGGGCTTCTTGTCCTTGTCGCCGTTGATAAGATCGCGGGCTTCGAACCACCTTTGGCTGGCGCCGTTGAAATAATCGACAAGCGTGCCCTTGGAGGGCCGGAACAGGCCGTCCATCATGCCGTGGATGAGGATTTTTGCACCCGTATGCGGATCAAGCACCTTGTCCGGATTGGCATAAAGCGTGTCGCCGAGACCGAAGTGTTTGCCCATCTTCTTGTAATTGACGGCGTGTGTCAGCTGCACATAACCGCGGCCGTAATAGGAATTGCCGTTGGTGTGCCGCGCCGCGTAATTGTAGATGCCTTGGGCCTTGCAGTATTTCGTCACGGCCGTGTAGGCCCCGGCGTCGCTGGTGGCAAAACCTTCGCGGACGGGCTGCATCCGGCCGCCGGTCTCGTGCCAGGCCGTCGCCAGCTCATAGGCCAGCCATTCCAGCGAATCGTAACTTTCGACCGCATCCCAGCTGTCGAAGATGGCGTTGAACCCCTGCTTGCGGTCAGCGGTCAGGGTCTTGCCGTAGAGCTTGGCGCTCGGAAATTTGGCTTCGAAATGGGCGCGGTCGATGATGGGCTCAGACATGATATTCACTCCGGTAACAAAAACCCCAAACTGTCGTGCATTTCTGATGTGAGACGGCGGATCAGCCAGCCGTGACTGCCGCGATCGTCGTTCCCCGGGTAGCGAGTGCATCATGCACGTCCCAGCAGGTGAAAGTCGTCCAATGCGGAACCCGGACCGCCTTGCACTGTTTCTGGAAATCGTCGAGCGCCCTCTGGCTGAACTCTCCCCAATGGCCATCAGCGCCCCATGGGCCGAGGTCGTAGCCGAGAAAGACAAGGATCTTTTGCCGTGCCTGGGTTGACCAAAGGTCTGCCCAGACGTCGGGGATGTCGTCGTCGTCATAGATACGCCGCAGCAGCTTAGCGAAGGAGAAGCCGGCGACATCCTGCTTGTAGCCGGGGCAGATATCGTGGTGGCCATGGTGGTGGCGGACCTCGATATGCTGCCATCGGGCAAGGATTTCCTTGCCGACCGCAACCATCATCTCGAACTGCTCGTCGGTCCACGGCTGCATCTTCATCAGCCATTTGCTGTCGGTGTTGACAGCCTTGATCCAATCGGCTTTGGCGGGTACTCCGGGCCGTTCATAGCCGAGATTGCAGGTTTCAATGCCGATGCAGGCACGTGCGCCGCTTTCCGTCTTCAACGATTTTTTGCCGTCCCATCGCATGACCTGATTCTTGCCGGCATGCCACGAGCGGTTTTCGAGGCTGACATAGCGGTCCACGCCCTCGGCAAATGTTCTGCCGATCCCATAATGTGCCGAGGCTATGCCCTTGCTGGTGGCGCTTGGCCCGCCAAGCACGCTGCGCGTGACCGACAGGCTTTCGATCGCCGTCCAATGCCACGTAACGCCCATCGGCTTGTTGCCGGTGACGCTCGTCCATCCCTTGCTTACGGAATGGCCCGGTTTGAGTGGAATAATCGCGCTATTGTTGTATTTGAACGCCATTTGGCAATGCCCCCCTGTGACACATCCAAGGGTTTAGTAAAATATTAACGATTTCTTTGGAGTCAAGGGTTTTCGCCTGAAATTGCATGTCCCGGTTGATTGTATGATGATTGAAGGTGTGCCGAAGATGGAACTTCGATGCAACTCTTGTTAGAAGTCTTTCAGGAAAAGGCTGCCAAATGGGGAGGAAGTCCATGAGGGTCTTGTATTGTTTATCCGCGGCTGCCGGTTTTTGCTGGGTAGCTCCCGCCATGGCGGAACCGCCGGTATCCGTGGTTGCCGCATTGGACTACGCCAAGCCGGACGTAAGGGCGGCTGAAACTCTGTTTTCAACGCTGGCCAATGCCGATGGAAAGGCTGTTCACCTGCGCCTCGAAATCGTTCCCGGCCAAGCCGAGGGATCGGCCGGTTACAGCCTAATGGCGTCTTCGGGCGGAGCGGATGGCTCGGTAACCTGCGGCAGGGACGGTTTTATGGGCGTGGTCGACAACGGCAAAACCGAATACGAGCTCAATCTCGGCCATCCGGCGAACCACCATACGCAATTGACCATCAGCATCGGCGATCGCCGGAGCTTCCCGTTCAATTCCATCATTTGCGATATCGCCGGCTATACCGAGAATACTTATACGCCGCTGAAGCTCGACGGCAATTTTGTCGTTGCAATCGGAGCTATCCCGACGCAGACGCAGATCCAGCTGTTTCCCTACAATCCCAAATGAACGCGGTTTGGCGGTTCTAAAGTCCGGCGACTGTGCCGGGCGGACCGGCCGGGGCTTTCAGGGCCGGGGCGGTATCAAACTTTTCGCCGATTGATTTCAACAGCCGGGTGACCTCGGAAGACAGCGAACGGGGGCGCACCAGCGGCGGCAGGGCATTTTCGTCGGCCGGTTTTGCGGCTGCAGTCTCGGTTTGCTTCTTCGTCGCATCCGGCCCCGGTAGCGGATTGTCGATGCCGGGAATCGCCCGGTGTTCGATGCCCTGTTCGGCATAGTCCATCAACCGCTTGAAGGTCATGGCAGGCAGCGAGCCGCCGGTCATGTTGTTGGTCGAGGTATAGTCGTCGTTTCCGAACCAGACGGCGGTGGTGTAATCGCCGGTGAAGCCGACGAACCAGGCATCGCGGTAAGCCTGCGTCGTGCCGGTCTTGCCGCCAGCGACGATGCCGTTGTCTAGGGCTGCCTTGCGGGCGGTGCCGATGATCGGGATCTGGGTCAGCATGTAGTTCATCGAGGCATTGGCCTGTTCGCTGACGACGCGCTGGGCGGGCGGTTCGTCGCGGCCGAAATCGTAGAGGATATCGCCGTCATAATTGAGGATCTGGCTGATGCCGTGGCGGCGCGATTGCAGACCGCCGGCCGGGAAGACCGCATAGGCCGTCGCCTGATCCATCACCGTGACTTCCGATGTGCCGAGCGGCATTGTCTTGTCGGTACGAACAGGCGTTTCGATGCCCATTTTCTTTGCGGTTTCGGCGATGATCTCGGTGCCCAGCGTATCCTTGGCAAGCCGCACCGGCACCGTGTTGATCGACTTGGCGATGGCGGTCAACAGGGTGACGCGGCCGGAATAGCTGCCCTTGGAATAGTTTTGCGGCGACCAGCCGCGCCAGGTGATCGGCGCATCGCTGATGGTCGATTCCGGCTTCAGGCCTTTTTCCATGGCGGCCGTATAGGTATAGACCTTGAAGGACGAGCCCGGCTGGCGCAGTGCCTTGGTGGCGCGGTTGAACTGGCTTTCGCCATAATCCCGGCCGCCGACCATGGCGCGCACCGGGCCGCCATTCTCGATCATCACCATGGCGCCCTGTTTGACCTTGTAGGTCTCGCCATATTGCCGAAGACTGGATTCGACCGATTCTTCCGCCGCCTGCTGCAGGCCCATGTCGATGGTGGTGCGGACGACCAGCGAATGCTGGGCAAACGGCGTGGCGATGCGCTTGGCCTCGTCGAAGGCCCAGTCGAGGAAGAAATCCGGGGCTGTGACCTCGGCGCGGTCGATGACCTTTGCCGGGTTGAGGCGCGCGGCAATCACCTGGCCCTCGGTCATCAGCCCGCCCTGGACGAGATTGGTCAGGACCTCGTTGGCACGGGCGCGGGCAGCCGGCAGGTTGACATGCGGCGCATAGCGGGCAGGGGCCTTGAACAGGCCGGCGAGCATGGCGCTTTCGGCCAGGTTGATATCGGTGATGTTCTTGCCGAAATAGAATTGCGACGCGGCTGCCGCCCCGAACGTGCCGCCGCCCATATAGGCGCGGTCGAGATAAAGCCGCAGGATTTCCTTTTTCGACAGGTTGCATTCCAGCCAGACGGCGAGGAAGGCTTCCTTGATCTTGCGCTCGATGGTGCGCTCGTTCGACAGGAAGAGGTTCTTGGCCAGCTGCTGGGTGAGCGTCGAGCCGCCCTGGACGACGCCGCCGGCTCGGGCATTGATGGTCATGGCGCGGGCAAGGCCGAGGAAATCGATGCCGTAATGGTCGAAGAAACGGCGGTCTTCGGTGGCGAGAACCGCCTTGACCAGCGTATCCGGCAACTCGTCGATCGGCACGGAATCCTCGTGGATAATGCCGCGATGGCCGATCTCGTTGCCATAGCGATCAAGGAAGGTGACGGCGAAATCGCTTTGTGCCCGCCAGTTGCCCTTGGTGTCCTCAAAAGCCGGAAGCGCCAAGGCCAGCATCAGCACGGCGCCGGCCGTGCCCCAGGTCATGCCTTCGCCGAGCACCTCGAACAGCGCCTTCTTCCAGCCGCGCATGCGAAAACGGCGGAAGAAGATGGTAATGTCTTCCCACCAGACGCCAAGCCGGAAGCCGGCATTCCAGACGGTCGAATCGATCCACGAATCGATGCGCAGCAGGATATGGCGCTTCCTTGGACGGTCGTCCTTCAGGACGCCGTTTTCCGGGTTCGGGCTGTCGTCTTGGCTTGGATCCTGCAACGCGGTCGCATCCTGATGGCTTCAAGTTCTACAGCGCCGTGCGTCATACGACGCACTAAGGTTCGCTGTAGCGTTCTATACCTGCTGCATAATTCCTTAAACCGATTTCGGTTTAAGGAATTATGCAGGGCCGATATTTGCATGGGCCGGGTTTCTATTCTACGTCAATATCGGTAATGAGCCTTAAAAATCCGGCAATCTTTTGTAAGATTGTCGCTGAAATCCAACAGATGGAAGAATAAAGCGCATGGGCGAACAGCCCTTCTGGAAGACCAAATCGCTGGCCGAGATGAGCAATGTCGAGTGGGAAAGTCTCTGCGACGGCTGCGGGCTCTGTTGTCTCAACAAGCTGGAGGACTGGGATACGGGCGAGATCGCCTGGACCAATGTCGGCTGCACGCTGCTCGACGGGGAAAGCTGCCGGTGCAAGGACTATCCGAACAGGCAGGCGACGGTGCCGGACTGTATCCAGCTGACGCCGGAAGAGGTGGAGACGCTGACCTGGCTGCCGCCGACCTGCGGCTACCGGCTGGTGCGCGACGGGATCGATCTCTACTGGTGGCATCCGTTGATCTCAGGCGATCCGGACACGGTACATCAGGCGGGCATCTCGGTGCGTGGCCGCACGGTTTCCGAAGATGATATCGATGTCGAGGAGCTGGAAGACTATCTGGTGGAATGGCCGCTGACAGTGGGCGAGCAAAGCGCACGGTAAGTGCCGGGTGCGTTGTGGAATTGCGCTGTAAGCGAGGAGAAACCGTTTGGCTCCGGTGTCTTCAGCCCTATAGTCGGGAATGATCGAGCCTGTGTCCCCCGTCAATCTGCTGCCTTTCATCCTGACAGCCGTGGTGATCGAGATCACTCCGGGGCCGAATATGACCTGGCTTGCGGTCATTTCGGCACTGGACGGACGCCGGGCGGGGTTTGCCGCTGTCGCCGGTATTGCATTGGGGCTTTCCGTCATCGGTGTGGCCAGCGCTCTGGGGATGGCAGCACTCGTCCAGTCCTCACCCGCGCTCTACGAGACCCTGCGATGGGCAGGGGTCGCCTTTCTGTTTTATCTCGCCGCGGAAGGGTGGTTTTCTGCAAGCAGGCCGCAGGAAACGCAGACGGGCAGCTATCGCGGCTATTTCCTGCGCGGGTTGCTGACGAACCTGCTCAATCCCAAGGCTCTGTTGTTCTATATCGCGGTGCTGCCGTCTTTCGTGGTGCCGGAACAGCCGGTCATCCACCAGACTTTGACATTGACCGCAGCCTATGTCGCGGTGGCCACCATCATTCATGCCTTGATTGCCCTGATGGCAGCGCGTCTTGAGCCGGTGCTCAACGACCCGCGCCGCGAACGATTGGCCCGGCGCGGGCTATCGGCTCTTCTGGCGCTGGTTGCCGTTTGGTTTGCGCTGACGACGGCGCTGTAGTGGCGGTGTCCAATCTTGCTGGGACGGCTCAAGCAGCGGAGGTCTTGTGACCATTTAACAGACCTTTCGGCGCGACGTTGCGCCAGGCGGTATCCATCACATGGGCGATAATGTCGTCTTCGGCGTCGGTGAAATAGACGGATGTCCAGCCCTTCAGGCCCCAGCCGCCGGGAACCGCAGCGCAGACGCCGGGCTCGGTTTCGAGGAACAGTTTCTGCTGGCCTGGGGTGAACTTGACGACGGCGCGGCCGGCTTCCGGCAGGGACATGAAGATGCGGTTGCCAACGCGAAAGTCGCGTTTGCCGAAATGGGCGCTTTCAACCGCGCCCGGCAGGCCCAAAGCCCGCTTTTCCAGGTCCTCGGTTCTCATGGGCAAAAGTGTAACACGCATCCCGAATTGCGCAAATTCAAGAAAATAATCCTAATAGGAAAATAATCCTTGACCGCGTGACGGTCGTTTGATAGGTTTATGGCACAGTCGGAAAAGTGGGTGAGGCGGATGCTTCGCCGCTCTTGCGGCGCTGATATTACCGGCGCGAGACGCCGGGTTTCCTTATCATTTGAGATCGCGGCCCCCTCATCCGGCCCTGTGGGCCACCTTCTCCCCGCCGGGGAGAAGAGGGTGCAAGCGGCTGTTTTCGCTGTTTCGGCGATGAGCTTTGATTTCCATAGTGGTCACCCCACCCCGGAGCTGCGCTCCGACCCTCCCCCTCAAGGGGAGGGTTAAGTTTCTAGGACATTGTCATGACGTCTGATCTGGATTTCGATCCGGAGCTGTTTGGCCTGTGGCCGAAGGCGCCGGTGTATGGCGGGGCGTGGCCGCAAGAGGCGGATGCCGCGCTTGAGGATGTTGCCCGCCGGGTGATCCTCGAGACCAAGGCGGAAGCCGTGTCACCGCTCGATGACCTGCAGGACATGCTGAACGGCATGACCAAGGAATTGCGCGAGCAGATGCAGCAGTTCCAGCGGCTGCGGCGTCTCTCCGATGACAAAGCGGAGGCGGCGGGCGAGGAGATCGACCGCAAGCTGATCCAGGCCGACGCCAAGGCGAGCATCGAGGCGATGTCGGTGATCGTGCGGACGCTGGAAAAGATCGACAGCCTGCAAAGGACAATTGCACATGACCGGCAGGTGATGGCTGAGCAGGACTTCGACCAGGCGGGTTTTGAAAAGCTTCAGGCCGAGTTCGAAGCCCGGGTTGAAAGCCGAGCACAGGATATTGCCCGTGAACGCGAACAACAACGAGCGAGAGAAGCTGCAGCTGAATTCATTGAGGTGGAGCGTTCGCTTGCCGAGCAAGCCATCGGCGACGCCCGGTCCAGTGGACCGTCGTAAGCGGAGCCGGGCAAAGACATTGACTGGAAAGAAGGACGAGGTCGGTGCATTTTACAGTACGGAAGTGGGCTGGATGCTCGATGCGCACATCAAGACCGAGCGCTTGCTGGAACGGCTGACGGGTAACCTGCTGCGGGGTGATCAGGAGCCGTTTCCTGCCGTAGAGAGTGTCGGAGAAAACTGTCGCGATGCGGCACCCGATAGCGCAATCGACGAGCCGGTGAGCGGCACAGTGGCCTATCACGATGGCAACGCAAAAGGATTGGCCATCGGTATCGGCGATACGGTCCCGACCAGCAGAAATCTTCCCCACGAGGCAAGCTCACCAGCGGGACATGCGGAAGCGGCAAGAGCTTTTACGATCGCCGACTCTGCAAAAATCCAGCGTGTGCTCAGTGCTTGGAATAATACCGGCCGTTCCGAACAAAAACCGCCCGAAGGTGACTGGCGCGTCTGGCTTTTGATGGGCGGGCGCGGGTCGGGAAAGACGCGGGCGGGCGCCGAATGGGTGCAGGAGCTGGCGGCCGGCAAGGCGGCGCGGCCGGGATTGCGGATCGCGCTGGTGGCCGAGACGCTGGGCGATGCGCGCGAGGTGATGATCGACGGCGTTTCCGGCATTTGCCGGATTGCGCGCAACAACCGGCCGGACTTCGAGGCCTCGCGGCGGCGGCTGGTCTGGCCGAACGGCACGGTGGCGCAGATCTTTTCCTCGGAAGACCCCGAAAGCCTGCGCGGGCCGCAGTTCGACTATGCCTGGTGCGACGAGCTCGGCAAATGGAAACACGGGCAGGAGACCTGGGACATGCTGCAGTTTGCCCTGCGGTTGGGCAATCATCCGCGCGCTTTGGTGACGACGACGCCGCGACCGGTGCCTGTGCTGAAGGCGCTGATCGCCGACCCCGGCACCACGACATGCCGGATCCGGACCAGCGACAATACCGCCAATCTGGCACCGGGATTTCTCTCAGCCATGGCCGGGCGCTACGGCGGCACGCGGCTGGGGAGGCAGGAACTCGACGGCGAGATGATCGAGGATCGCGAGGCTGCGCTCTGGTCGCGCGCCGGGATCGAGGCGTTGAAACTGCGCGATACCGGGCCACTTGGCCGCATCGTCGTCGCGGTCGATCCCCCGGCTGGCATGGGGCGGGAATCCTGTTGCGGTATCATCGTGGCGGGGCTCGATCGCACCGGGCGCGGCGTGGTGCTGGCCGATTGTTCGGTCGAGGGCGCAAGCCCGGCCGGATGGGCGGGTGCGGTGGTTCGCGCGTACAAGCGTTTTGACGCCGACCGGATCGTTGCCGAGGTCAACCAGGGTGGCGACATGGTGTCTGCCGTACTGCGCGGCATTGATGCGCCGCTACCGGTGACATCAGTCAGGGCATCGCGTGGAAAATGGCTGCGGGCGGAACCGGTGGCAGCACTCTACGAACAGGGCCGGGTGGTGCATGCCGGATCGTTTCCGGCACTGGAAGACCAGATGTGCGATTTCGGGCCGGACGGATTGTCGTCGGGCCGCTCGCCCGACCGGCTGGATGCGCTGGTCTGGGCGCTGACAGCGCTGATGCTGGACGGCGGCGGCGAGCCGCGGGTCAGGGGGATTTGATGGGCTTGGAAAGCGGGTGCCGATGGATCGATGTTGCGAGCACTTGGCGGTCACCCCACCCCGGAGCTTTGCTCCGACCCTCCCCCTCAAGGGGAGGGTGTCGTGCGGCAGAACTGCGAAATTACTTAGCCGATGCCGTGGCAGCGGGCTTGGGTGCCGTCGATGCGGTTTCGCGGATCTGGCGCCACTCGTTTTCGAGGCGTTCGAACTGGGCCTGGGAGATTTGCTGGGTCGGCATGGGCGATCCTTTCGTTCTTTCTGCAACGACCGACAACGCAGGCCGAGACGGAAGGTTCCGCTTCGGTTGTGCGCGGGCGATCGGAAATTCCGGAGAGGCGATCAGCGCTTGTCGTCTTCGGTCGCGTATGATTTCGGCTCGGCGGTGGCGTTTGCACGCATCTGCTGCCAGGCATTTTCGAACCGGTCGAGGATGTGCTGCGGTACCGTCGAGCGGGTGGTGTCGGCCTGTATCTTGCTCTGAGCGTTCATTCGATCCTCCTCGATCAAGGCAATATCATATTGCTAAATCCAGATTTCACATCCCAAAGCCAAAGTAAATCAGGGCATTAAACAGTTTAAACGATTTAAATTGATTAAATCGATTTAGAGTCACGATATTTTTCAAGCCTTTTGACCGGAAGTGGAGGGTGGAGGATGTTGGCGCGAAAAACTTTCTTCGAGGCAGTGCGTGTTTCCCTGTTCGATGGCGTGCTGAAACGGCGCCAAGTGATCGGGTTGACGGCGATTCTCGATCGCGTCGGGGTTGCAGCAGGGATCGACGATCGCTGGCTCGCCTATATGCTGGCGACTGCGCATCACGAGACCGGCCGGACCATGCAGCCGGTGCGCGAAACCTTTGCCAAAAGCGACGCGCGGGCGATTGCTCTTCTTGACAGCGCATTTGACAACGGCCGGCTGCCCTCTGTGTCCGTGCCTTACTGGCGGCGGGATGCCGAGGGGAAGAGCTGGCTGGGGCGTGGGCTGGTGCAGCTGACGCACAGGGTGAATTACGAAAACATGACGCTCGCAACCGGGATCGACCTGGTGTCCCGGCCGGAGCGGGCGATGGAAATGGCCGTTGCCGCCGACATCCTGTTCATCGGCATGCAGACCGGCGCGTTTACCGGCCGCAGGCTGGGGCAATACTTCTCCGCAGACCACGAAGACTGGACCGGCGCGCGGCGGATCATCAATGGCCGCGACCGGGCGGAACTGGTGGCGGGATACGGCAGGCGATATCTCGCCGCGATCCGGCAGGCGCGGGTGGAATAGAGGCGTCAGTTTTCATCCCGATTTCAGGCCGCGCTTGGGCGGCACTCAAGGATAGCGAGATCATGAAAAATCCATTCCGTCTGCCGTGGCGCCGCCCGGTGGAAAGCGACCCTTCACGCGAAACCAAGGCGGCCTCAAGTTTCATTGCGATTGCGCAGGAAGGACGGGCGCACTGGACCGGGCGGTCCTATGCGGCATTGGCCCGCGAAGGGTTCATGCGCAATCCGGTGGCGCACCGGGCAGTCAGGCTGATTTCGGAGGCTACGGCCAACGTGCCGTTGCTGGTCTACGAGGGAACGCAGGAGCGAAGCGAGCATCCGGTGCTGGCGCTTTTGGCACGGCCGAATGGGCGGATGGGGGGACATGATTTCCTCGAGACGCTCTATGGCCATCTGTTGCTGTCCGGCAATGCCTATGTCGATGCGGCCGAGATCGGCGGCGTGGTGCGCGAACTGCATCTGCTGCGGCCGGACCGGGTGCGCATTCTCGAAGGGCGGGACGGCTGGCCGGAGGCTTACGAATACCGGGTTGGCAGCCTGGTGCGGCGGATTTCGGCCGGGGACGACGGGTTGCTGCATCTGAGGCTGTTTCATCCGCTCGACGATCACCTTGGCTTTCCGCCGCTGGCGGCGGCACAGATGGCGCTCGACCTTTCCAATGCGGCGGCGACATGGAACAAGGCGCTGCTCGACAATTCGGCCAGGCCTTCGGGCGCGCTGGTCTACCAACCGAAGGAGGGCGGCAATCTTTCGGCCGACCAGTACGACCGGTTGAAGAGCGAGCTGGACGAGGGCTATTCCGGTCCGATCCGCGCCGGGCGGCCGCTGCTCTTGGAAGGCGGACTGGACTGGAAGGCGATGGGGCTTTCGCCGAAGGACATGGATTTCGTCGAGGCGAAGAATGGGGCAGCGCGCGATATCGCGCTTGCCTTCGGGGTGCCGCCGATGCTGCTCGGCATTCCCGGCGACAACACCTATTCCAACTATCAGGAGGCCAACCGGGCGCTCTATCGGCTGACCGTTTTGCCGATGATTTATCGTACGGCGGCAGCGCTGTCGGGGTGGCTTTCCGGGCGGTTGGGCGAGACACTGAAACTGGTGCCGGATCTCGACCAGGTGACCGGGCTGACGGGTGAGCGCAGCGAGGTCTGGGGGCGGATGAAGGACGCGGATTTCTTGAGCGACGAGGAGAAGCGGCAGGCGGTGGGGTATTGAGGGCGACACTTGAGAGATGGGTGTCTTGGTATTTTGTTATACGCCGTATAACAAATGGAGGCGATGATGGCCAAACCCGTTCTGTCCGATCCGATCGCGCTGCGTCTGCCGGTGGATGTGCTCAAGGATATCGAGACGATCGCCGCAACGAGTGAGCGCTCCCGCAGCTGGGTGATGGTTCGGGCGATGCGGTATTATCTTCTCAATGAGGGTGCAGACATTCTTGAGATTGCGCAAGGGATGCAGGACGTCAAGGATGGCAAGGTTCACGATCTGGACACTGTTCTCAGCGAGCTCGACCGGCAGGCTGAAGACGACGCCGCCTGATGAAAGTCCGGTTCTCCGAACGGGCTCTGGCCTATCTCAAGGCGGAGCAAGCCTATCTTGGCCGTTTCGACAAGCGGGCGGCCAGAGCGACGGCGCGGCAGATACGGAAGGCCGCCGAAATCCTGGCCGAACATCCATAGGCCGGCAGGCCGTCGCGATGATCCCGGGCGTCAGACGATACGTGTCCGCGCCCTACGTCATCGACTATATTGAAACCGGCGGTGCCATCGTTGTCTTGGCCATTCGGCACGGGCGGCAAAATCCGCGTGTTCCGGATGCGAACGACGAGCTCGACCAGTTCGAGACTTAAACGATACAGTCCGATCAAAGACTTAGGGCTCGAATCCTGCGTCAGTTGAATCACTGTGTGAAGCGGCTGATTCAACCTTTCAACACCACGCCGCAACCGATTCATAAGATTCAGAAAATGCTCCAGCTGACGCACCGTCACGCTGCGCATCACCCCGCGGCAGTTCGCTGCAGCAGGGTGAG
Organism: Pararhizobium sp. PWRC1-1; assembly: GCF_049897905.1. Lineage (NCBI taxonomy): Bacteria > Pseudomonadati > Pseudomonadota > Alphaproteobacteria > Hyphomicrobiales > Rhizobiaceae > Pararhizobium > Pararhizobium sp. PWRC1-1. The sequence continues at coordinate 376,098 of NZ_JAFCXE010000002.1, read as the reverse complement.
GATGACGCAATTCCAATAATAGCATCAAGGGCTTAACAAATGGCTGATTTTGGCAATGACCCGGGCCTTTGGGCCGCCAAGGGTATCGGTGCTGCGGCCGGCGCTGCGGTGTCGCTGATCTATATGTTGCCGAAGGGCAAGCGCGAGGCTGCCTCGCGCTTTTTCACCGGCCTTTCCTGCGGGCTGATTTTCGGCGGACCGGCGGGACTGTGGATCGTCACCAAGCTCGATATCGCCGGCAGCCTTTCAGGCGCCGAGGTGATGTTGACCGGATCCGCGGCATCCAGCCTTATTGCCTGGTGGGTGATGGGAGCGGCCGTGCGCGTGGCGGAACGGTTTGGGACGCGGCCGGATTAGGTTGGCAGTGCCGCAGGCGCATTTGCCGGCTGTCATCCCGGGCGGATCAAATGTTTCCGCCCGGGTGTGTCGCTGCCGCATCGCATCCTGCGTCAGTCCACGGCCGTCCCTCGAAGACGACCCGGGTCGAGATAGACCGGGACCGCCAGCGATCAAGCCCGGGCTTTGAATAATTTTGCTGGCAAGGCGGTGACGCCTGGCGGCCGGCTTTCCCGTCCACTGCATTTTTAACCGTCGGAGAGAGACCCATGACGACCGACAGGATGCCTGTCTGGCGAACGCAGAAGTTTGCCAATCTGACGCTTTCCGGCGTGACCGGGGAGGGACGGTTTTCCGGCTATGCCAGCATTTTTGGCGAGGTGGATCTTGGCAAGGATGCGATTGCGCCGGGCGCTTTTCAGCAATCGCTGGCGCGGCGCGGCGCAAGTTGCGTGCGCATGCTGTTTCAGCATGATCCCGGCGAGCCGCTGGGCACCTGGAAGACCATCCGCGAGGATGCGCGCGGCCTTTATGTCGAAGGGCTTTTGTCGCCTGGGGTCGCACGGGCGCAAGAAGTGCACATGCTGATGAAGGCCGGCGCGCTCGACGGGCTGTCGATCGGCTTCCGTCAAGGCAAGGACCGACGGCAAGACCGGCGTGCGCCGCATCCTTGAAGCCGATCTCTGGGAAATCTCGATCGTCACCTTTCCGATGCTGCCATCGGCACGGGTTTCGAACGTCAAGAATGCGCGGTTCTTCCGCGACAAGGAAACGGAGCTCGTGCGCACGATGCGGCGGGCGGCCCGGATGATGAAGCTCTCTGACAGAAGGACAGGCCAATGAACGAGCAGAGCAATGTGGCGCCACAAGGCCGGGTTGCCCCGGAAATCAAGACGGCGCCGGAAACGATGACGGCGGCATTCGAGGATTTCATGGGGGCCTTCGAGGCATTCAAGGAAACCAATGACCGGCGGCTGGGCGAGCTGGAAAGCAAGCTGACGGCCGACGTCGTCACCCGCGACAAGATGGACCGCATCTCGCGCAGCATGGACGAGCAGAAGCGCGTCATCGACCAGATGATGCTGAAGAAGGCGCGGCCGGCGCTGGGCCGCAGCGGCGAAGCCAGCCTGGAGACGATGGAGCACAAGGCGGCGTTTGAAAGCTATATCCGCCGGGGCGACGAGCAGGCGCTGCGCGAGCTGGAAGCCAAGGCATTTTCGATCGGTTCGGCCAGCGACGGCGGCTACCTGGTGCCGAACGAAACGGATCCCGAGATCGGCCGCCGGCTTTCGGTGGTCTCGCCGATCCGCTCGATGGCGACGGTGCGACAGGTCTCAGGCGCGGTGCTGAAGAAACCGTTTGCGCTCTCAGGCATGGCGACCGGGTGGGTGGCGGAGACGGCCGCGCGGCCACAAACCGGCACGCCGCAGCTGGCCGAACTTTCTTTCCCGACCATGGAACTTTACGCCATGCCGGCCGCGACAGCGGCTCTTCTCGACGATGCGGCCGTGGATATCGAGAACTGGATTGCCTCCGAAGTCGATATCGCCTTTGGCGAGCAGGAAGGCACGGCCTTCGTTTCCGGCGACGGTACCAACAAGCCGAAGGGCTTCTTGAGCTATACCAATGTGGCTGAGGCGAGCTGGAGCTGGGGCAACATCGGCTATATTGCCACGGGTGCTGCTGGTGCCTTCAAGGCGAGTGGCCCGTCCGACACGCTGATCGATACGATCTATGCACTGAAGGCCGGGCACCGGCAGAACGCCACCTTCGTGATGAACCGCAAGACCCAGGCCGAGATCCGCAAGTTCAAGGATGCTGACGGCAACTATCTCTGGCGTCCGCCGGCAGTGGCCGGACAACAGGCCTCGCTGATGGGGTTCCCGATTGCCGAGGCCGAGGACATGCCGGATATCGGCGCGAGCAGCACGTCAATCGCGTTTGGCAACTTTGCCGCCGGTTATCTGGTCGTTGACCGCACAGGGGTGCGGGTGCTGCGCGATCCCTATTCGGCAAAACCCTATGTGCTGTTTTACACCACCAAACGCGTCGGTGGTGGAGTGCAAAATTTTGAGGCTATCAAGCTGATTAAATTCGCGGCATCTTGAATAAGCGTAAGGCCACCCTTTCTCACAGGTGGCAACCATTCGCGCCGGCGGTCTTCCCTGCCGCAGTGCGCGAGGGTGGACGCAGCTCCCCTCCCGCTGCGTCCACCCATTCCAATCGCCCCACCGCCTCATTGACGGAGAGATCCATGACCATCACCGAACTGGCGCCGCCGCTCGGCGAGCCGCTGACGCTTGCCGAGACGAAGGCGCATCTGCGCGTCGAGATAAGCGCCGACGATGCGCTGATCACCGGGCTGATCCGCACCGTGCGCGACCATCTGGAGCGGCAGACCGGACTTTCGCTTTTGATGCGAACCTTCCGGCTCTATCTCGACGACTGGCCGCTGTCGCGTGTGATTCAGATTGGCATGGGGCCGGTGCAAACGATTGACGCGGTTACGGTTTATGATGCGGATGGCATGCCGGCTCCCGTTAATGCCGCCGGTTTCGTGCTGGACGGACAGACGCGCCCGGCGCGGCTGATCCTGCCACAGCAACCGCAGCCGGGACGGCCGATCAACGGTATCGAGATCGATTTTACGGCCGGTTTCGGGGTGACCGGCGCGGATGTGCCTGACACGCTGAAACGGGCGCTGCTGTTGCATGCGGCGCTGCTCTACGAATTTCGCGGCGCGGTCTCAATCGACAACCAGCCGGCCGCGGTGCCTGCCGGTTACGACCGGCTGATCGCACCCTTTTGCCGCCGGGGGCTGTGACGATGGGTGCCGTCACTTTCGATCCCGGACAGCTATCGGCGCGGCTCGACCTGGAGATGCGCAGTGATGCCGGCGATGGCCAGGGCGGCATCGTGCCGGGTTTCGCGCTGGTGACCTCGCTCTGGGCGCGGATCGAGCCTGTCGCCGTCACCGAAGAGGAGTGGGCGGATGCGGAGGTGTTCATTGTGACACACCGCATCTGGATCCGCTTCCGCGAGGATATCGCGGCGGGCATGCGGTTTCGCAAGGGGACGCGGGTTTTTGCTGTTCGGGCATTTCATGACCCGGACGAGACAAGGCGATATTTGGTTTGCCGTTGCACGGAGGATGGGCGATGAGCGCTGCAGGCGCCTTGCAGAAGGCGGTTTTCGGAAGGCTTGCCGGTGACGCGGCGCTGACGGTGCTGATCGGGGCCGATGGGGTTCACGATCACCTGCAGCCACGATCGCACCGGCCATGCATTTTCATTGCCGGGATCGACAGCCGGGATGCATCGACGGCGAGCGAAGTGGGGGAAGAGCATCTGGTCACGCTTGAGGTGCTGACCGGCGAAGGTGGAAGCCGGATAGCGCAGGAGATTGCCGCGCTGGTACGCAGCCTCCTGAACGACGTGCCTCTCGTCCTGGCCGGATTTGCGTTGGTCAGTATTTTACATCGGCGCACCAGGATTGGCCGGGATGCCAAGGCCAAGGGGCATGTGGCGGAAATGGTCTTTCGGGCGGTGACGGAGTGAAGCTTTGCGTACTTGAGGTGTGAGTTTGTTGGCGCCCCCGGGCGCCTTTTTCGTTTCTGAGAAGGATGAAGACATGGTGGCGCAGAAGGGGAAGGATCTTCTTTTGAAGATCGACAATGGCGGCTCTTACCTGACGGTGGCGGGGTTGCGCTCAAAACGGCTGGCGTTCAACGCCGAAACGGTGGACGCGACGGATGCGGAATCGGCGGGACGGTGGCGGGAGCTTCTGGGCGGGGCAGGCGTGCAGCGCGCGTCCGTGTCGGGCGCCGGTATCTTCAAGGATCAGAGCTCGGATGCGCTGGTGCGCGCGGCGTTCTTCAATGGCGCTATTCTCAACTGGCAAATTATCATCCCGGATTTCGGCACGCTGACCGGGCCGTTCCAGGTGACGGCGCTGGAATATTCGGGTCAGTACAATGGCGAAATCCTGTTTGAAACGGCGCTGGAATCGGCCGGTGCCCTGACCTTTGCGGCGCTGTGATGGTCGGGCGGAACACTGGGATGGCTGGTCGGGCCAACCGGCATCGCGGTGAGGTGGAGGCTGTCATCGGCGGCGAGCGACGGATTCTCTGCCTCACGCTCGGCAGCCTCGCCGAACTGGAGACCGCTTTTGCGGCTGACAATCTGATGGAGCTGGCAGCGCGGTTTTCAGCCGGGCGGCTGAAGGCGGAAGACATGATCCGGATACTCAGTGCCGGTCTGCGGGGCGGCGGCAATCTGGTGTCCGACGAAGATGTGGCGGTCATGAGCATCGATGGCGGTATTGCCGGCCTGGCGCGGCTGACCAGCGAGCTGCTGGCGGCGACTTTTGGCGCAGCGGAGGACGGCGCAAACCCTTGAGAGCCGCAGCGGGCAAGGATGGTGGCTTGCCGGCCCCGTTTCCTTGGGGGCCGGTGATGCATGCCGGGCTTTGCTTGCTGCGGCTTCCAGCACGGGATTTCTGGTCGATGACGCCGCGCGAGATGCAAGCTGCATTCGGCGGGTTGCGGCCTGCTGGTGGTGCGGTTCCAGATCGCTTCGGCATGGAAACGCTGATGGCGGCGTTTCCAGACTGAGACGGCGGGTATTCTTTGAAGGAGGCAATGATGGAACGCGACGAGATCGGGTTTTCGGCAGCGGCCGATGATGCGGACGCCTTGAAGGATGTCCTTGACGATCTGGAGCGGCGCTCGCGCTCGTTCGGCTCGGCGCTGACAGGCGCTTTGGCCTCGGCGACGCGCGGCGGCAAGGGGCTTGAGGATGTGCTGCGTGGCGCCGGATTGCGGCTGACGGAAATTGCGCTTTCGGCGGGGTTGAAGCCGCTGGAAGGGCTGCTCGGATCGGCGATCTCCGGGCTTGCCGGAAGCCTCAGCGGGGCGGCCGCTTTTGCCGATGGCGGCATGCCGGGCAGGGTGACGCCGTTTGCCGCCGGAGGTGTCGTTTCAACGCCGACCTATTTTCCGATGGACGGACAGATGGGGCTGATGGGCGAGGCCGGATCGGAGGCGATCCTGCCGCTGAAGCGCGGTTCCGATGGGTCGCTGGGCGTGGCGTCTTCCGGCGGAGGTGCCGCGATGAATGTCGTCTTCAATGTGACGGCATCGGATGCGCAGAGTTTTCGAAAGTCGGAGGGGCAGATTGCGGCGATGCTGACGCGCACGGTGGGGCGTGGAAGAAGGGGGCTTTGACGGTGTTGCTGCATTTTCGTCGCCGCTCCCATCACCCTAAGATCAATCGCCGGGTTCATCTTCTTTTACAATTTATCGTTCGGCATCAACTCGGCTTGGTGCAAACGTGCGCGCGTCAAACTCCACGAAGACAACGCCGTGGAAAGGGAGCCCTGCTACAGTCAGTTCAGATGCAGTCCCATCTTCACACAGGGCAAGTTTGCGCGCGGCGTCAAATTGGCAAGCAGTGTCAGCTCTATTAGGTTGGCGGTATGTGAACCTGTTGCCTTTGAACACTATCTGGGCTCCGTCATCTGAAAATACGGGCGGCACTCGAGCGCAGCTGGAAGAAGCGCTTAGGATGCTTGCAACAATAATTGTGAGCTTCGCTCGAGACATCCGCAGCCTCCTTCTTGGTGTCGATAGTTACCAGTACACAGCAAATCGAGCTTTACAACCTGGCGTGGACTACACCCGCCACGCTTATCAGAAACTGCACCCTGTCAGCTTACCAACATCCAACGCCCCCACATCCCACGCGAGGGAGCGAGAGACAAACGCCGCCACTCCTGCAGCAGTCCCCGAAGACTCCCCACCAACCGATTCAACACACAACGGAAAACATCATGCCAACAGGATTTCACGAAGTCCGGTTTCCCCTTCGCTTGGCTCTAGGGACGAGTGGGGGGCCGGTCAGGCGGACGGATATTGTCAGTCTTTCGAATGGGCGGGAAAACCGCAACCGGCGTTGGCGCGATGCGCGGCGGCATTACGATGCCGGATCCGGGATCAAGTCGATCGGCGATCTCTATGCGGTGCTGGAGTTTTTCGAGGCGCGGGCGGGGCAGCTGTACGGTTTCCGGTTTCGCGATCCCGTCGATTTCAAATCCGGTGCTCCTGGCGGGGCGGTGAGCGCCATTGATCAGCTCGTTGGAACGGGCGATGGCGTGACGGCTGTGTTCCAGTTGGTGAAGACCTATGGCGATGCGGGTGGCGCAAGCGTGCGCGAGATTGCCAAGCCGGTTTTGGGCACCGTGGTGATTTCGGTTGGTGGTGTTGCGGTGGTGCCGGCCGATTTTACGCTCGATGCGGCGACGGGGCGGGTGACGTTTCTGTCCTCGAAAGTTCCGGCAAGTGGCGCTGCCGTGAAAGCAGGCTTCGAGTTCGATGTGCCGGTACGCTTCGATACGGACCGGATCGATGTCGATCTCGGGCAGTTTCAGGCCGGGCGCATTCCGTCCATTCCTCTGGTGGAGATCAAGCCATGAGAACGCTTTCGGCAGCGCTTGCTGAACATCTGGACGGTGATGCGACAACCATGTGCCATTGCTGGCGGGTGACGCGGCGCGATGGGGTCGTGCTCGGCTTTACCGAGCATGATCATGATCTGAGCTTCGACGGCACCGATTTCCGGGCGGCCAGCGGTTTCCAGACGGCCGACAGCGAGGCGGCAAGCGGGCTTTCGGTCGAGGCGGGCGAGGTTGCAGGTGGGTTTTCCAGCGTTGCGATCAGCGAGGCGGATGTCATTGCCGGACGCTATGACGGCGCCAGGGTCGAGGTGTTCCAGGTGAACTGGCAGGCGTCGGACCAGCGCATTCTGCTGCGCGTGCAGGAGATCGGCGATGTCGTCCGCGCGGGCGGCGCCTTTCGCGCGGAGCTGCGGCGCTTGACGCATCGGCTGGATCAGGTCCAGGGGCGGATTTACGGGCGGCGTTGTGATGCGGTGCTCGGCGATCAGCGGTGCAAGGTTAACCTGAGCAATCCGGCCTACCGGGGCAGTGGCACGATCGCGGCTGTTCTGGGCGAGGCGCGGATACGGGTGACCGGGCTCGATGCGGCGGTGGCGGGGTTTTACCGGTATGGCATGTTTCGGTTCGTTGGTGGTGCGAATGCCGGGCATGCGGGCGATATCGAGGATCATCGCCGGGACGGGAATGCGGTGGTGCTATCGCTGTGGATGCCGCCACCTCTGCCGCTTGCCGCAGGGGATGCATTTACCGTGACGGCGGGGTGCGACAAGAGTTTTGGCAGCTGTGGGGAGAAGTTTGCCAACCGGCTTAATTTTCAGGGCTTTCCACATATGCCCGGAACGGATTTTGCCTTTGGTTATGCGGATGGCGATGCGGTGCATGATGGGCGGGCATTGTATGAGTGAGGTTATCCGGAAAGGTCACCCCACCCCGGCGCTTTGCGCCGACCCTCCCCCTCAAGGGGAGGGTAACGGAGCCGCATTCGCAGAGCGGATCGTCGCTGCAGGCCGAAGCTGGATCGGGACGCCATATCGGCATCAGGCGAGCCGGAAGGATGTCGGCTGCGATTGTCTGGGGCTGGTGCGGGGCGTCTGGCGCGAGATTTATGGTCTGGAACCGGAATTGCCGCCGGCCTATCAGCCGGATTGGGCAGAGCGTAGTGGCGAGGACCGGTTGCGCGCGGCAGCGCGGCGGCATTTTGGGGTGGAACTTTCGGTGGTGGAGATGCGGCCGGGCGATTTGCTCTTGTTTTGCTGGAGGCCGGATCTGCCGGCCAAACATGCCGGGATTTTCTCGACCGGAGACCGGTTCATTCACGCCTATGAGCAGGCAGCAGTAATCGAGTCCGCACTTGTACCTTCCTGGCGGCGGCGGATCGCCGGTGTGTTTCGTTTTCCCGAAAAGGTCTGACGATCATGGCAACCATTCTTCTGCAGGCGGCCGGTGCAGCGCTTGGCAGCGTGTTCGGGCCGGTTGGTGCGGTGCTTGGCCGCGCAGTTGGAGCGCTGGCCGGATCGGTGATCGACCGTTCGATCATCAACGGCACGACGACGGTTTCTGGCGCGCGGCTGGGGGATGCGCGCATACCCGGTGCCGAGGACGGCACGGCCATCACCCGCGCCTATGGCACGGTGCGTATCGGCGGCACGCTGATTTGGGCGACACGGTTCGAGGAGGAAGTGCGGGTCGAGCGGCAGGGCGGCAAGGCAAGCGGGCCGCGGGTCGAGACGTTTCGCTACTATGCCAATTTTGCCCTTGGGATCTGCGAAGGCGAGATCGCCTGCGTCCGCAGGGTTTGGGCGGACGGGAGGGAACTCGACCTGACCGGGGTCGAGATGCGGCTTTATCGCGGGACAGGCGATCAATTGCCCGATCCGTTGATCGAGGCAAAACAGGGCGTGGGGAAAGTGCCGGCCTATCGCGGACTTGCCTATGCCGTGTTCGAGCGCCTTCCGTTGCATAATTACGGCAACCGTATCCCAGTGATTCAGTTCGAGGTCTTGCGGCCGGCCGGCACTCTGGAAAGGCAGATCCGGGCGGTGACGATCATTCCGGGCTCCAGCGAGCATGGTTACGATCCCGCTGTGGTCAGCGAGAAGACGGGGGCAGGCGCAAGCCGGCTGATCAATCGCAACGTCTTTCATGCAAGCTCCGACTGGCAAGCGTCGATCGACGAGTTGCAGGCGCTGTGTCCGAACCTTGATAGAGTGGCGCTGGTGGTGTCGTGGTTCGGGACGGATTTGCGGGCAGGTCATTGCCGGATCGTTCCCGGCGTGGAGACCTCCGCGCGCGATGGCGAAAGCCGGCCATGGTCCGTATCGGGTATTCAGCGCGACGGTGCGTGGCTGGTCAGCCGCAACAATGGCGACCCGGCCTATGGCGGCACGCCGAGCGATGCAAGCGTGGCGGCGGCGATCGCCGATCTCAAAGCGCGCGGGCTGAAAGTCTATCTCTATCCCTTCGTGATGATGGATATTGCCGCCGGTAACACGCTGTCCAATCCCTATGGCGGCACGGGGCAGCCCGCTTATCCTTGGAGGGGGCGGATTACCGCGCATCCGGCGCCAGGTCTGGTGGGGAGTGCGGACAAGACAATGGCGGCGCGCACGCAGGTGGAAGCGTTTTGCGGAACTGCCACGGCGGCAAATTTTTCCGTTTCAGGACCATCGGTGACGTCGATGGCCGCAGACGAGGGGTATCGCCGGCTGGTGCTTCATTACGCGCTGCTGGCAAAGGCGGCGGGCGGGGTAGACGGCCTCATCATCGGTTCCGAATTGCGCGGGCTGACGCAGTTGCGCGATGTGGCCGGCGCCTTCCCGTTTGTTGAGGCGCTGATGGCTCTTGCGGCCGATGTCCGGGCCATTTCCGGGGCGGGCACCAAGCTGACCTACGCTGCGGACTGGAGCGAATATTTTGGCTACCACCCGGCGGATGGGTCGGGCGAGGTGCTTTATAATCTCGATCCGCTCTGGGCGTCCGCCGATATCGATGCGGTCGGGATAGATAACTACATGCCGCTGTCCGACTGGCGCGACGGCGACCTGTCGCTTGGCAATCCCGATGGTTTCCGTCTTGCGGAAGATGCCGAGGCGGTGCAAGCGATGATCGCGGCCGGCGAGGGGTATGACTGGTACTATGCCAGCGCTGATGATCGCCGCGACCGTATCCGTACGCCGGTTACCGACGGGCTAGCGGGAAAACCCTGGGTCTACCGCTACAAGGATATTGCCAGCTGGTGGGGGCAGGCGCATCGCAACCGGATCGGTGGTGTCGAGCAGGCGGTGCCGACGGCCTGGGTTGCGGGCGCCAAGCCCGTCTGGTTTACCGAACTGGGTTGCCCGGCGATCGATAAGGGAGCGAACCAGCCGAATGTCTTTACCGATCCGAAATCGTCGGAGACGGCGGTTCCGTATTTTTCAAGCGGCGCGCGCTGCGATGCCATGCATCGCCGGTTTCTGGAGGCGCAGCACCGGTTTTGGCAGGGGCCGGAGGCGCCCGCATGCGTCGATCCTGGCCATATGTTCGTCTGGACCTGGGATGCCCGGCCGGCGCCGGCCTTTCCGGAAAATACGGGACTTTGGTCCGATGGCGTCAACTGGCAGACCGGGCATTGGCTGAACGGCCGGCTTGGCGCTGCGACAGCGGCGGATGTGATCGCGGCGGTGCTTGCGGATCACGGGTTTCAAAGCGGCGATGTGGCCCGCGTCAGCGGCGATCTCGGTGGTTACGTGCAGTCGGAGCAGGCTTCGGCGCGCGATGTGCTGGAGCCGCTGATGGCGGCGCTGCAGATCGACGCCGTCGAGGACGGTGGGACGCTGCGGTTCCGGTCGCGGATGAAACAGGGGTTGCAGCCAAAGGTTATTTCGGTGCTGGCGGACATCGACGAGCAGGCGCTGTTTGAGGAGACGCGCGGGCACGATAGCGATTTTGGCAGCGAGGCCATCCTCGACCGGTTCGATCCGGAAAATGCCTATGAGCGGACGACGGCGCGGTCGCGCCGGGTGTCGCCGGCCAATGACCGGGTGCTGCGGCTTTCGCTGCCGGGTGTGATGCATGACGGAGCGGCAGCAAGCGCTGTCGAGGATGCGTTGCGCGATCATCAGGTGTCGCGGCGCAGTGCGCGCTTTTCGCTGTCGCCGGCGGCGCTGGCATTCGAACCGGGGGATGTCGTCGCCCTGGAGGATGGGCCGGCGGGCAATTTTATTGTCAGCCGGATCGAGGACGGGGCGGTACGTTCGGTGCCTGCGGGTGGTGGTGGCCCGGTGCGTCCCTCGCGGACAGCCAATCCGCCGCGCTCAGCCTCGGACGGATTTTCGCCGGTCGTGCATCTGATGGACCTGCCGCAATACGAGACTGGCGAGGCAAATACGTTCGCGCGCGCAGCCGTTTTTGCCCGGCCGTGGCGTACTGTCCTTCTGTCTTCCTCGGCAACGACGGAAGGCTATCAGGCGCGGGGGCGCGTCGACCAGCCCGCACAGACAGGCATTTTGGCAGGGACGCTCGGTTCAGGCGTCACCGGCCGGTTCGATACCGCGCAGTTTATCCTACTCGATCTGCATTTTGGCGGCTTGTCCTCGGCAAGCCGCCTTGCGGTGCTCAACGGGCAGAACCGCATTGCCATCCTTGCCGGAAACGGCGTGTGGGAAATCATCGGGTTCCAGAGCGCGGAGGAAATCTCTGCCGGGCGCTGGCGGCTTTCGAAACTCTTGCGGGGGCTCGCCGGAACCACCGACGCAATGCTGGCAGGGGCAGCTGCCGGTGCTCCGCTGGTCGTGCTCAATACGGCGGTGAAGCCGTTGGGGCTGAGCGCCGACGAGGCGGGGCGCGCCATCAACTGGATCGGCGAGGCTGGCGGACAGACGGCCGCGCCTGCTGGACCTTTCAGCTTCACCGGCGGCTTGCGGGCACAAACGCCAGTTGCGCCGGTGCATCTGCGGGCAAGGCGCGTCGGGACGGGGGCGATTCGTATTGGCTGGATCCGTTGCGGCCGCCGAGATGCGGACCCATGGTTTGACGGCGATATCGCGCTCGACGAGCCGCAGGAACGATACCGTGTCGACATTCTCGACGGCGGGGCCGTCAAACGATCCGCCGATGTGTCCGAACCGGTGTTCGACTATGCGCCGGAGCTTGAGATCGAGGACTTCGGCGGGCCGCAGACGGCTCTTTCGGTGCGTGTGCGGCAGCGGGGAGAAAAGATTGCCTTCGGCCTACCGGCGCAGGCGCTCCTCAGCCTGTAGAAATCACCTGCATGTTTTCATTCCAAGGGAGCAATCCCAATTCAAACGAGGAGTTTCCCATGAGCGACTGGAAGATTTGGTACATGTCGAAGACCGTCTGGGGTGGTGTGGTTGCGATTCTAGCTTCCTGTGCCAATTTCCTCGGCTTGGATATCACCCATGAAGATCGAAGCGGCCTTCTGTGCCAATTTCCTCGGCTTGGATATCACCCATGAAGATCGAAGCGGCCTTGTCGACGGGCTGACGGCTCTTGCCGCGGCGGCAGGCGGACTGCTTGCCATCTGGGGCCGGATTTCCGCTCGCTCGCGATTGCGCTAGCCATTGCGCAAAACGGGCTGTTACCGGGACATTCATTTGCCATTCAGACTGTATCGGTTATTAAAACTGCAACGATGCTTCCCAAGTCGCCAATATTGTTTTCAATCCGAAAGTGCGTTCATGTCCTCACCCTTGATCATAGCAACGCTTGCAGCGGGCCTTTCCGGATTCGCACCGCCGGCGATTGATGTGCCATCGATGGTTGTCGCCGTGGACGGCGATTGCGGTCAGGCGGCGGCCGAAGTGGTGGCTGAGACCGGTGGTGAACTCCTCTCGGCGCAGCCGACCAGCGACGGCAAATGCGTCGTTACCGTGCTGATCCCCGGCAATGGCGGCCGTCCGAAAAAGGTGACGATGCGGGTGCCGATGTAGCCGCAGGATGCCTGCCTTCAAAACATTCTCGAAACGGATGAAATGAGGTAAGCAGTAGTACCAAGGTTCGATGATGGGAGCCTACGAAGTTCCTATAATCGAACCTTGATAGAAGTCTCGTGTTGCAACGCGACAGCAGATCTTTCGGAGATGCTGGCGCGCAAGGGAAGAAAGTCTGTTCATGCGCATTCTGGTGGTCGAAGACGACGTCAACCTCAACCGTCAATTGACGGACACCCTGAAGGAAGCCGGATATGTCGTCGACCAGGCCTTCGACGGCGAGGAAGGCCATTATCTCGGTGAGGGCGAACCCTATGACGCCGTCATCCTCGATATCGGCCTGCCGGAAATGGACGGCATTACCGTGCTGGAAAAATGGCGCGGTGCCGGAAAGGTAATGCCGGTGCTGATTCTCACCGCACGCGACCGCTGGAGCGACAAGGTTGCCGGTATCGATGCCGGCGCCGACGACTATGTCACCAAGCCATTCCATGTCGAAGAAGTGCTGGCCCGTATCCGGGCGCTGATCCGGCGCGCTGCCGGACACGCAAGCTCCGAAATTGTTTGCGGCCCGGTCCGGCTGGATACCAAGGGCTCCAAGGCGCTGGTCAACGGCGTGGCGCTGAAGCTGACGTCGCACGAATTCCGGCTGTTGTCCTATCTGATGCACCACATGGGGCAAGTGGTGTCGCGCACGGAGCTGGTCGAGCACATGTACGACCAGGATTTCGACCGCGATTCCAATACGATCGAGGTTTTCGTCGGCCGGCTTCGCAAGAAGATCGGCAATGACCTGATCGAAACCGTGCGCGGCCTTGGCTACCGGATGCAGGCACCCGGCATGGCCAGCAAGGAAGCGAAATCCTGAGCGGGATCACGATCATCTACCGGAAATACCGGGCGTCTGCGCACGAGGGACAAGGCCTGATAGTGTTGTCCCGTCAAACCATTCGGCGGCAGCCATGATGCTACGTCCGCAATCACTGACCGCACGCGTTCTTCTGGTTTCCACCATCTGGGCGGTGGTGGCGCTGGTGGTGATCGGCGTGGTGATCTCGACGCTCTACCGGCAAGGTTCGGAGCGCGGCTTTCAGGACCTTTTGCGCGCGCAACTCTACAACGTCATCAATTCGATCGTCGTCAACGACAAGTCGGTACTGGCCGGCAGTCCGCAACTGGGCGACCTGCGCTTCTCCCAGCCGCAGACGGGCTGGTACTGGATCGTCGAGCCGATCGGCGAATTCAATACGCCGCCGCTGATTTCGACCTCGCTGGGTTCTGGCAAGTTGCCGATCGCCAGCGTCGATGAAGTTCCCTTCGATATTCGCTACGAGCGTTTCTATACCACCGTCGATTCCTTCAACAACGACGTCGAAGTGGCGGAGACGGAAGTCGTTCTGGATATTCAGGGGCATACGGCCCGTTTCCGGGTTGCGGGCAACCGCGATGTGTTGGAAGCCGATATCAACGACTTCAATCGCAATCTCTACCTGGCGCTGGCTATCTTTGGTTTCGGCGGCCTCGGCATGAATGCGCTGGCCATTCTCTTCGGGCTGAGGCCCCTCGACCAGGCACGGCGGTCGCTGGAAAAGATCCGTGGTGGCGAAAGCGAGCGGCTGGACGGAGAGTTTCCGCGCGAAATCCAACCCTTGGCAAGCGAAGTCAACGCCCTGATCGACAGCAACCGGCGCATCATCGAACGTGCCCGCATGCAGGTCGGCAATCTCGCCCATTCGCTGAAGACGCCGCTTGCCGTTTTGATCAATGAAGCGCGGGTGCTTGAGCCGCCGCACGGCGACCTCGTCAAGGCGCAGGCGGATGCGATGCAGATGCAGGTGCAGTCCTATCTCAACCGGGCGCGGATCGCCGCACAGCGGGAATCGGTTCTGGCGCGCACCGAGGTGGAACCGGTGCTTGAACGGCTGGTGCGCGTCATGCGCCGGCTGCACCCGGAAAAGACCTTTCTGCTGACGGTATCGCCGCCTGGGCTGATCCTGGCGATGGAACAGCAGGATGTCGAGGAAACGGTCGGCAACCTGTTGGACAATGCTGCCCGCTACGCCAACGACCAGGTTCACATTCTGGCGCAGATTGCGCCCGAGGGCGTGCAGGGCAAGGACCCGGGGCGGCGCAACTGGATTACCATCGAGGTGGATGATGACGGTCCGGGTCTGGAACCGGAGCAGATCGGCATTGCCATCAAGCGCGGCAAGAGGCTGGACGAAAGCAAGCCGGGCACCGGCTTGGGATTGTCGATCGTCAGCGAGATCGCCGGCGAATATCAGGGCACTCTCGGGTTGTCGCGCGGCGAGCGCGGCGGGCTGAAAGCACTGATCGTGCTGCCTGCTGTGTCATGATGAGACGTGTTTTAAGCCGTCGCGTGACTTTTTTGACAGGATTGCGGGTAAAATTCCGCAATGCAACAGCTTTGATCGCTGGGTTGTTGCCTGCTCCGGCGGGGAATGTAAAAAGATAGTGAGCCATGAATCGGCCTGAAGCCGAGCCATGATCTGCCGATGCACCGGAAACCGTAAGAGCTGTCCGATACGATGAAGAACCAAGCCCGTTTCCCGACCATCCTTTCCGCTTCGCCGGCCGCGTGCCTGATTGCCTCGTCGCTGCTGATCGCCGGCTGCGGTACCGCATCGCGCGACGCCGGCAAGCCGGGGAGCGGCGTCACCTCGAACACATCGGCTTCCTATATCGCAGCCCTTGGCGGTGGTGTGATCGGGCGTCAAGCGGGGCTTTCCATCAGCAAGGCTGACCGTCAGCGGGCGCTGGAGGCGGAATACCGGGCCCTGGAAGGATCCCGCGGTGGACAACCGGTGGTCTGGCAGGGATCGGGCATTAGTGGCTCCGTCGTTGCAGCGGCACCCTATCAGGTCGGTTCGCAGAACTGCCGCCAATACAGCCATACGGTTACGGTCAAGGGGCAGGATAGTGTCACCCGCGGCGCCGCTTGCCGCAATGCCGATGGCACGTGGACGCCACTGGGCTGATCTTCGCATTCGACAGTTGCGGCGAAACGCCTCAAATTTCCGTCATTTCCGGTTTTCCGATTGGAATGGCGTGCTCCCCATAGTAATTGAGCGCACATGCTGTTCTGGATCCTAGTTGCCACCCTGACGGCGGCCGTTGCCGCTGTTCTGCTGCTTCCGCTGCTGCGCGCCGCCGCAAGCGCCGAGGCCCCGCAATCCCATGATGTCGAGGTTTATCGCGATCAGCTGGAAGAGCTGAAGCGCGACGAGAAGAACGGGCTGATTTCTGGCGACGACGCGAATTTCGCGCGCGCCGAGGTTGCTCGCCGCCTGCTGGCCGCGACCGATGCGGTGAAGGCGGTTACGCCTGTTCAACCGGTGAAGCGCAGCAACCGGCTGGCGCAGCTTGCCATCATCCTCATCCTGCCGGCTGTTGGGCTCTGTCTTTACTTGCGGATCGGCAATCCGGATGTGCCGGATGCGCCGCTGGCCGCGCGCCTAGCAAATCCCGGCGACGATATGAACATCCTGATCGCACGGGCCGAACAGCAACTGGTTGCCAATCCTGAAGATGGTGCCGGATGGGACGTACTGGCGCCGATCTATTATCGCAGCGGCAGGGTCGAAGAAGCCGCCGTGGCATTCCGCAACGCGCTACGCATACTCGGGGCAACCCCTGTTCGGCTGGGCGGCTATGCCGAAAGCCTGATCGCGCTTTCCGGCGGGCTGGTGACCAACGAGGCGCGGGACGCGTTGCAGAAACTCTTGGCGATCGAACCCGGTGATCCACGTGCGCAGTTCTACCTGGCGCTTGGCTTGAAACAGGAAGGCAAGGTGCCGGAGGCGCTTGCTGCCTTCGAGCGGATCGTCAGCACGTCGCCGGCCGGTGCGCCCTGGCTACCGCTGGTCAACGAGCATATTGCCGGCCTGAATGGCGATACCCCGGCTGCGGCTCAGCAGACCGCAACACCGCTGGGGAACCCGACCGGTGAGGATATCGTGGCAGCGCAGGACATGAGCACGGGTGATCGCACGGCGATGATCGAGGGCATGGTCGGCAGTCTCGCTGAAAAACTGAAGACTGACCCGAAGAACTTCGAGGGCTGGATGCGGATCATCAGGTCCTACTCCGTGCTTGGTCAGAAGGATAAGGCAGCCGACGCTCTGAAGCAGGGGCTTGCCATCTTCCCGGCGGATGGTAGCGAAGGCAAGCAACTGCTTGCGCTGGCAGGCGAACTTGGGTTGAAGGCTGACGGAGGCGTGGAATGACCCGCAAACAGAAGCGCCTTGTGATCATTGGTGGCGGTGTGACGTTCATCGTTGCAGCGGTGCTGCTGGTGATGGTCGCGTTCAGCCAGGCGATTGCCTATTTCTACGTCCCTGGTGACCTCATGAAGGCTGATCTTGCCCCGGGCACGCGCATCCGGCTCGGTGGTCTGGTCGAGAATGGCTCGCTCAAGCGCGGCGAGGGCATGACCATCACCTTCAGCGTCACCGACACGCTGGACAAGGTGCCGGTGATTTATACCGGAATTCTGCCGGACCTGTTCCGCGAGGGCCAAGGCGTTGTCGCCGAAGGCAGTTTCAAGGAGGGAAGCCCAGTTTTCGTTGCCGATACCGTGCTTGCCAAGCATGACGAGACCTATATGCCAAAGGACGTGGCGGACCGGTTGAAGGCGCAGGGCGTCAATCTCGGCGGCAAGGAAAACATCCAATGATCATCGAGCTTGGCCACTATGCGCTGGTTCTGGCGCTTGCCACGTCGCTGTTGCAGGCCGTGCTGCCGATTATCGGGGCGCTGCGAAACGACCAGGCGCTGATGGAAATCGGCACCGTGGCAGCCAAGGCGACGTTCCTGCTGATGGCGGTGTCGTTCGGGGTTCTCACCTACGCCCATGTGACATCCGATTTCTCCGTGCAGAACGTCTGGGAGAATTCGCATTCGCAGATCCCGCTGATCTACAAGTTCTCCGGCGTCTGGGGCAATCACGAAGGCTCGATGCTGCTCTGGGTGTTGATCCTGACGTTTTTCTCGGCGCTGGTCGCGGTGTTCGGCAACAATCTGCCCGAGACGCTGAAAGCCAATGTGCTGGCCGTCCAGGCCTGGATCGCGGTGTCGTTCTCGCTGTTCATTCTGTTGACGTCCAATCCTTTCAACCGGCTGCTGGATGCGCCGGGCGAGGGGCGGGACCTCAATCCGGTGCTGCAGGATATCGGCCTCGCCATCCATCCGCCGCTCCTCTATCTCGGCTATGTCGGCTTTTCGGTCTGTTTCTCGTTTGCCATCGCCGCGCTGATCGAAGGCCGCATCGATGCGGCCTGGGCGCGCTGGGTGCGGCCCTGGACGCTGGCCGCCTGGACCTGCCTGACGGCCGGTATCTCGATGGGCTCCTACTGGGCCTATTACGAACTCGGCTGGGGCGGCTGGTGGTTCTGGGATCCGGTCGAAAACGCATCCTTCATTCCGTGGCTGGCCGGAACGGCGCTGTTGCATTCGGCGCTGGTGATGGAAAAGCGTGAGGCGCTGAAGATCTGGACCGTGCTTCTGGCGATCATGACATTCTCGATGTCGCTGCTCGGCACCTTCCTCGTCCGCTCCGGCGTTCTGACCTCGGTCCACGCTTTTGCCACCGACCCGACGCGCGGCGTCTTCATCCTGATGATCCTCATTCTTTTCATCGGCGGCGCGCTGTCGCTGTTTGCTTTTCGGGCCGCACATCTGAAGGCGGGCGGTCTGTTCGCGCCGATTTCGCGTGAGGGCGCGCTGGTCCTCAACAATCTGATCCTGACGACGGCGGCTGCGACCGTTTTGATCGGCACGCTCTATCCGCTGGCGCTGGAAGCGGTGACCGGTGCGAAAATCTCCGTCGGTCCGCCCTTTTTCAATATGACATTCGGACTGCTGATGCTGCCGCTTATGCTGGCCGTGCCGTTCGGCCCGCTGCTCGCCTGGAAGCGTGGCGATCTGCTTGGCGCCGGGCAACGCCTGTTTGCAGCTGTGGCGTTCGGTCTGGTTGTCGGGAGCGCCATCTACTACGCGCAGAATGGCGGCCCGATCATGGCGCTGTTCGGCATCGCACTCGGTGCCTACATGATTGCCGGTTCGCTGACGGAGATTTTCCTGCGGTCGGGTCTTGGCAAAGTGACGGGCGCTGTCGCCTTGCGGCGTGTGTCCGGTCTGCCGCGTTCGGTTTTCGGCACGGCGCTCGCCCATATCGGGCTCGGCGTGACGCTGATCGGCATTGTCGCGGTCACGGCATTCGAGACGGAACATATCGTCGAGATGAAGCCGGGCATGACGACGGAGGCCGGCGGTTATACACTGCGTTTCGATGGGCTGCGCAACGGCAACGGGCCGAACTATAGCGAAGAATCTGGGCATTTCACCATCAGCCAGGCCGGTATCGAAGTGGCTGAGGTCTGGTCGTCGAAGCGGTTTTATACGGCACGACAGATGCCGACCACCGAGGCGGGTATCCGCACGTTCGGTTTGAGCCAGCTCTATGTTTCGCTCGGAGATGACATGAAAGACGGCGGTATCGTCGTTCGGGTCTGGTGGAAGCCGATGATCCTCTGCATCTGGTTGGGCACGGTATTCATGATGGCTGGCGGTGCCGTTTCGCTGAGCGACAGACGCCTCAGGGTCGGCGCCCCGGCACGCGCCAAGAAACAGAAGAAACCGGTTCTGGAGCCCGCGCAATGATCCGCCGGTTGCTCGTCATCGCCTTCCTATTGCTGTCGGTGTGGCCGGCCTTTGCCGTCAATCCCGACGAGGTGCTGGCCGATCCGGCGCTGGAAGCACGTGCACGCGGACTATCGGCGCAGTTGCGCTGCATGGTCTGCCAGAACCAGTCGATTGACGATTCGAATGCCGAGCTTGCCAAGGATCTGCGGCTTTTGGTGCGCGAGCGGATCACCAACGGCGATAGCGACGAAGCCGTCATTGCCTATGTCGTTTCGCGCTACGGCGAGTTCGTGCTGCTCAATCCGCGTTTTGAGACAAAGACGTTGATCCTGTGGGGCGCGCCGGTGGTGCTGCTTCTCGCCGGGGGTGCAGCAATGCTTGTTGCTGCTCGCCGCAGGACCGGCAAGGTGACGGGAACGGCATTGTCTGCGGACGAGCAGGCGCGGCTGGATGCTGTCTTGAAGGATTGATTTCTTTCCGTTTTTTCGGAAGGGATGGATTTTCCGCTATCGCCGCTTTTCTTAGGCATGCTTTCCAGTCGCGACACATCGCGTTTATGTCCCAACATTACCAAAAGTTCATTTTCCGGACACAAGTCAGTAAGGTGCGTTCGTCTATTTCTTCTTCATCGGCTGTTCCTCCAGTCAGCCAAATGCAAATGAAGAGAAAAGGCAAACCGGATGTTTCAAACAAACGCACTGCGTCCCTCCCTCAAGACCGTCTTGAAGACAACGACCGTTGCTGGTTTGGCGGCCGTCATGCTGTCGACCGGTATCCCCGCTACCATCACCCAGTCCTTTGCCGCCGCCGTCAAGATCGAGGCGCCGCAGGTTCCAAGTTTTGCTGATGTCGTCGATGCGGTTTCTCCGGCGGTGGTATCCGTGCGCGTTCAGTCGCGCGCCAATCCTGTTTCCGATGATGCCGGTAGCGGCAACGGCTTCAGCTTCGATTTCGGCGGCCGTGGTCTGGATGAACTCCCCGACGATCACCCGTTGAAGCGCTTCTTCAAGGAATTCGGTGGCCCGAACGGCGACAAGCGCGCCGAGCGCGACCATGGACCGCGCGACGGCAAGCCGGGCCGTCTGCGTCCGACCTCGCAAGGGTCAGGCTTCTTCATCTCCGAAGACGGCTACCTCGTCACCAACAATCACGTCGTCTCCGACGGCTCGGCCTTTACCGTCATTCTCAACGACGGCACGGAACTGGACGCCAAGCTGATCGGTAAGGACAGCCGCACCGACCTCGCCGTACTGAAGGTCGATGACAAGCGCAAGTTTGCCTATGTCGGCTTTGCCGACGACAGCAAGGTCCGGGTTGGTGACTGGGTCGTTGCTGTCGGCAACCCGTTCGGGCTCGGCGGTACAGTGACTGCCGGCATCATCTCGGCGCGTGGCCGCGATATCGGCTCCGGCCCCTATGACGACTACCTGCAGGTTGACGCGGCGGTGAACCGTGGCAACTCCGGCGGTCCGACGTTCAACCTCAATGGCGAAGTCGTCGGTATCAACACCGCAATCTTCTCGCCATCGGGCGGCAATGTCGGCATCGCCTTTGCCATTCCGGCATCGGTTGCCAAGGACGTCGTCACCGATCTGATGAAGGACGGCGAAGTGTCCCGTGGCTGGCTCGGTGTGCAGATCCAGCCGGTCGACAAGGATGTCGCTGAATCGCTCGGTCTTGCCGAGGCAAGCGGCGCGCTTGTCGTCGAACCGCAGGCCGGTTCTCCCGGCGAAAAGGCCGGTATCAAGAAGGGTGATGTGATCACCGCCGTCAATGGCGACACGATCAAGGGCCCGCGCGAACTGGCTCGCAAGATCGCCCTGATGCGTCCGGGCACCAGCGTCGATGTCGCCTTGTGGCGTGATGGCAAGGCAGAGAGCGTCAAGCTCGAAGTCGGAACCCTGCCTGCCGATACCAAGGATGCTTCTGCCGGTACCGAGCAGCAGCAGCAGGAAGAACAGCAGCCTGCGAGCGAAAAGGCACTGGCGGATCTCGGTGTTACCGTGACGCCCTCCGAGGACGGCAAGGGCGTGACGATCTCTTCGGTTGATCCGGACTCCGATGCCAGTGACCGCGGCCTGAAGGAAGGCCAGAAGATCGTCTCGGTCAACAACCAGGAGGTCAAGTCGGCTGACGACGTCCTCAAGGTGATCGAAGCTGCCAAAAAGGACGGGCGTACAAAGGCGCTGTTCCAGATTGAAGCGGACAATGCCAGCCGCTTCGTGGCGCTTCCCATCAACCAGGGCTGACGAGGGCTGACGCAGATCCAGCTGCCGGGCGCCGCGGACCTTCACCAGGGTTTCGCGGCGTCTGGCGTTTCAGGGGACGGCCTATCTGTGCAACCGGGCAGGCGGGTGTGGGTTCCTCATGGCAAACCGGTTGTGGAAGAGACGGGTCAGGGACTATGGTCACGCGTATGAAGATTCTGATTATCGAAGATGACCTCGAAGCGGCCGCTTATCTGGCCAAGGCCTTTCGCGAGGCTGGCATCGTCTCCGACCATGCCAGCGACGGCGAGAGCGGCTTGTTCATGGCGAGCGAGAACAGCTATGACGTGCTGGTCATCGACCGCATGCTGCCGCGCCGCGATGGGCTATCGGTGATCTCGGAACTGCGCCGCAAGGGCGTTCACACTCCGGTGCTCATTCTTTCCGCACTCGGCCAGGTCGACGACCGGGTCACGGGATTGCGCGCCGGTGGCGACGATTATCTGCCCAAACCCTATGCCTTCAACGAGCTTTTGGCGCGTGTCGAAGTGCTCGGCCGCCGCAAAGGGGCTCCCGAACAGGACATGGTCTACCGTGTCGGCGATCTCGAGCTGGACCGGCTGTCGCATACGGTGCGCCGGCAAGGCCGCGAGCTCTTGCTGCAGCCACGCGAATTCCGATTGCTTGAATATCTGATGAAGAATGCGGGGCAGGTGGTGACGCGCACCATGCTTCTGGAAAATGTCTGGGATTATCATTTCGATCCGCAGACCAATGTCATCGATGTGCACGTGTCGCGGCTGCGCGCCAAGATCGAAAAGGATTTCGATCAGCCGTTGCTGCGCACCGTGCGCGGCGCCGGCTACATGATCAAGGAAGACGGACGCACGGACGCATGAACAGGTTGAGTGTCCTCTTCCGCACCACGGCCGTTCGCCTGTCAGCGCTTTATCTCCTGCTCTTCTCCTTGTGTGCGGCCTTTCTGGTGTTCTACGTTACCGCCATGTCGCAGCGGCTGCTGGAGCAGCAGACGAGGGACGCGGTGACGGCGGAAGTATCGCAGATCGAGCAGATTTACAGCCGCGGCGGCGTCAACGGATTGCTGCGAACGCTGGAGCGGCGCGCGCGGCAACCTGGTGCCAATCTCTACGTCATCGCAGGGCCGACCGGCGAGATCCTGGCAGGCAATGTCGCTTCGTTGCAGCCCGGGCTTCTGGATAAGGAAGGCTGGACGGGCGAGTCTTTCCGCTATCAGCGCTATACCGACGAAAGCCGCAAGGAAGAGCATGTGGCACTGGCGCATGTGCTGGTGCTCGACAACGGCCTGCGCATTCTGGTTGGCCGCGACTTGCAGGAGCCCGAGAAGTTTCGTGTGCTGGTGCGGCAGGCCCTAATGGTGGCGCTTGGCATCATGGGCATTGGCGCGCTGATCATTTGGTTCGCGATCGGCCGCAACGCGTTGAAGCGGATCGACCGGATGTCGGACGCCAGCACGCGGATCATGGCCGGTGACCTCTCGCAGCGATTGCCGATGAGCGGATCCGGCGACGAATTCGACCGGTTGTCGGAATCGCTCAATGCCATGCTTGGAAGGATCGAGAAGCTGAACGAGGGCCTGCGGCAGGTCTCCGACAACATCGCCCACGACTTGAAAACGCCGCTGACCCGTCTGCGCAACAAGGCCGAGGCTGCATTGGCGCACAAGGCGACCAATTCCGGCTATCGCGCCTCGCTGGAAGAGATCATCGGCGAATCCGACCAGTTGATCCGCACGTTCAATGCGCTGCTGATGATCTCCCGTGTCGAGGCCGGTGCTGCAGCGGCAGAGATGAGCGATGTCAACCTTTCGCAAAGTGTGGCCGACTGCGTTGAACTTTATGAGCCGGTGGCTGACGAGCAGGCGTTGAAGCTTGAGGCCGATGTGCCGGCCGATATTCATGTCTCCGGCAATCGGGAACTGATCGGGCAGGCACTTGGCAACCTGATCGACAATGCCATCAAATATTCCGACGGCGGCGCAAATCCGTTTATCAAGGTCAGTCTCGCCAGGCGGGATGGGGCGATCGTGCTGTCCGTGGCGGATCACGGCCCGGGTGTACCCGCCGATAAACGGGAGGACGTGGTGGAGCGTTTCGTGCGGCTGGACGAAAGCCGCAGCAAGCCGGGAACAGGGCTGGGCCTATCGCTGGTCGAGGCGGTGATGGAGATGCATCAGGGTTCTCTCGAACTGAGCGATACGGTTCCCGACGTTGAAAACAATCGTGGTTTGACCGCCAGCATGGTTTTCCCATTGCGCTCCGGCTGATAGGCATAGGGCAGCCGAAATCGGGAGCGGCTGGGAGAGATCAATATGCAAGTGGATACGCGGCGGTTATCGGATATCGGCACATGTGCGCTGCGGCCGATGAGCCAGACGGACGCCAAGTCCGTGCTCTCCAGCCTCAAGGATATGGCAAAGAGCCAGCCGGACATTGCCGATCTGCTGGCTTCCGAAACGCCACTCAAGGAATTTGTCGTTGCAGCGTTGTCGCTCTCGCCTTATCTGCGGGATACGGCTGTTTCCCATCCACCGGTGCTTGTACAGGCTCTTGGCCAACCTCTGATCCCCTATCTGCAAGCCTGCATCGAGAGAGCCCGGGACGCGTGGAAAAGCGCTGACGCCGGCAAGCCGCTAACCGATGCCGAGATCATGACGCGCCTGCGGCAGGCCAAGCGCGATATCGCCTTTGCAATCGCGCTTGCAGACCTTTCGCGTCTTTTCGATGCGCATGAGACAACGCGGTGGCTGAGCGATTTCGCAGGTGCCGCGGTGTCTGCTGCCATCGACCATCTGCTTTTGAGCGCACATGACGCAGGCAAGCTGAATGTCGTCGATCTCGCGCATCCGAGCGAAAAGTCGGGCGTCGTTGTTCTCGGCATGGGCAAGCTGGGCGCCTTCGAGCTGAATTACTCCTCGGATATCGATCTGGTGGTGTTTTATGAGCCGCACGCTCCGCTGATCACTGTTCCGGACGACGCGCCGGAGACGTTTGCGCGTCTGCTGCGCCGGCTGATCCGCATCCTGCAGGAGCGCAGCGGTGATGGCTATGTCTTCCGCACCGACCTGCGCCTGCGCCCGGATCCCGGCGCGACGCCGCTTGCCATCCCGGTCGAGGCGGCGATGCTCTATTACGAAAGCCGGGGTCAGAACTGGGAGAGGGCGGCGTTTATCAAGGCGCGTCCGGTAGCGGGGGATATCAAGGCAGGCGAGGCTTTCCTGCGGGAACTCACCCCGTTCATGTTCCGCAAATATCTCGACTATGCGGCAATTGCCGATATCCACTCGATCAAGCGGCAGATCCATGCCCACAAGGGACATGGCGAGATCGCTGTCAAAGGCCACAATATCAAGCTTGGCCGTGGCGGCATCCGCGAAATCGAATTCTTCGTCCAGACGCAGCAGCTGATCGCCGGCGGACGGATGCAGGAACTGCGATTGCGCGCCACCGAGCCCATGCTCCACGGCCTGGCACGGGCAAACTGGATCGATGTGGAAACCGCCGAAGAACTGATTTCCGCCTACTGGTTCCTGCGCAATGTCGAACACCGGGTGCAGATGGTGCGCGATGAGCAGACACATATTTTGCCCACTACCGACGCTGAATTGAAACGCATCGCCTACATGATGGGCTTTGCCGATGTGCCTGCGTTTTCGTTGGAATTGTCGCGCGTGCTGAAGACCGTGGAACGGCGGTATGCCCAGCTGTTCGAGCAGGAAGCAAAACTCTCGAGCGAGACCGGAAATCTGGTCTTTACCGGGCAGGGAGATGACCCGGATACGCTGGAGACACTAAGGAAGCTCGGGTTCGAGCGTCCGCAGGACATTTCCCGAACCATCCGCACCTGGCACTATGGCCGATACCGGGCGACGCAATCGGTGGAGGCGCGGGAGCGGTTGACGGAGCTGACGCCAGAACTTTTGCGCGTGTTTGGCCAGAACAAGCGCGCCGATGACGCCCTGTTGCGCTTCGACCAGTTTATCGCGGGTCTACCATCCGGCATCCAGCTGTTCTCTTTGCTTGGCAACAATCCCGGCCTGCTGTCGCTGATCGTCAACATCATGTCATCCGCGCCCCGGCTGGCGGATATCATCGCCAGCAAGCCGCATGTCTTCGATGGCATGCTCGATCCCCGGCTTCTCGCCGAACTGCCAACCCGGGACTATCTTGCCGAGCGGATCAAAGGCTTTCTGGCCACGGCACGGCACTATGAGGACATTCTCGACCGGCTGCGGATCACCGCCTCCGAGCAGCGGTTCCTGATCGGGATCAGGCTGTTGACCGGCGTCATCACCGGTGTACAGGCGGGACACGCGTTTACCGATCTGGCCGACCTGATCCTAACTGCCGCTTTGGATGCGGTGCTACACGAGGTCGAGACGGCGCATGGCAAATTTCCGGGCGGCCGCGTCGCGGTTATCGGCATGGGCAAGCTGGGCAGCCATGAACTGACTGCCGGGTCCGATGTCGATATCATCCTGCTCTACGACTATGATGACGAGGGGAGTGAATCCGACGGCGCCAAGCCGCTCGATTCCATCCGCTATTTCACCCGTGTCACGCAAAGGTTGATCTCTGCCCTCTCGGCGCCGACTGCCGAAGGTGTCCTCTACGAGGTTGACATGCGCCTTCGTCCCTCCGGCAACAAAGGGCCTGTCGCCACCCGGATCAACGCCTTTGCAAAGTACCAGCGCGAGGAAGCCTGGACCTGGGAGCATATGGCGCTGACGCGTGCCCGCGCTCTCTGCGGCGAGGAAAGCCTGATCGCGGAGGTTGACATGATTTTCCGCGAAGTGCTTGGCCAGAGCCGCGATGTTGCAAAGGTCACCGCGGATGTCGCCGAGATGCGCGGGTTGATCGACAAGGAAAAGCCACCGAGCGATGTCTGGGATTTCAAGCTCATCCCAGGTGGGCTGGTCGATATCGAATTCATTGCACAATATCTTGCCCTGATCGCGCCGGCGCGGGGTGTCGCCGCTCCACCGAGCGGCACTTCGACAGCCGATGTCTTGCGGCTGCTTGGACCGGCTCTGATTGCGCCGGCCGACCTCGATACCGTGCAGGAGGCGCTGACACTGTTCACCGACCTCTCGCAGATCGTGCGATTGTGCATCGAGGGGGATCTGGAGCTGAAGGATGCGCCGGCCGGACTGGTCGAGCTTCTGTGCCGGGCTGGCGATGCGCCGGATATCAAGGTATTGGAGTCTGATATCCGGCGGCTGTCGAAGGCCGTGCGCCGGATATTTCAAGCGACGGTCAAGCCTTGAGATGGGCGATGGCTCAGGCCAGATTGGCCTTGGCCTTCTATATCATGCGAGGCGACGTATCGGGTATGCGCAGCGAAATGATCGTGCCGACATTTTCCTGAGAATGGATCTTCATCGCGCCACCATGCAGGTTGGTCAGCGACCGGGATATGGCAAGACCCAAACCGGATCCGCCCTTGCTCTTGGCATATTGGCTTTGGACCTGTTCGAAAGGCTGGCCGATCTTGTCCAGTGCAAGGCGCGGGATGCCGATGCCGGTATCGGCAATGGTCAACGTCACCGCACCGGCGACCTTGCGGGCACGCAGCGAAATCTTGCCGCCTTCATTGGTGAATTTGACCGCGTTCGACAACAGGTTGAGCAGCACCTGTTTCATGGCGCGGCGATCGGCAGTGATCGTCAAGCCGGACGAGATCTGCTGATCGACGCAGATGTTCTTCTGCTGCGCCGGGATCGTGGTGAAGCGCAGTGTTTCCATGATCAGCGGCGCGAGATCGATGGTTTCCCGGTTGAGCTTCATCTGGCCGGCCTCGATCTTCGACATGTCGAGGATGTCGTTGATGACGTTGAGCAGATGTTTGCCGCTGTCATGGATATCGTGCGAATACTCGTCGTATTTTTCCGAGCCGAGCGGGCCGAACATCTGGTTCTGTAGGATTTCCGAGAAGCCAAGAATGGCATTCAGCGGGGTCCGCAATTCATGTGACATGTTGGCAAGGAATTCCGACTTGGCCCGGTTGGCCGCTTCCGCACGCTCTTTTTCGGCCTGGTAATTGGCATTGGCCACCGAGAGTTCGGCCTTCTGGCGTTCCAGTGTGATGCGCGAGGTCGACAGGTCGCCGATGGTTGCCATCAGGCGGCGCTCGGATTCGCGCAGTCGCACCTGGTGCCGCTTCAAAAGTGTGATGTCGGTACCGACGGACACCAGGCCGCCGTCGCGGGTGCGCCTGTCGTTGATCTGCAGCCAGCGCTGATCCGACAGCTGTACCTCTGAGGTCTGTGACTGATTGGACCGGTCCGGATCGGCAATGCGCCGTTCGATGATAGGGCGGGCGGCGGCAGAGTTGACCACTGAGCGTTCCGTGCCGGCAACCAGCACCCGGTCGGGCAGCTTGTAGGCCTGCTGATAGTGCGTGTTGCACATCACCAGCCGGTCGTTCTTGTCCCAGAGCACGAAGGCCTCGGACGTACATTCGATTGCGTCTGCCAACCGCTGGTCGGCTTCGGCATAACGCTGTGCCAGGCGGTGCTGCTCGGTGACATCCATGGCGATGCCGATCAGGTGCACCCGACCTGAAGCAGTGCGGATGACCTGCGCACGCGCCCTCATCCAGACATAGTGGCCATCGGCATGGCGCATCCGGAAGATCTGATCGATCTGGCGGGCATCGCCTTTGGCGATGGTGCGGGCGACCTTGTAGATGCTTCCGTCATCCGGGTGCATCAGCCGTGCGGCGTCGCCGAAGGACAGCACATTGCTCTGCGGCGGCATGCCAAGCATCTCGTACATCGAGCGCGACCAGAAAAGCCGGCGGTTCGGCATATCGAAATCCCAAAGGCCGCAGCGTCCGCGTGACAAGGCGGTTTCGACGCGCAGGTTGGATTCGGCAAAGATCTGGTCGGCGTCACGGGCACGCTTGGCCTGGATGTAATAGGCATAAAGTACGATCAGCAGGATCGCCGAAATGCCGGCGAAGAGGGTGACGTTCAGCGAAACCTCGTCGCGCCACAGTTTTTGGATGCCGGCCAGAGGAGTGGCCACAAGCAACGTTCCCGCGCCGCCCGGAACTTGCATCAACGCGACGATGTGTTCCGTGCCGCCGATGAAAGTCTTCATCACAGTCGAACGTTCGCCGAAATACTGGAAGGCTGCAACTTCCGGTGCCACGGCGTTGAGGGTGCGGCCCGTATAGACGGCACCGTCTGGAGAGCTTGCGAAAATCCGGCCGTCATTGCGCACCGTGAGCACGAAGGCGCCCGGTTCAAGCATGTCAGGGGAGAGGACGGCGTTCAGCCGCTGCTCGACATCCCATTTTTGCGCTTTGTCGAACAGGGCCACGCCGTTTTCCTGAAGAGCGGCACTGGCGGTCGCTGCAGCAAGGATGGTGACTTGGCGCGCACTTGCCTCCATGCGCGCATATTCGACCATGATGCCGCTGATGCGCGAAATGGCAACGACGAGAAGAAACGCGGTGATCAGGATCGGGATGGAGCGCTTGAGCAACGGCTCAGCACCCGCAAGACGGCGCACCGCCGGCTCGGTAAAAATCCGTGCGTGCTGGATAACGTCCCGTTCCAGCCTCGAAAAGCCTGGAAATCTGGGACGCAACCGCTCACCGGCTGCGCGTCCCCGCTGCGCTTCCGCCATCTTCGTCAAATCTGTAAACCCTCATGTGATTCGAAGCGCCGCTCGCTCGAACCTGACCCAATGAATCAATTGTGATTCGCCTTGTCCAGAGGGAAAAGTAAAACTTCGTTAACCATTTATCGTCATGGGAAAATTGCACTATTGTCGCTGCTGCGGCTGCAGAAACGAAAAACCCCGCAGCCGCGGGGTTTTCATCAGGTCCGGTGAATGTCTCTATCCTTTAAGCATGCGCTCGACGATGTCGCTGACATCGGCGGATAGCTTGGGTGCTGCGGCGATTTCGCGCAAGGCATTGCGGGCGTGTGAGGCACGGCCGGTTTCCAGCGAGCGCCAGGATCGCATCGAGGTGAGAATACGCGCAGCCAGCTGCGGATTGCGCGGATCGATGTCGAGAATCTGGCGTGCCAGGAACCGGTAACCTTCGCCGTCGGCGCGGTTGAATCCCGTCGGGTTCGAAAAGGCGAATGTGCCGACGAGCGCGCGTACCCGGTTCGGGTTGGAGCCGTTGAACAGCGGATCTGCCATCAAGGCTGTGACGCGGGCAAGCGCTTCAGAACCTGGAATGGTGGCCTGGATGGTAAACCACTTGTCGATCACCAGAGCATTGTCGGCAAAACGAGTCTTGAAGGTTGCAAGGGCATCCGTCGTTTCGGCTGCATCCGGAAACCGGTGTGCAAGGATCGTCAGGGCCAGGCTGAGATCGGTCATGTTGTTGGAGGATTTGAACGCAGCCACGGCCCGGGCCGGCTCGTTTTCCGCATAGACGAGATAGGAGAGGGCGGTGTTGCGAAGTGCCCGGCGTCCGGCACTTGCAGCGTCGGGGCTGAACGGACCCGGGACGACCATCTCGTCGGCCAGTTTCTCGAAAATGGCTTGGCCGGCTCTGGCAATCGCCGCCATGATCTGCTTTCGCCCCGCATGGATCGCGTCCGGGTCGTTGTTGCCACCGATTTCGCGGGCGATATCGGCTTCGCTGGGCAGTGCCAGGGCCTGGGCTCTGAACGCAGGCTCAAGATCGCCGTCAGCGGCTGCCGCGAGCAAGGCGTCGATCAGGGACGTGTCGCACTGCACGGGCTCGCCGGCCTTCGCGCTGGCAGCGGCGGCGACGAGGTTGGGCAAGGCGAGATCGTTCAAGGCCTGCCAGCGGGCAAACAGGTCGCTCTCATGCTTGGCAATGTGCGCACGATCGGCGGCCGTCTGCTCGAAATGCAGGTTGATCGGCGTCGAGAAGCCGCGGTTCAAGGACAGGACCGGGCGCGAGGTGATGCCGTTAAAGACGACGGTCTGCGTGCGCTCGACGAGGTGCAGCACGTCGCCGGTCATTTCCGCACCGGTCACGGAGCTAATCGTAGCTTCCGAACCATCCTCCAGCAGAAGGCCGATACGCAGCGGAATATACATCGGCTCCCTGGCGCTCTGGCCGGGCGTTGGCGGCACCATCTGCTCGAGCGACAGCGTCAATGTCTGCTTTCCGGAGTCATAGGCCGTCGAGGCACTGACCAGCGGCGTACCCGCCTGGTGATACCAGAGCGAAAACTGGGTGAAGTCCCGCTTGCTCACCTCAGCGAAGCAGTCGACGAAATCCTCGATCGTCACGGCCTGTCCGTCATGGCGGTCGAAATAGAGATCCATACCCTGCTTGAAGAGATCGGCGCCGAGCAGGGTGGCGATCATCCGGGTAACTTCGGAGCCCTTTTCATAGACGGTCGTCGTGTAGAAGTTATTGATCTCGCGGAATTTTGTCGGACGGACCGGATGCGCAAGCGGACCGGCATCCTCCGGAAACTGCTCAGCTTTCAGATGCCTGACTTCGGCGATGCGCTTGACGGTGCGCGAGCGCTGGTCGGCCGAGAATTCGTGATCGCGGTAGACCGTCAGGCCTTCCTTCAGGCAGAGCTGGAACCAGTCGCGGCAGGTGATGCGGTTTCCGGTCCAGTTGTGGAAATATTCATGCGCGATGATCGCCTCGATATTGGCGTAGTCAGCATCGGTCGCGGTTTCCGGGTCGGCCAGAACATACTTGTCATTGAAGACGTTCAGCCCCTTGTTCTCCATGGCGCCCATGTTGAAGTCGGATACCGCCACGATCATGAAGATGTCGAGATCGTATTCGCGGCCAAACCGCTCCTCGTCCCACTGCATCGAGCGCTTCAGCGCGTCCATGGCGTAGGCGGCGCGGGGCTCCTTGCCGTGCTCGACATAGATTTTCAGCACGACCTCGCGGCCGGACATGGTGGTGAACGTGTCTTCGACAACGCCAAGATCACCAGCGACCAACGCGAAGAGATAGCTCGGTTTCGGATGCGGATCGTACCAGGCAGCAAAGTGCCGGCCGTCGCCCATGCCGGCGCCGCCAAGGTAGTTGCCATTGGAGAGCAGCAGCGGTGCGGTCGCCTTGTCGGCGATGATGTTGACCGTGTACACGGCGAGCACATCCGGACGATCCGGGAAATAGGTGATGCGGCGGAAGCCCTCGGCCTCGCACTGCGTGCAATAGACATTGCTGGTGCGATAGAGGCCCATCAGCGTGGTGTTGGCCTCGGGATTGATCTCGGTCGTGATCGTCACTTCGAAGGGTGCTGTTGCCGGCAGGTTGCGGATCGTCAGCGTGTGTTCCGCCGCATCGTAGTGCGCAGTCGCGATCTCTTCCTGGTCGAGCAGCAGGCCCGTCATCTTCAGTTCGTCACCGTCAAGCACCAGCGGCGCATCCGCGCTCACTCCTTCACGGCGATGGAATATCAGCCGGGCTTCGACCTTGGTTTCAGTCGGATCGAGTTCGAAGGTGAGGTCCACCCTCTCAAGAACGAAATCCGTCGGCCGGTAGTCTTCCAGATGAATGATCTCGCCCGTATCTGTCCGCATTGTTTGTCCCGCTTGCATCATCCGCTGCGTCACGACGCCGGTGGTGAGGCTTGGTCTCTGTGAAGAGGCTGCGCTGAAGATGCGAAGCTTCCGGTGTGATCGCAAGGCGGTCTTTTCGCGGACATGTGCCATTTTTCCGGCATGCCCGACCTGTCCCGTTCTTTGCTTGTTCAGAGACTTACGAAATTCGCCCTAACAATATTTAAATCAGTCGTGTATTTTTGGCACAGGTTACGTAATTTTACAGCCAATTGTCAGCGTTTATCTCAAGGCCGCAGTTTTCGCCCGCCAGATTGCTTGGTGGATGGCCAATTGGCTGTTTCGTCCGAGTGTAAGCGCGAGGGGCAGGTGCATCAAATATTTCCGCCACTCATCACGAAAATTGATCCCTCCTTCAAATATCGCGCATTAAGGTGAAAGGATCCCGGCGACGGATTCTCCGATCGCCTACTTCCCCCGCAGCCTGTCGTTTCCGATGATTTCCGGCCCGCTGCCCTCGTCCGATGAGTGCGACCCGCAATGGATTCCGAATTCCCCCACCCGATGAAGGGCATTACCCTCAAGGTCATGTCCGTACTGGTTTTCGTTTGCATGGCAACTCTGATCAAGGCGGCAGGCACTGAGATTGCCACCGGCCAGATCACCTTCTACCGCTCGGCCTTCGCCATGGTGCCGATCCTCGGCTATCTCGCCTTCAAGGGCCATTTGCGCACCGCCTTCCACACCAAGGATATTTTCGGCCATCTGGCACGCGGGTTCATCGGCATCCTGGCCATGAGTTTCGGATTCTACGGTCTGGTGCACCTGCCGCTGCCGGAAGCGATCGCGATCGGTTATGCCATGCCGCTGCTCGCTGTCGTCTTTGCTGCGGTGTTTCTCAAGGAAACGGTTCGGATCTATCGCTGGTCGGCAGTGCTGATCGGGCTGGTCGGGGTGATGATCATCACCTGGCCGCGTGTGACATTGCTGAGAGACGGCGGGTTTGGCTCGCAGGAAGCACTTGGCGCACTGGCCGTGCTCTTGTCGGCGGCACTCGGCGCCGTCGCCATGGTGCTGGTCCGCAAGCTGATCGCCAAGGAAAAGACGCATACGATCGTGCTCTATTTCTCGCTTTCGGCGGCGTGCTTCTCGCTGTTGTCACTACCGTTCGGCTGGGAACCGCTGCCGATGACTTCCTTTCTGCTGTTGATGGGGGCAGGATTTTGCGGCGGCGTCGCCCAGATCCTTCTGACGCAGAGCTACCGCTATGCCGACATGTCGACGATTGCGCCGTTCGAATATACCTCGATCCTGCTCGGGCTGCTGATCGGCTATTTCCTGTTCGACGAGGTGCCGACGGGCGTCATGCTGATCGGCACGGCGATCGTCGTCGGCGCCGGCATCTTCATCATCTTTCGCGAACATCAGCTTGGTCTTGAGCGCCGAGGTGCGCGCAAGCACATCACGCCGCAGGGATGATCAAAGTCTGATTGGTCAGGGGGCCGGATTGGTTAGGGGGATTGTGTCGGAGCCGTGTCGTCTTCGATCAGATCGGAAGGCCGTACTGCCTGGTTCATGGCGTTGACGGCCTCCGTCCCCGGTGTTGGCACGGTATTGGCCTGGAAATCGGTCTTGGAAACAAGCCCATCGGTGTGGCCGCGCTGGGCGATGCGCCAGGCAGCGTAGGCGGCGTAGAGCGCAAAATAGACGGCCAGAAGTACAAACAGCGACGGCGGACCGAAACGGTCCATTACCGGACCAACCATCAGCGGGCCGGAAATCGTGCCGATGCCATAGGTGATCATCATGCCGGAGGAGACCTCGACATATTCGTTCGGTTCGGCAAGGTCGTTGGCGTGGGCGACGTTCAGCGCATAGATCGGAAACAGCACGGAGCCGACGAAGGCGGCTATGACATAGAGCACTAGCGGGCTGGAACCGACGAAAGCGACCATGGCCAGGCAGGAGACAACGCCAACGATGCCGCAGCCGACCATGACGATGCGCCGGTCGATCCGGTCGGATGTCCGCCCAATCGGGATTTGCGAAATGGCGCTGCCCGTCAGAAGGGCCGCCAGCAGCGTTGCCCCTTCCGCCGTGGAAAGGCCGATCTTCTGGGTGAAGACACCGCCAAGATTGAGCCAGGCGCCGGACATGGCACCGGCCAGAAACGCGCCGACGACGGCGACGGGCGAGCGGCGGAACAGTCCCGGCACGTCGAAATTGGCCTGGGCCGGCGGGGCGGGCATTGCCGACGAAGACAGCGCCGTTGGCAAAAGCGCCAGTGAAAACAGCACACCGCACAGGATGAACAGCGACGAATTGGTCGGATCGCCCAAGGGCACCAAATACTGGCCGCCGATCGTACCGACCATGGTGGTGATCAGATAGAGCGAAAACAGCATGCCGCGGTTTTCGTTGGTGACCCGCTCGTTCAGCCAGCTCTCGATGACCAGGTAGCTGCCGGAAATCGCAAAGCCGGAAATGGCGCGAAAGAAGATCCACGCCCGCCAATCGACCACCAGCCCGCACATTAGGATGGCGATGCTGAGCAGGGTGATCAAGGCGGAAAATACCCGCACATGGCCGACGCGCAGCACGAATTTCGGGGTGATGATGCAGGAGATCGTAAAACCCAACGTATAGCCGGTGGCTATTAGCGAGATAGTCAGTGTCGACCATCCCTCGGCAACGGAACGCACCGGCATAACATAGCTCGCCAGCCCGAAGCCAACCATCATCAGAAGGGTCGAAAGCATCAGGCTGAATACGGATCTGAGGCTGGCCAGCATGAAGGCTCCGGATGCGGATTTATCCATTGCCTGTGACGCACACGGCTCAGGAAAAGCGCTCAAAAATGTTGAAGCGGATTGCGTGCTTGAAAACCGGTGCCCGACACGCCGCTGTTGGAATCAAAGAACGAGTGTCGCTCTATCCAGTTTTGCTGACGCTGTCGATTGCGACAAGGCTTGGCGCAGAAGAGAGATGTGGCCGCGGTGCAGCCAGAAGCCGTCGATTTACTTCGGCAGGAAGGCGCTGACCGCATGACGGTCGGCATTGGCAGCCGGGGCTTCCTTGCTGAGGCGGCTATATTCGCCAGAGGCGCGCACGGCGGTGCCGATATCGGCAAGGAGGACCCGGAGCGAGCGGATAGGTGCTGTCATATTCGGATACCTTTCATCTTTGCCTGTGTTCATCTTAATTTGATAGTCAGACAAGGGTGCGCCCGATTGTGCGGGCCTAAAAATCAACGCTGAACGAATTCCGCAAAAATCTGAGCCGGGCGTGTCTTGTGGCCATAGCCTGCAGCGGTCATCTGTTCGTTCGCAGCCGAGCCGAAGCTGTTGAAGGGCGTGCGGAGCGCCGAGCCGGCGTGGCGGAGCGTTTCAAAACTCGAATGCAGAGGGCGAAAACGGGTCGTCATGGTTCAATTCCTTATTCCAGTCCTCCCGTCGTTCTATATTGCACTGCAACATCGATTCCGCAACGGACGCGTTCGCGTTGCTGGTATGCGCAATCCGCATGGCTTTTTTCATCGTTTGTTCACAAATCAGGCAAGTGGAGGATTCAGGCGGTCTTAACCACGAATCCGGGCGCGAAAGGCCAGAAGATCCTGCCAGGCGAGCCGCTTGCTGGCCGGTGCCGAGGTCAGGTCCTGCGGGTGCAGGGTGGCAAGGGCGGGCACCGTGGCTCCGCCTACCTTAATGTCACGCCATTCGCCGCGCATGTGATGGATCATTTCGTTGCCACCGAAGAAGAAACGGGCGGCGAAATTGCCGAGGATCAGCAGGTGGCGCGGCTCGCTCAGCGCGATCTGGCGTTCGATGAACGGACGGCAGATGTCGGTTTCACGCGGCGAGGGCGGGCGGTTTCCCGGCGGCCGCCACGGGATGACATTGGTCAAGAGCACGGATGTCCGGTCAAGCCCGATGGCTGCCAGCATGCGTTCAAGCATCTGGCCTTGCTTGCCCGAAAAAGGAACCCCTTCGCGATCGTCGTCGCCGTTCGGCACCGGGCCGATCACCAGGATACCGGAGGAGGGATTGCCGTCGGCAAACACCATGTTGCGGGCGCTGTTTCTGAGGTTGCAGCCTGAAAAGGCCTCCATGGCGCTCTTGAGTTCGTCAAGGGAGCGGGCAGACTCGGCCGCAAACCGGGCCTCAGCGATGGCCTGCTCGTCGGGAATGGCCATTTGCGGGACAACTGCCGGTGCCGCCTGCGGCTTGTTGGTGGACCGATTGCCGTTTTCACGCGCGACCGGCGCGCTGGGGGCATCACCACGCTCGGAGACCTGCGTCCGCTGCATGGGTTGCGACGCACTATTGCCGCGCGTAGCCTTCGCCTCAGCAAATTCCGCAAAGCGATCGACAGGCTCGTCTTCCAGCAGCCACTCGATCCCGGCTTCCGCATGAAAATGCAGAAGGGCGGCAAGTTCGGCCGGGCTCATGGTGTCGCTGGAGATCATGGTCTGCTTGTACAGAAGTGAGGGCGGGCAGGGAAGCCTCTTCGGCCTATGCCGCCATTGCCGTCCAGCGTTCGATATCGTCCCGCTCGCCGATCAGCGCCAGTCCATGGGCGATCGAAAGAAGTTCGCCGCCGCTTTCGATGCGGTCGCTGGCAAAACGGTCTTCGAAGATGCGGCGGATGGCCGGCACGAACGAGGTGCCGCCGGTGAGGAAGACCTTGTCGATACCCTCTGGCAATGTGTTGGTGGTGACCAGAACTTCGTCCAGCGCTTCCTCGATGCGGGCGAGATCCGGTGCGATCCAGCTTTCGAAGTCGCTGCGGCGCACGGTCTGCCTGCTCTTCTCGCCCAGTGGCTTGAAGAAGAATTCGGTCTCTTCCTCATGCGATAGCCGCATCTTGGTGGCCGAAATGGCCTGATAGAGCGGGTAACCCTCGTCGTGATCGACCAGATCGACGAAGGCCTCGAGCTTTTCCGGCTCGACAGCGGAGCGCACCAGCTGCTTGAGGTCGGTAAAGTCCTTCAGCGTCTTGAAGATCGACAGCTGGTTCCAGCGGCCGAAATTCGCATAGTAGCTGGAGGGCACGTCGAGCAGCTTGTCGAAACTCTTGAACTGGCTGCCCTTGCCGATCAGCGGCGAAACCACCGTGTCGATGATGCGGAAGTCGAAATGATCGCCGGCGACGCCGACGCCGGAATGGCCGACCGGGACTGCTGTCAGCTTGCCGGCATGGCTTTCAAAGCGGATGATCGAATAGTCGGTGGTGCCGCCGCCGAAATCGGCGACCAGCACGGTCGCGTCCTTCTTGAGGTTCTGGGCAAAGTAAAAGGCCGCCGCCACTGGTTCATAGACATAGTGGACTTCGGGAAAGTCGAAGGACGACAGCGCCCGGTCGTAACGCTCCAGCGCCAGGTTTTCATCCGGGCTTGATCCGGCGAAACGAACCGGCCGGCCGACGACAATGCGCTTGTAATCCTGGTGCCAGCCATCGCCGGCATAGTCGGCAATCCGGGTGAGGAAGGCGCGCATCAGGTCTTCAAAACTGTTGCGCCGGGCAAAGATCAGCGTGCCCTGGAACAGCGGGCTTGCGGCAAACGTCTTGATCGACTGGAGAAAGCGCGCTTCGCCGGGATTGTCGATGAACTGCTGGATCGCCGCCTGGCCTGCCTCGATGGACACGGCGGCAGCACCGAGCTTTGCATGCTTCATGAAGGACAGCGCCGTTCGCATCGAATCGGTGGTGCCGGCCGTGCTTGAAAAGCTCAGTGACTGCGTCGTATCGCCCTTAGAGGCGGCGAGCACCGAATTGGTCGTGCCGAAATCGAAGCCGAGTGCCTTGGCCATGAAAGTCTCCGTCTTAGGTGTCCACCGGCAGGGCGGCAGATGTCGTCTCGCCGGCGCACGCGCAGCCTCGGAATGCCTTGCGGCAGCCGGAATGCGTTTGATGGCGGAGGGCTTGGCTTATTTGGAGGGCGCCTCTTCGCATGGGTCGAAGGCCAAAGCAAGGCAGGATCGTGGAGATGAGTTGCCTGCCGCGCATTTCCTATTTTTGACGTTTACGTGCACGTCATATATTTGTATCCTGCCGCATGACCTCATGCGCAAATGCGCTT
Organism: Pararhizobium sp. PWRC1-1; assembly: GCF_049897905.1. Taxonomy (NCBI): domain Bacteria; kingdom Pseudomonadati; phylum Pseudomonadota; class Alphaproteobacteria; order Hyphomicrobiales; family Rhizobiaceae; genus Pararhizobium; species Pararhizobium sp. PWRC1-1. The sequence continues at coordinate 337,916 of NZ_JAFCXE010000002.1, read as the reverse complement.
GGCTGCCGTCGCAGACTGGCTCGACAAGTCCTGCCGTATTTGCCATGACGGAGGTCAAGAATTGGGAACAAAACCGCGCAAAATAGCCGGGTGCGACTGGAGACGATAAGATGAGCGAGCCACAGGAACTGCCCGAGCGTGAAAGCATGGAATTCGACGTGGTGATCGTCGGGGCGGGGCCGGCCGGTCTGTCTGCCGCCATTCGCCTGAAGCAGGTCAATCCGGAGCTTTCCGTCGTCGTCCTGGAAAAGGGTGCCGAGGTCGGTGCGCATATCCTTTCGGGCGCCGTGGTCGATCCGATCGGCATCGATCGGCTCTTGCCGGGCTGGCGCGAGGAGGAGGGGCATCCCTTCAAGACCAAGGTGACGGACGACCAGTTCCTGCTGCTCGGTCCCGCCGGCTCGATCCGTCTGCCGAATTTTTTGATGCCGCCGCTGATGAACAATCATGGCAATTACATCGTCTCGCTCGGCCTCGTCTGTCGGTGGCTGGCCGAAAAGGCCGAGGCGCTCGGTGTCGAGATCTATCCTGGCTTTGCCGCGACCGAAGTGCTTTACAATGACGACGGCGCCGTCATCGGTGTCGCCACCGGCGATATGGGCGTCGAGAAGAATGGCGAGCCCGGCCCCAACTTTGCCCGCGGCATGGAACTCATCGGCAAATACACGCTGATCGGCGAGGGCGTGCGCGGCTCGCTCGCCAAGCAGCTGATTTCGAAATTCGACCTGTCGAAGGATCGTGAGCCGCAAAAGTTCGGCCTCGGCATCAAGGAGCTCTGGCAGGTCAAGCCTGAGAACTACAAACAGGGCCTGGTGCAGCACTCGTTCGGCTGGCCGCTCGGCATGAAGACCGGCGGCGGCTCGTTCCTCTATCATCTGGAAGACAATCTGGTTGCCGTCGGCTTCGTCGTTCATCTCAACTACAAGAACCCCTATCTCTACCCGTTCGAGGAGTTCCAGCGCTTCAAGACGCATCCCTCGATCCGTGGCACCTTCGAAGGCGGCAAGCGGCTGACCTATGGCGCCCGCGCCATCACCGAGGGCGGCTACCAGTCGGTGCCGAAGCTGACCTTTCCGGGCGGCGCGCTGATCGGCTGTTCGGCCGGTTTCGTCAACGTGCCGCGCATCAAGGGCAGCCACAATGCGGTGCTGTCGGGCATTCTCGCCGCCGAAAAGCTTGCCGATGCGATCGCTTCGGGCCGGGCCAATGACGAGGTCATCGAGATCGAGAACGGCTGGCGTGACAGCGCCATCGGCCAGGACCTGAAGCGGGTGCGCAACGTCAAGCCGCTCTGGTCGAAGCTCGGCACGGCAGCCGGCGTCGCACTCGGCGGTCTCGACATGTGGACCAATACGCTGTTCGGCTTCTCCTTCTTCGGCACGCTGAAACACGGCAAGACCGACGCGCAGGCGCTCGAGCCCGCGTCCATGCACAAGCCGATCGCCTATCCGCGCCCGGACGGCGTCTTGACCTTCGACCGTCTCTCCTCGGTGTTCCTGTCGAACACCAATCACGAGGAAAACGAGCCGGTGCACCTGAAGGTCAAGGATATGGCCCTGCAGAAATCGTCCGAACACGATATCTACGCCGGCCCGTCGACCCGCTACTGTCCGGCCGGCGTCTACGAATGGGTGGAGAAGGATGGCGAGGACGTCTTCGTCATCAACGCCCAGAACTGCGTCCACTGCAAAACCTGCGACATCAAGGACCCCAACCAGAACATCAATTGGGTCCCGCCGCAGGGCGGCGAAGGGCCAGTCTATCCCAATATGTGATGCGTGCCGACGGGGTTGAAGAGGGCTGCTGGAGATTGCTCATCGCTTTCAGCCGGCTTCTGTTGTTTTTGACGCACCTCATTCCTCCGTCATCCCTGACTTGTTCCGGGATCCAGCGCGTTCAAGTCCTTGAACGCAATAGACTCTTTTCACGACGCAGACGCGCCGTGGCTGGATTCCTGTGACAGGCACAGGAATGACGGAGGAGAGTTTTGACGCCCCAACACAATCAAGGCCACTTCGGTGTTAGGCAGGAGGCGGAGAAAAGCTCGCCACCCCTTTCCATTGCCCACAATTTCAACGGGCTTAACCGGGCATTAACCATGTTTTCCCTATTTTCGGTTGCATCAACCGGATCTTAAGGAAACTCACGATGTCGATCTCCCGCCGTGGCCTGCTGCTCGGCTTGTCTGCCCTTCTTGCCGGTTGCGCCACCAACGGACCGAACCATGCAGCCAATTATGCTGCAAAACCGGACGAAAAATTTCCGATGCCGGCCATGCCGCTGGAAAAGATTAAGCCGGAGTTGCGCCGCCAACAGGTGGCCTATTCGACAAAGCACGATGCGGGCACGATTGTCGTCGATACGCCGGCAAGGCGGCTCTATTACATTCTCGGCGACGGGCAGGCGTTGCGCTACGGCATCGGTGTCGGCCGCAACGGCTATGCGCTGGCCGGTTCGGCCACGATCGGCCGCAAGGCCGAATGGCCGACATGGACGCCGACCGACAACATGATCCGCCGCGATCCAGGCAAGAACCTGAAATATGCCGGCGGGGTTCCCGGCGGGCCAAACAATCCGCTCGGCGCCCGCGCGATCTATCTCTATCAGAACGGCAACGACACGATGTTCCGTATCCACGGCACGACGCAGCCCTGGTCGATCGGCCAGGCGATGTCGAGCGGCTGCGTGCGCATGCTCAATCACGATGTCGTCGATCTCTATGAGCGCGCAACCGTCGGCGGTCGCGTCGTCGTCCTGCAGGCCTGAGACGTCGGCCACGCAAAAACGCCCCGGAGAACCAGGCCGCAGAGCTTTGGCTGATATTGCAATGGGGATCAGCGTTTCGCCGAGAAAAGTCCCGTCGATAGCGCAACGCCCAGACCGGTGATGACGGCCGCGCTGATCTCGAACAGGCCGATCTCCTCACCCAGAAACACCCTGCTACCGAGCACCTAACCGGCTTTCCTGCCGGAGCCAGGTTAACTAAAACGCCCGCCGGAGGAAATCCGGCAGGCGTTTCGCAAGCTGATTCTGTTTGACCTAGAAACCCGCCAGCACCAGCTTGCCCTTGGTCCGGCCGGTTTCAATCAACGCATGCGCCTTTTTCAGGTTTTCGGCGTTGATTAGCCCCAAAGTTTCCGTCAGCGTCGAGCGGATCTTGCCGCTATCGACCAGCCGCGCGATTTCGGTGAGAATCCTGTTCTGCTCTTCCATGTCCTTGGTCTTGAACAGCGAGCGGGTGAACATCAGCTCCCAGTGGATGGACACGGCCTTCCGCTTGAATGGCATGACATCCAGCACTTTCGGATCGTCGATCAGCCCGAAACGGCCCTGTGGAGCAATCAGGGCAATGATGTCTTCCAGGTGATCGGCGGTATTTGTGGTGGAGAAGACGAAGGCCGGGGCGCCGAGCGCCAGCTGGTCGATCTGGTGTGCCAGCGGCTTGGAATGATCCAGCACGTGGTGGGCGCCGAGATCATAGGCCCATTTCTGGGTTTCGGGGCGGGAAGCTGTGGCGATCACGGTAAGATTGGTCAGCGTCCGGGCGAGCTGGATGGCGATCGAGCCGACGCCACCGGCACCGCCGATGATCAGGATCGCGTTGGCAGCTCCAGGAACCGGATCGTTGACCTTCAGCCGGTCGAACAGCGCCTCCCAGGCGGTGAGCGAGGTCAGCGGCAAGGCCGCAGCTGCCGGGAAGTCCAGCGTTTCCGGCTTGTTGCCGACGATGCGCTCGTCGACCAGATGAAATTCGGAGTTAGCGCCCGGCCGGTCGATAGCGCCGGCATAGAACACGGCATCACCCGGCTGGAACAGTTTCACGCCGGGACCGACCGCCTTGACGATCCCCGCCGCATCCCAGCCGAGCACTTTCAACTGATCCGGCTCTGGCTTGGCGTTGGCGCGAATTTTGACATCGACGGGATTGACCGAAATCGCTTTGACCTCGACCAGGATGTCCCGGCCTTCCGGCACCGGCACGGGCAGCTCCACGTCGATCAGCGAGGTCTCGGCGGAAATGGCCTGGGGGATCTTGTAGGCAATGGCGCGCACGGCTGGCTCCTTCATGTTTGAACAGAAGCTAAATGCGCATTATGCTGCAATAGCGCAAGAATGCACAACAAGTGTATATAGTACCCAAAAGGATACCGTGAGTGCCACGTGTTCGCCACAAGCTCCTGACCTGTTCTCCCGGCTGCCCGGTCGAAGGCGTGCTGCATCTGATCGATGGAAAATGGAAGGGCGTCATCCTCTATCACCTGTTGGATGGCACGATGCGCTTCAACGAAATCCGCCGCCGCCTGACCAGCGTCACCCAGCGCATGCTGACCAAGCAGCTGCGCGAACTGGAGGCCGACGGCCTTGTCGAGCGCACGGTTTTTGCCGTGGTTCCCCCCAGGGTGGATTACTGCCTGACGCCGCGCGGCCGCAGCCTCGAGCCGGTGATCATGGCGATGAAGCTGTGGGGCGACGAACACATCATGCTGCAGGCGGCAGAATGATTGTGCCGAAAATCGATTAGGGCTTGATCACCCAGGCGTAGCCTAAACGGAAAAGATCGCCATCGCTGCCATAGATATAGGGTAGGGCGATCGTTTGCGGCTGAAGCAGCGGGAGCGTGCCGATGTGTAGCTTCAAACGATTTTCCACCTCCGGCGGAACCTTGGCGCCGTCGTCGTCATTGGCGCGCCAGACAAGCAGGATCGGCTTGCTCGCGGACCAGTCGAACGGCGGGCTGTAGAGCGGGTACGTTTCGGTATCGACCGGTGTATCGGCAAGCTGCATGCGGATATTTCCAGCGAGGAACGCATCTCCCGCAATCACCAGCGCGGGTGTGATGGCGGGTTTCCTGACGATGTCCTCGACAAGCTGCTGATAGGGTACGGTTAGCTTCGGGTGATCGTTTATCGCTCCGGCCGCAACGATACGCAGGACCAGCGATGCCGGAATGAGCACCATCAGCAGCAGGATGACGGGAATGAAGCGCTTCAGAAAATCGCTGTCGTCTATCCCGTACGCGTCGAGCTTCATGCAGATATACAGCGGCAGAATGAACAGCACTGGTGAAACCCAGCGGGTCTTTAGTTCCGCGGTTCCCATGAAGAAGATCAGGAACAGCAGGAAGACCAGAAGGACGGCGAGCATGACCTCGACCAGCCGCGTCCTCGGATTGCCGGCGCGCAGGGCAGGCCAGAAACCTCCGCGTGCAACCGACGCAAAGATCAGCACGGTCAGAGCGCCATAGGCCAAAATGGTCAGCGGCAATTGTGAGAGCCCGCGCAGGATTTGCAACAGCACGCCATCCTGCCCGCCGGACGCGAGCTTCGTGACGGTGTCACGCGAGGCGATATCGAAATTCTGGACGAGCCAAAGACCATGCGGCGCGACGATAAGCAGCGCCACCGCCGCGGTAACGAGGATGCGCCAGTCGAAAATCCGCTGCCGGTAGGCCGGGCTGGCGAGCAGGGCAACGAAGGCGCAGAAACACAGAATCGAGAAATTATACTTCGATATCAGGCCAATACCGATAGCGATGCCGGTCACCAGATAGCTCGTGATCGTCGGCCGGTCGAGCGTGCGAAACAGCCCGAAGAGAAACAGGCAGGCGGCAAAAAGCGAGGCGTTCGAATGGGTGAGGTCGCGTTGTGCCAGCCAGCCGATCTCCGGAATGGTCAGCAAACCGAGCGCTGCAGCGACCGCAAGGCCCTTGCTTGCCAGGACCTGCCGGGCGGCGAGGTAATAGAAGACATAACTCGAAAACAGAAACAGGTTTTTGACGAGGCTAAGCGCAAACAGCGACTGGCCGATTCCGTCGATTACCAGATGTTGTACCCAATTGAAGAATGGCGGCTGGGTATCATATCCCAGAGCATACCATTGGCTCATCAAAATCTGCCCGGCCTCATCCATTTCCAAGGAGTTGGGCAGGGATACACGAGCGATCAGATTGATGAGAAAATACACCGCGATCAGCAGAATGACCGTATTCGGTCGCGCCTGCAGGGTTTTGACGAATTGATTCATGGTTGCGCGTGCCCCGATCGACGATAGACGGACAAATCTGGAAGCGGGCGCGCTATCGTCGCGGTGCAGGTCGCAACAGTCATGTGGAGAATGGCCTTTACACTGAGATCGCGGCGGTTCTACCACACGCGAACGCGTAAACAACAGGCGCTTGGTATTTGTCGCTATAGCCGCGCGGCGGCGCAGCGAAGAATTGCCATTGCCTGCTGTTCACCCTGCAAATCCGCTTTCGCCGTCCCATATAGAGAGGGCCTGCACAATGCAGTTAAGGACAATCAATGAAAATCAAAGCCATTTTCAATCGCGACGGCGGAACGTTTCGCTCGACGGATATGGAAGCCTACAGCGCCAAGGCCACAGAGGTGTTTCGCGCGGCAGGGCATGAAGTCGAAATCGCCGTTGTTGCCGGTTCGGAGATGGAAGAGACACTGCAGCAGACGGCGCAGCGCGATGATCTGGATGCGATGATTGCCGGCGGTGGCGATGGCACGATTTCGGCAGCGGCCGGCGTCGCCTGGAAAAGCGGCATCCCACTTGGTATCGTTCCGGCGGGAACGATGAACCTGTTTGCCCGCGCCCTGAAACTGCCGCTCGATATCTGGAAGGTACTGGACGTGCTGGCCGAAGGCAAAATTGTCGATGCCGATATTGGCAGTGCCGATGGCCGCGCCTTCGTTCACCAGTTTTCCATGGGATTGCATGCCCGCATGGTACGCTACCGCGAATCCTACAGCTTCGCGTCGAGGCTCGGCAAAATCCGCGCCTCGACGCGCGCTGCCGTTGGCGTGATGTTCAATCCGCCGGAATTCGAGATCGAGTTCGAGGTGGACGGCGTTCGCGAGACGCGCGAGGTGTCGGCCATCTCCGTGTCGAACAACCACTTTGGTCAAAATGCGCTGATGTATGCCGATGATGTCACCGGCGGTCATCTCGGCTTTTATACCGCGCCGCCGTTGAAACCGTCAGGCGTCGCCAAGCTGACATTCGATATCCTGCGCGGGAAATTCCGCGAAAGCGCGCTGATTACCGAAATGAGCGTTTCGGCGGTCGACTTGCATTTCCCCAAGGCGCGCCACAAGATCAATTGCGTCATTGATGGTGAGCTTTTGCCGATCGGCCGCGATGTCAGCCTGCGGGTTCATCCGGGCGAACTCAAATTGCTGGTCGGTGCCGGGGATTTAACCCCGGCCTGACGGTCGTGTCAGCTGCCCGAGCCTTCGTGATCGAAGACTTTGCGCACGATATAGGGCGGTGAATCGTTCTCTCCGGAGTAAAGCCGCGCCATCATTTCGGCGAGGATGCCGGTGGTGATCAGCTGCACCGAGGACAGGAACAGCATGACCCCGACGATCAGCATCGGCCTTGCGCCGATATCATTGCCGAACACAAACTTGTCGATGAACAGGTAGAGCAGGATCAGCGCGCTGAGACCACCGGCGAAAAGTCCGATCGACCCGAAGAAATGCCCCGGCCGCGCCTTGTAGCGCATGAAGAACAGCACCGAGAGCAGGTCGAGAATGACCCGGAAGGTTCGGGAAATCCCGTACTTCGATGTTCCGTGCTGGCGGGCATGATGGGTGACCGGCATTTCGCCGATGCGGCTGCTCGGCACCACGCCTGCGACCCAGGCCGGAATGAAGCGGTGCATCTCGCCCATCAGCTTGACCTGCTTGATGATCGAGGCCTGATAGATCTTCAGGCTGCAACCGTAGTCGTGCAGTTTCACGCCGGTGATCTTGCCGATCAGGTAATTGGCGCACCAGGACGGAATCTTGCGCAGGAACAGACCGTCCTGGCGGTTCTTGCGCCAGCCGACCAGAAGATCGAGTTCACGTTCCTCGATGGCCGCGACCATGGCCGGAATATCGCGCGGATCGTTCTGCAGGTCGCCGTCGAGCGTGGCGATCAATCTGCCGGACGCGAGGTCGATACCGGCCTGCATGGCGGCGGTCTGGCCGAAATTGCGCTGCAGCTCGACGATCTTCAGCCGCAGGCCACTCGTCAGTTCCTTGCGGGCGCTGACGAGCGTCCCGTCGGTGCTTCCATCATTGACGAGAATGAGCTCCCAGGGCTTGTCGAAATTTGCCATGGCTTCCCGGATGCGGGTAACCAGCGGTCCGACGCTTTCCTCTTCATTGTAGATCGGCACGACGACGGACAACTCGACCGGCGGGACAGTATCGGTATCTGTCCTGTTTGCTTCCAAGATAGGATCCAAAATCAAAGCCTTTTAAAAATGCTGCAGGTTCTCTCGCCTGGGTTATCGTGATAACCAGCCGTGCCATAGCACCGGACAGGAAAGTACCAAATATATGAATGCAGGAGAGGATGCCAGCCGGGGCTCATGGCTTGTCCGCAACCGGATGACCGCCGTCTCCCTTGTGGCCGTCATCGTCTATGCGGCTTTCATCCAGTGGTTCTGGGGTTGGCCGGTTCTCTTGCGGCAATGGGCCGGCATCGGCCTTGTTCCCGTCCTGTCGGCGCTTCTGCTTCTGGTCGGCACCTATTTCATCCGCTGCTACCGGATATACGACTATTTCCCCAACGAAACGCGGGGCCGTTTCCTGGCGCTTTTGCGGGTCACGCAGGTCCACAACCTTCTCAATATCATGTTGCCCTTCCGGGCAGGGGAAACCAGTTTTCCGATCCTGATGCGTTCGGAGTTTGCCGTCCCCCTGACGCGCAGCACCTCGGCGCTGCTGCTCATGCGGCTTCTTGATCTGCATGCCCTGTTCGCTGCCGCCGGCGTCGGCCTGATCATCGGCCGTGATAGCCAGTCGCTCGGCTGGTTGCTGTGGGGGCTTTTTCTCGTATCGCCGCTGGCGCTGTTCCTGCTGAAAGGCCATGCGCTTGCCGTTCTGCAGCGGCGCCTGCCGGAAAAGCTCGGGCTGCTTTTGGTCGAGGTTGAAGCCGGATTGCCAGCCAATGCGCTGGTATTCGTCAGGGCATGGCTGATGACCGTTCTCAACTGGTCGACGAAGGTCGCCGTGCTCGCCTGGGTGCTGGCCACCATGGGCGTCCTGCCGCTCGCCGCCTGTTTTGGCGGTGCGCTTGGCGGCGAACTGTCGTCGGTCCTGCCAGTGCATGCACCGGCTGGCGTCGGCACCTATCCGGCTGGCATCACGGCAGGCGCAATCTCGTTCGGTGCACCGGCCAAGGGGGCTGCCTTTGACCTTTTGGCCAGCGCCAGCGTCAATGCGCATCTGATGATCGTCGTGTCGGCGGTTGCCGGCACGCTTTTGTCGATTCTGTTGTCGCCGCGCCGCTGAGGACTACTGGAACGCGGTTTCGAAGAAGCTGCGCAGTTTGCGCGAATGCAGCTTTTCCGGCGGCATCGCCGCCAGCTTCTGCAGTGCCAGAATGCCGATTTGCAAATGCTGGCTGACCTGCGTCTTGTAGAAGGCCGTTGCCATACCCGGCAGTTTCAACTCTCCATGCAGTGGCTTGTCTGAAACGCAGAGCAGTGTGCCGTAGGGCACGCGGAAGCGGAAACCGTTGGCAGCAATGGTTGCCGATTCCATGTCGAGCGCGATGGCGCGTGATTGCGACAGCCGCTTGACCGGGCCTCGCTGGTCGCGCAGTTCCCAGTTGCGGTTGTCGATGGTGGCGACGGTGCCGGTGCGCATGATCCGCTTCAGGTCATAGCCCTCATAGCCGGTCACCTCAGCCACGGCATCCTGCATCGCCACCTGAACTTCGGCGAGCGCCGGGATCGGGATCCACACCGGCAGGTCGTCGTCGAGCACGTGGTCTTCGCGCACATAGGCATGGGCAAGAACGTAGTCACCGAGCGTCTGGCTGTTGCGCAGGCCCGCGCAATGGCCGAGCATCAGCCAGGCATGCGGCCGCAGCACGGCGATATGGTCGGTAATCGTCTTGGCGTTCGAAGGCCCGACGCCGATATTGACGACGGTGATGCCGCCATGGCCCTTCTTCTTCAGATGATAGGCTGGCATCTGTGGCAGACGGGCCAGCGTCAGGTCCGAATCGGGCTTGTCCGATCCGGGCTGGGTGGTGATGTTTCCGGGCTCGACGAAGGCGGTGTAGCCGTTGCCGCCGTCGATCATCTGCTGGCGCGCCCAGAGGCAGAATTCGTCGATATAGAACTGGTAGTTGGTGAACAGCACGAAATTCTGGAAATGCGTCGCACTGGTCGCCGTGTAGTGGCTGAGCCGCGCCAGTGAATAGTCGATGCGCTGGGCCGTGAACGGCGCAAGCGGCGAGGGCTCGCCGGGGCCTGGCTCGTAGGCGCCGTTGGCGATCTCGTCGTCGGTGGTGGTCAGGTCCGGCGTATCGAACAGGTCGCGCAGCGGGATATCGATATTCTCCGCCATCGCCGCTTCGACATAGGCGCCTTCGCCGAACGCGAAATGCAGCGGGATCGGGGTGGTCGATTCGGATACGGTCACGCCGACGCCATGGCTGCGGATCAAAAGCCCAAGCTGTTCCTTCAGATAATGCCGGAACAGTTTTGGCCGGGTGACGGTGGTCGTGTAGACGCCCGGCGCGCTGACATAACCATATGACAGGCGCGAATCGACATGGCTGAAGCTGCTGGTCTCGATGCTGACCTGCGGATAGCAGGCGCGGTAGCGCGAGACCGGCGTTCCGGTCCGGCCAAGCTCCGTGAAGGCATCGACCAGGAACTTCGTATTGCGATCGTAGAGCGCCGAGAGTGCGTCCACGGCTGCAAGCGGATCGTCAAACGTCTGCGGTTCGAAAACGTCGGGCGTTGCGATGGAAAGGGCGGAGAGGGAAGAGATTCGATTGTTCATGCGGCATTATAGGATGCCGTTTTTTACAAGCAAACGACAAGATTGGAATGCACAGGCGGTAGTTCAGGAAAAGCCGGTCAGCGCGGTCCGCCGAGGATGACGACAGTGCCGGCAAGGGCGAGTGCGACGCCGGTTGCATCCCATCGATCAGGCCGGGCGCCCTCGACAATCCACAGCCAGGCGAGCGATGCGGCGATATAGATGCCGCCATAGGCGGCGTAGGCGCGTCCGGCTGCCGCCGTTTCGATGAGGGTAAGAAGCCAGGCAAAGAGCGCGAGGCTGGCGATGCCGGGAATGAGCCACCAGATCGGCTTGTCCAGCTTCATCCAAGCCCAGAAGGCGAAGCAGCCGGCTATTTCCGCAAGAGCGGCAAGGGCATAGAAGGCGAATGCGGATATGAGCATGGGGTTCCTTCCTGTGGCTGATTATAGGAAGGCAGTCGATTCAAATGTGCAAGAGCGCGAAGGCGGCGCGGGACCTTAGATCATTGACTGGCGCTGCAGCGTCACGAACAGGACAAGTCCGGCTCCCTGTTTGCCGATCCCAAGGCCGGAGGCCTTGCTGTAGGCGAGCGCACCCACCGGAGCCATCAAAAGGGCTGCGAGCGTCAGCATGCGCAGTGCGATGGTTGCGGAATGGGTGAGGGAGAACATGGTCTTTGATCCTTAGAGCTTGGCTTGTTCGCAGAACTTTGTGGTGTGCACGGTGCAGTCGGCAATCGAGCCGGCATAGTGGTGACGGCGGCGCTGGCTATCGGCGCTGACAGCCGCTGCGAGCGTCAGCGCGAAGACGACCATGAGCATGCTGATGATGGTGAGGCGGCGGGCGAGAATGTCCATGGCTTTGTCCGTTTGGTCAGGTGTGTCGATCGGGGTTCAACTCGATGATGACCTTTTCGCATAGGCAAACTGAACTCTTCCTGAGACCTCGGTTCATCTCCCGTTCATCTTCGTTATCTGCGGAGCCGCTTAAAGACGTTGTGGCGCCAGCCGGCAGCCTCATGCCAGGTAAAGCACCGGGCGCGGGATGACTATTCGGAAAGGTTTGATGAATGCGGGGAATGGCCGGGCGGTAACAAAAAGCGTCGGAAGACGGGACGGTCCAAAGCACTGCCCGGTCAAACGGCACACCGCATATGGATGCTGAATGTCAGAAATGGCTCCGGCGGGCATGCCCGCCGGATGTTCGGCTCGGATTACATCCGTGTCCAGGTCTGAGATTTGCAGAGAATCTTGAGAACGCAGCCCTGCATTTTCAGCGAGGCGCCGCTGATCGATGCATTGCCGCTATAGGTCTTGTCGTTGTTCGGATCGGTGATCTCGCCGGAATAGCTGGCGCCGTTGCCGGCCAGGTTGCCGATGCGCTTTCCGGCATGTTTGCCCGTCTTCAAGGTGATGCAATAGCTGCCGCCGCAGGATGCGATGACGGCGGTCTCGCCGCTGGCCGTCTTCCAGTTGCCGACGATCGGTTCGGCGGCGAAGCCTGCGGTTGCCGTCGCCATCGTCATGGCTGCCGTCAGTATCAATGTACGAATCATCATTTGCCTCCCGTAGAATTCGCCGAATACCGTTGGTTTCGGGCGAAACGTTGCCAGAGCAGGTCTCCTCACCGCTCAATAGCTGGAAAATAGCTTACGCGGACGTAAACGTAAATATGCGCCCGGCCGGTTTTGCGGTGAAAATTCGCGGCAAAATATCGCCTGTCGCGCTGTCTCTTTCCGCGGGGCGAAACAGGCGACCGTTTTGCGTGGTTAGCAATTGGTTGAAATCGCCGCCTGAATTTTCCGTAAAGATTGAGGCAAAAGCCAGCGTTTCCGGGTGGTCCGATGTTTAACAAAAAGCCAAGTTTACCAATCGTTTGAACTTTGTTTGTCTCACATTAATCATGCATTTTAAGCGTGTATTGAAACCACTGCTGCATATTCAAATCCATAAGACGAGCAGGGAAAAACAACCCGCCGACAACCTTCAAGGGGCCAAAGCCGCACAAGACGGCAGCCCCTTCAAGGAGCCTAAAAAAGGCAGATAAAACAGGGACTACGGACGTAACCAACCAGGTAAACAGGGACAGAGACAATGGCACGCTTTGACATTCAGAATGCTTCGGATGCCACAATGGGTGGCGAAAACCGCGCGGACGTCTTTTGCGAAATGGGCTTGATGTATGCAACCGGACGTGGCTGCGATGTCGATCTCGTCGCCGCGCACAAATGGCTGAACATCGCGGCCATCAAGGGATCGGAGCGTGCCGCAGCGCTGCGCGCCGACCTGACGATGACCATGAGCAAGACTGACCTCGCCACGGCCCTGCGCGCCGCCCGCGAATGGATGACAATGCATTGAGACATCATCGCATCAACGACAGGCGGTAGAACCAAGACCTCCGAAGATGAGGCGTGGTTCTACTGCCTGCCGAGCTTTTCCAATACTTTCGGCAAGGCTCCCTCCAAAAGCGCCATGTCCGCCTCCGGTCCGGTGCTGACCCGAATGCAGCGGTTTAACGGCGCAACACCCGGCATGCGGATGAAAATGCCGTGGTCGGCCATCAACCGGTCCACGATTGCCCGCGCAAAGACGGCATCCTTGCCGCAATCAATCGTCACGAAATTTGTTGCCGAGGGCAGGGGCGTGAGCCCGTTGCTGACAGCGATATCGGCGATCCTGCCGCGCGAGGCGGCAATCCTCTCAAGAACCTCAACCAGATAATCTGTGTCCGCCAGTGATGCGACAGCCGCTGCGGTGCCAATTCTGTTCATGCCGAAATGGTTGCGAATCTTATCGAAGGCCTGCGCCGTTCCGGGCGTGCTGATGACATAGCCGACACGGGCGCCCGCCAAGCCATAGGCCTTGGAAAAGGTACGCGTGCGGATCACGTTTGGCATGTCGATCAGCGATTGGATCGAGGGAATGGTGCCAGCCGGTGCGGTCTCGCCATAGGCCTCGTCAAGGATGAGAAGACACGTTTCCGGTAACGCCCGCGCAAAGGCGACGACGCTCTCTGCATCCCACCAGCTACCCATCGGATTGTCGGGATTGGCGAAATAGACGAGCGGCGCATCCTCGCGCTTGACCGCAGCCAACAGGCCGTCAAGATCCTCGCGATCGTTGGCATAGGGAACCGTCACCAACCGGCCGCCATGGCCAGCTACATGAAAATTGAACGTCGGGTAACCGCCAAGCGAGGTGATCACCGGCATGCCGGGCTCGATCACCATGCGAACGATCTGCCCAAGCAGCCCGTCGATGCCTTCACCGATGGCGATATTGTCCGCCTCGGTGCCGAGATGGCCGGCAAGTGCTTTCTTCAGCTCGAAATTTTCCGGATCGTTGTATCGCCAGACCCCTGCGGCAGCCTCCGTCATCGCCGACAGAACCGACGGAGCAGGACCAAAACCGCTCTCATTGGCGCCTATCCGCGCCGCGATCGGGCGGTCACGCTGGCGCTCGATTGCTTCAGGCCCGACAAAGGGAATGGTGGAAGGAAGCGAAGCGACGAGAGGAGTAAATCTGGAAAATGCGGACATGCGGATGATCGAGCCTGACAATGGATGAAATCGTTGCGGAGACTAGCGAGGTTTCGCTATCATGGAAACCAAATCCATCACGTCAGGGGCCGCACCCATAGTAATACGTGCTCAAATTCCGGCGGCTGCTAGTGCTTTTTCAGCTCGCCGCCGGTGAAGAATTCGTAGCGGACGATCTGATGCAGGAATTCCTCGTCGATCGGCTTGATGAAATGCACCTGGATGCGGTTGTCGCGGCGATAAACTTCGGCGCATCCGATTCGCTTCTTGGTGCCGACGATGGTCAGATAATAGTGCTGCGGAAGTCCGATCGTCGTGTTGACGACGAAGCTGGCACCACCGCGCGAAATCTCGGTCATCTTGCAGGTTCGGGTCGAGACGCCGCCAAGCGCCGGCCTGACAGCCATCAACGTGCCCGCCTGTCCGATCTTGAAACGTTCAAAACGCTGCTCGTACAGTTTGGAGCTGACCACGGAATACATTGTCGAGTTCTGCATCGTCACTCCCTCGATAGCGATGGGGCCTGGATGATGAATCCACATTTGCTCCATCGTTTGCGTTCATCGCTCTCACCCTCCTCATGAGAGCAGCGTGCGACGTGTGCAGGATCGGTCAGGGATATTGCAATCCTTTGAAAACATTCCTTAAAAATTTAATGAGGATGTAAATTGACGCACTCTGCCTGTCGCGGTGTCGCGAATCAGGAGGCTGCATCGGCAAAATACCGGCAAGCCAGCAGGCCGCAGCTGGCGGAAAACGCCGTAACAAAGGTGCCCCAGGCCATATCGACCACGCTGACAATCGGCGGCCAGCCTTTCAGCGTCGCCAGATTGGTAATGTCGTAGGTGCCGTAAGCGGCAAGTCCGAGAACGGCCCCATAACCCAACGCTGTGGCGAGGGAACCAGCCTTGACCCCCGGCATAACGGCTAGCAGAACGACGGCCATCGCGAAAAACACATAGAAGATGGAGGCGATAGCGAAGTTCGGAGATGGCAGCATCAGTTCGCCAAGCTGGTTGCGGTAAAACGTCCGTGCCACCAGCCCGAGCCAGATGGCATCGGCAATCAACAGGGACACCAGAGTTCCCGCGTAGGCGATCAGAACAGTTTTCATGATGATTGATCCTCTTTCGCCCTTGCTACGGCAGCCAGCCCTGTGTGGATTGCCACTTGGCGAAAATAGGAGATCCGCTTGTGGTCACCATCCGGCTTTCAGATCAAGCCGCTAGTAAAATTCATCCGGATCAGGCGGCTTACGAATTCCGGAGCCAGTTGCATATTGAAGCGCACGCCGAGTTCGGTTCGGTGCCGATGGACCTGCGAGCAGCCGATCTCCTCCTGAAAGCCGTCGATCTGCAGGAAGAAATGCTTCGGCAGCAGGATATTGGCGTTGAAATCGACCATGGCACCGCCGATGGAAATGTGGCGCAGCAGGCACTGATATTTCGTCTTCGTCTTCAAATGCTGGCCGACCACAAGGATGCGGCAGGGGCGCTCTATATAATAGTGCTTGTAGCTGGTGGTCAGTTGACCCGGTTTTGCCTCCGCGAGATGCATCACCATCGACATGGGAAACTCCGGAAAATCTGCGGCGGCGCGCCGTTTCTGCTGGATGTTGCAACGTGTAGTCAGGCGGGCGCACTGCGTTCGCCACGCGCATGCCGCTATGGTAGCAGTTTCCAACGCCATCCTTGCGCTGACCTTGCGGTCCCAGTGGCCTTGTCTTCATCCTTGC
Source organism: Pararhizobium sp. PWRC1-1 (assembly GCF_049897905.1). NCBI lineage: Bacteria > Pseudomonadati > Pseudomonadota > Alphaproteobacteria > Hyphomicrobiales > Rhizobiaceae > Pararhizobium > Pararhizobium sp. PWRC1-1. The sequence continues at coordinate 321,859 of NZ_JAFCXE010000002.1, read as the reverse complement.
TTAAAAAAGCCTGAAGGCGGACATTGAAACCCACCCGCCCATACGTAATACTTTCATGCAAAGCGTGCTGGCAGCGAAAAGGCCGGGCGAAACAGGGATCATGTTTGCGCAGTTCTCCAGGGTGCATTACACCCCGGCAGACTGCACGAGCGCGGAGGGGAAAATCATGTTCAAGCGTCATTTCCATGGCTGGCTGCCGATCTTCGTTCTGGCGCTGTCGATCATCGCGTTTCAGGCCGGTTCTGCCGAGGCGGCAAAACGCGTAGCACTTTTGATCGGCAACGAGAAATATGAGGCCACATCGCAGCTCAACAACCCGGCCAACGATGTCGAGCTGATGAAGACCTCATTCGAGGAGGCCGGTTTCGATACGGTGATGGCGGTTCACGATCTCGACCGCGCCGCAATGGTCCGGGCGCTACGCGATTTCGAGGACACTGCCGCCGGTGCGGATGTCGCCATCATCTATTATTCCGGCCACGGCATGGAGATGAACGGCCAGAATTTCCTCCTGCCGGTCGATGTCAGCCTGAAGACCGACAAGGACGTGGAAGACGAGGCAATCCCGCTCGACCGCGTGCAGCGCTCACTTGAAGGTGCAACGCGGCTGAAACTGGTCATTCTCGATGCCTGCCGCAACAATCCCTTCGAGCAATCGATGAGCCGCTCGATTTCCACCCGCGCCGTTAGCCGCGGCCTGGCACGTGTCGAGCCCGAATCGGCCGACCTCCTGGTCGCCTTCGCCTCGAAGGCCGGCACCGTTGCAATGGACGGCGAGGGCAAGAACAGCCCGTTTGCCACGGCACTGTCGAAATATCTGACGGAACCGGGCGTCGATGTGCGCATTGCGCTCGGCAAGGTCCGCGATGAAGTGGTGACGGCGACCAATCGCGAGCAGGAGCCTTTCGTTTATGGTTCGCTCGGCGGCGCGCAGATATTCCTCAATATCAAGGAAGTGAACATCAGCATTACCAACAACGGCAACACGCAGGAGGTCTCGCCGAACGGCCAGTCCGCCGCCGCTGCCGACTGGCAGAACATCCGCGATCTCGCCGACAAGGACCTGATCGAAGTGTTTCTGGCCAAGCACGGCGCCGACCCGGTCTACAAGATGCTGGCCGAAAAGAAGCTGAAACTCTTGGAAGAGGCGGCCCAGACAACGGTGACGCCGGACGAAATCGCCTGGGAGGCGCTCAAGCAATCGACCGATGGCGCGGCGCTGACCCGTTTCGTCGAGCGTTACCCCGACAGCAAGCACAGGACGGAAGCGGAAACCCAGATCGCAGCGCTCGAGCCGAAGAAGGGCTTGAACATTTCGCAAACCGGCAAGGACACGCAGGCCTCGCGTGACTGCTATCTGCTCGCCGGCGAGCCGCAATCGATGCCGGGCTTCCTCGGCGTCAATTTCCTGAAGATCGATGCGGCGCGTGCGCTCACAGCCTGCGCCCAGGCCGTCAACGAAAATCCCGATGACATGATGCTCGTCAATATGCTCGGCCGGGCGCAGGACGCCGGCCGCAACTATGCCGATGCCCGCACCAACTATCAAAAGGCTGCCGACGGCGGCAATATGTATGGACTGACCAACCTCGCCTGGTTCTCGATCTACGGTACCGACGGCCCCGTCGATGTCGATAAGGGCAAGGAGATGTTCGAGCACGCCGCCAATAACGGCAATTCCTATGCGCAGGCATCGCTCGGCTGGCTCTATCGCGATGGCTATGGCAGTGTTCCGCAGGATTACGCGGAATCGCTGAAATGGTATCAGCTCTCCGCCAATCAGGGTTACGCCAATGCCATGGCGACAGTAGGCTGGTTCTACCGCGAGGGTAACGGTGTCGAAAAAGACCTCGACCAGTCGCTCTCCTGGTACCAGAAAGCCGCCGAAGCCGGCGATGCCAATGCAATGTCCTCGCTCGGCTGGGCCTATCAGAACGGTCTTGGCACGCCACAGGATTATGCCCAGGCAAAGGTTTGGTATGAAAAGGCCGCCAATGTCGGCGACGCCTATTCGATGGCGCTGCTTGGCTGGTTCTATGATGACGGCAAGGCTGTGCCGCAGGACTATGCGCAGGCGCGCAACTGGTATGAAATGGCCTCGAATGCCGGCAGCGCCTATGCCATGGGCAATCTGAGCCGCCTCTATGACTGGGGGCTGGGCACCAGGGCCGATCCGAAAGAGGCCGTGCGCTGGGCGGCGGCAAGCGTCGAAGGCGGTGATCCGTCCAAGCTTCAGGAGTTGAAGACCTCCCCGGACAATTTCACACCCGCCTTCCGCAAGGAAATCCAGGCGCTGCTGCGCGATCGCGGCTATTACAGCGGCCCGCTGGACGGGGATTTCGGCGCCGCCACCCAAAATGCGATCGACCGCCTGGCGAAAAAGAGCTGAGATAAAGGCGGCCAACAAGTGTTGAAAGCAAAAGGGCCAGGGCTGTTCAACAGCTCTGGCCCTTTTGCCGAGGAAAGGCGGATCGGCTTAGCGGTTGCTTTCCAATGCCTTGAGCGCGGCCTGCCCGGCAGCGATGGCCTCGATCTGGTTGGTGAATTGGCCGTGGGCGGGATAGACGACCGCGCCGCGCTTGAGCACGAAAGCCCATCGCCCATTGCGTAGCTTTTCGATCGTCACTTTTATGTCGGGCTTGCTGTCGCTGCTCATGGTGTGTTTCCGAACCTGTTGTTATCGGCCGTCCGCCCGATATTAGCGGAATGGCCCTTATAAAGAGAAGGATTAGCGCAACAGCCCCGTTGCGGGCAATCGGCAATGCAAAAATGCCAATTGCTTCCGCCGCGCCGCGGCCCATGGCAGGCCTTTGCGCCACGGCCATCGCCGCCGATCCCGGACATAGGTGGGCAAGGCTCTTCAGAGAGAGTGCCATATCCCGCTCTGTCCCGCCGTTTGCAGCCTGCAGGACCGCGCCAACGGGTGCGGAAATCAACTTTGTAGCGGGAAACCGCAAAAACCCCTTGCAATGAATGGCTCCTGACTCTAGTCAGGCGCTAACGGAGAGGTGGCCGAGTGGTCGAAGGCGCTCCCCTGCTAAGGGAGTATACCCGGAAGGGTATCGTGGGTTCGAATCCCATCTTCTCCGCCACTAGACCTTACCTTCGAGATTTTCCGTCAGGCACGCATCGATTGCCGCGTTTGATATTAGCGCCTCGATGCACATTGTCGCTTTTCCACGTGTATGACCTTGCGTCGCTCAGTTTGAACCCATCCTCCGTTTCGTGTTGCCTTGCGCTGTTGGCTGCAAAGTCGGGATGCTCTGTCAAATTTGAAACAGACGGAATGGCGTTTGATCAGGCCGGCAATTTTTGCCGCCAAAAGCCCAATGGTCTCTCCACCCCCAAACTCTGTTCCCGCCCGCCACCAAATGTCGGCACGACCCGGCCCGTTCTCCGGTACGAGGCGTGCATCGATGCGGTTTTGATGGCTTGGCCGATGTGCACGCGCGAATCGACGTCGAGGCGCATGGCGCCGCTGATTCTGCGAATCTCTCCGTTTGCCGTCCATCGTGGTGTCGCGATTCCGGCTCGCGGGTGCACCAGATGATCGACACTGCCGTCTCGACGTGCCGCGCGCAACACCGCGAATCCGCCTGTGCAGCGGCGTTTCGCCCCTTTTTTGCCTCGTTCTGATACGTCGAGGGAGCCGTCGGCTGCGGCTAAGCACTGATGAATAAAGGGTTTTCTTAATGTCTTGTTAATAACTTCCGGCCGCTTGGGGCCGTTTTGTGTCGTTTCAGCAACAGCGCAGGGGGAAGGGCGGGCCAAACATGACGAACTGGTAAGTTGGTGATTGCGCCAACGGTCTCGTCTTGTATTTTCAACTCCGGAAGCAAGGGCGGTTGATCGTCCGACTTCTTAAATGTTGGGGATGGGGCAGGGAATACTGTCCTTCAGTATAATACCCAGACCTGTTTGAAACTTTTGACTGGAGGTCAGAAATGAACATTAAGAGCCTTCTTCTCGGCTCCGCTGCAGCTCTCGCAGCAGTATCCGGCGCCCAGGCAGCTGACGCAATCGTTGCTGCTGAGCCGGAACCAATGGAATACGTTCGCGTTTGCGACGCTTTCGGCACTGGCTACTTCTACATCCCGGGCACGGAAACCTGCCTGAAGATCGGTGGTTACGTCCGTTTCCAGACCAACTTCGGTCGTGACGCAGTACAGGGCGGCGCTTTCGAAGGCAACGGCAATTCCAGCTGGGATACGTTCACCCGCGGTCAGCTGCAGTTCGACGCCAAGAACGACACTGAACTTGGCACGCTCGAAAGCGTCATTGTTCTGCAGACCAACGCCGACGCAGCTGGCAACAGCGACTCGACCTTCCTTGATACGGCTTCGTTCGCGATCGCCGGCTTCAAGTTCGGCTACTACTACAGCTGGTGGGATGATGGCATCGCTGGCGAAACCGACGCTCTGCAGTCGAACTCGCTGTTCAACTCGATTTCGTACACCTATGATGGCGGCGCATTCAAGGCCGGTATCTCGGTTGACGAACTCGAAGGCATTGGTCGCGATGGTGGTCTCGCCGGTTTGCCGAACGATTTCAGCCGCAAGGATAACGGCGTTGGCGTTGCTGCCATGCTGTCCGGTTCGGTTGGTGGCGTAACAGCTACCCTGCTCGGCGGTTATGACACTGAACGTGAAGAAGGCGCCATCCGCGCTATCTTGTCCGCTGAAGTTGGTCCGGGCACGTTCAGCCTGGCTGGCATCTACGCAACAGACCCGAACGTTTACTACAACGAATCCGAGTGGACCGTTGCAGCATCGTACGAGTTCAAGGCAACCGACAAGCTGACCCTTACTCCGGCTGCTCAGTACTTCGGTGACTACGCGTTCATCGGCAATGTTGATGCATGGCGTGTTGGCCTGACGGCTGGCTACCAGATCACGGACGGCCTCAAGGCTCTCGCGACTGTTGCCTACCAGGACATCGACGACAGCGACACGTTCGACGTCGGCGGCGACGAAGTCACCGGCTTCGTCCGTCTGCAGCGCGACTTCTAATCTGATCATCTGATCGGATTGTAAATTGCCCGCAACCTCTATGAGGGGTTGCGGGCTGTTGCATTTGAGTAACTGTTGTTGACGGTGCAGACTTTGGCGATCCGTTCGATGCAGGTTTTGAATTGAATGCCGAGCGCGGCAGTCCTTGAATAATTCCTCATTGGAGGGGATTCATTGAGCCGGGCACGAGACAAAGCGGGCGGTAACGCCGACTTTGAAAGCGCAGGTATCGGGGCCTATAGTCTCCACTACCAATTCGCTGTCGGCCGCCCCGCCAAACCGGTGGAAAGCGTATCTCTCAAGCTGCTCTTTGAGCGCTATGGAGATCTGCTCTGGGAGCCAGGTTCGCACAAATACAATGTGACGGCCTTTATATATGAACTCCACACTCTGCTGATTACGCCTGAGTTCTCGGTATTCACTGACGAAATGCTCGATGGCCTGATCGCCTCTCTCCGCAAACGCGGCAACAGCAACGCAACCATCAATCGAAAGATGGCGGCACTGAGCAAGCTGTTGCGGAAGGCGTTCAAAATGGGAGACGTGCACAGTTTACCCGAATTCCGGCGGCAGAAGGAGAAGTCCGGCCGCATTCGCTTCCTTGAGTATGACGAGGAGGACCGGCTTTTTGCGGCCATACAGCACCATTCCGAACTGTATCATCGCTTCTGTATCTTCCTCGTTGATACGGGCGCCAGATTGGGTGAGGCCATTAGCCTTCGGTGGAATGACATTCACGATGACCGTGCAACGTTTTGGGTGACCAAATCCGGAAAGAGCCGCTCGGTACCCCTGACGTCACGCGCGGTCGCCGCTGTTACTCGGCATTCCGGTCAGATCGGTCCATTCGTGACAATCGACCAGCAACAATTCCGCGCGGTCTGGAATCAGGCAAAACTGGAAGTCGGCCTGTCAACCGACAGCGATGTCGTACCCCACGTGCTAAGGCACACTTGCGCCTCACGCCTGGTCAGAGGGGGTATCGATATCCGACGGGTTCAAATGTGGCTAGGTCACCAAACGCTGCATGTTACCATGCGTTATGCACATCTTGCTTCCTATGACCTGGATGTATGTGTGCCGATTTTGGAACGGCACCAATAGCTCTCGGAAGGGAATTACCTGCTGGCCTTCCCGGAGCTGGACGGGATTGCGGAGGGAAGGCCAACGGCGCTTGATCGGGTATTTCTGACTGGAGGTCAGAAATGAACATCAAGAGCCTTCTTCTCGGCTCCGCTGCAGCTCTCGCAGCAGTATCCGGCGCCCAGGCAGCTGACGCAATCGTTGCTGCTGAGCCGGAACCAATGGAATACGTTCGCGTTTGCGACGCTTTCGGCACTGGCTACTTCTACATCCCGGGCACGGAAACCTGCCTGAAGATCGGCGGTTACGTCCGTTTCCAGACCGACTTCGGTCCGGATCGTCGCCTGGACGGCAGCTCCCGCGGTCGCGGCACGTCTGACTGGGATACGTTCACACGTGGTCAGCTGCAGTTCGATGCCAAGAACGACACTGAACTTGGCACGCTCGAAAGCACGATCGTTCTGCAGACCAACGCAGACCAGTCTGATAACAGCGGTTCTACCTTCCTTGATACGGCTTCGTTCGCGATTGCCGGCTTCAAGTTCGGCTACTACTACAGCTGGTGGGACGACGGCATTGCTGGCGAAACCGACGCTCTCGCAACCACGACCCTGTTCAACTCGATCTCGTACACCTACGATGGCGGCGCATTCAAGGCCGGTATCTCGGTTGATGAACTCGAAGGCCTTAACGGCCCAGCCAGCCTTCCGCTCCTGCCGAACGCTTTCCGCGCACATGACAACGGCGTTGGCGTTGCTGCCATGGTTTCCGGCTCGATCGGTGGCGTAACGGCTACTCTGATCGGCGGCTACGATACGGAACGTGAAGATGGCGCAATCCGCGCTATTCTGTCTGCTGAACTCGGCGCTGGCACGTTCAGCTTGGCTGGTGTCTACGCAACTGACCCGAACGCTTACTACAACGAATCCGAATGGACCGTTGCAGCATCGTACGAGTTCAAGGCAACTGACAAGCTGACTATCACTCCGGCTGCTCAGTACTTCGGCGATTACGCTTTCATCAGCAATGTTGATGCTTGGCGTGTTGGCCTGACGGCTGGCTACCAGATCACCGATGGCCTCAAGGCTCTCGCGACTGTTCAGTATCAGGACGTTGACGACTCCGCCACGTTCACACAGGTTGGCGGCGACGAAGTTACTGGCTTCCTCCGCCTGCAGCGCGACTTCTAATCTCTGGCTTCATGTCAGTGATGGAAAGCCCGGTCGAAAGACCGGGCTTTTTCCGTTTTATGAGCTTTCTGCCCTTTGCTGTGACCGCGCAGACGAGGGCGCTTATCAAATTGCGTTGATGAAAGTTGTGATCTCCGAAAGCAGGTCGGCGCGATGGAGCAACGGGGCGTGGCCCTGACCTTTGGCCGTAACGGATTTCATACAGGGATGCCGCTCGGTCATCTCGGCGACGGTTGCCTTTGAGAGAATGGTCGAGTTCTCCCCCCGGATTGTCATCAAAGGCATTGCTTTGAACCCTTCGTATAGCGCCCAAAGATCGGGTATTGGCGTGTCCGCATTGAGGCTCTTGAGTGGCTCGATTAGCGCCGGATCGAAGTCGGCGGTGATCACGCCATCCTTTTCCCGGAAAATCGCCTCCGCCATATCTTTCCAGTCTACCGGATCAAGTGACGGGAACGCGGCTCCGTGCACGTTTTGCAGGCTTTCGACGGCTTCGCCCCATGAGTGGAACTTCCCTTGTGCCTGCAGATACTGCCGGATCAACAGCAGGCCGGTAATGTCGATGACCGGTCCGATGTCATTGAGCACAACGCCGCCGAGCAGCGCCGGGCGCATGGCGCCGAGCAGATGCAGGATCAGGCCGCCACGCGAGGTGCCGATGAAGATTGCACGCGAAATGTCGAGGACGTCGCATGCGGTCAGTACGTCTCCGGCCTCAACCGCCAACTGATAATGGCTTTTATCGGGATCCCAGGCGGAAAAGCCCCTGCCACGATAATCGACAGCAATCACGCGGCGTGGCCGTTCGGAGTGCGCAGCGAGCCGCAACACCAAGAGGTGAAAGTCCCGGCTGTTGCGGCTGAGCCCCGGCAGGCAGATGATCGGTAGCGAATGCTGTGCCTGCGGATTGTCGTGACCGTAGTCACGGGCATAAAGTTGCAAGCCGTCGCTGGCTGTAAAACGGCGTTCCTGAAAGCAGGTATTGATGGGGGGCGTCACGTTCTCTCCCTTCCTGTGAAACAAGAGAATCATAGCGCATCGTGACGATGCCGAAAGAGGGCGGCTCGGGGTTTTGTACCTTCAGGCGCTGGTTACAGCGTTTCGGCGGACCTGCACAAACTCAGCGGCCAATACGCAGATCATGAACGATATCAGCGGTTTGCCCGAGCCGGGACTTATAAACCTGATAGTTCTCCATCACCCGCTGCACATAATTACGTGTCTCGGCAAAGGGAATGCGCTCGATCCAGTCGACGACATCGTCGATCGATTTTCCGCGTGGATCACCGTAGCGGTTGATCCAGTCGGGCACGCGGCGAGGGCCGGCATTATAGGCGATAAAAGTGAGGATATAGGAGCCGCCGAAATCGTCGATCTGTTCGCCGAGATAATGCGCTCCCAGTGTGGCATTGTAGGCGGTGTCCGTCGTCAGCCGTTCCTGCGAATAGGCAAGGCCGTGCCGTCCGGCCACGCCCTTTGCCGTGCCGGGAAGGATCTGCAGCAGTCCGCGTGCATTCGCGGGCGAGATCGCTGCCGGATTGAAGGCGCTTTCCTGGCGGGCAATCGCATAGGCAAGCGCTTTTCCCGAACCGCTGATATTGGCATTCGCCGGAATGACACCGATCGGGAAGGCGAGGGCCGCAACATCGATGCCTCGGCCGAAGGCGAGCTTGCCGATCTGCAGTGACAACTGGTGCCCTCCGGTTTTTTCTGCGCGGGCCGAAAGAATGGCGAGTTCGCCGGGACTTGTCATCTCTTCGGCCAAGGCGCGATAGAGATTATTGGCCCGCCAGCCGTGCCCTGCCTCTTCCAGCCGCGCAATGGCCTGCACCGCCTCGCGGCCTTCAAACCGCGCACCATCATCGGCCGTCGGCGACGGGTAGGTGACATTCAATCCCGTGCGGCCAATCCGTGCTGCGGCAAGCTGCCCGTAGAATGTGCCGGGAAGGGTGGCTGCCTTGGCAAAATATTCCTTTGCATCGCCGGGAGCGCCGGCTTCCGCAGCACGCCCCATCCAGTACCATGCACGCGAAACCGAGATCGGCCTGTTGGACGCTTTCAGGATACGCTGAAAATGCTTCGCCGCGGTCGGCGCATCCTTAAGCCCGCGCAAAGCATACCAGCCGGCATGGAATTCCGCATCGACAATGTCTGCCGGGCTGACCGCGGAATTGTTTGCCGCGATCGCATAAGCCGCCTTGAACTTGCCCTGGTCCAGCAGACCCCTGCTGATGATCCGTTCCTCGACCCACCATTCACCCGGGTTGACGAGAGCGTCCTTGTCTTTAGAAAGGCCGGCCAGAAGCTTGGCTGCTTCTTCGTACTTCTCCTGCTTGCGCAGATATTCGACCCGGATAAACAGATAGGCCGGCTCTTTTGACCAGGAACGATCGACGGCAGCGATCAGGGCTTGTGCATTGTCAGCCTTCTTGGCCACTGCGACCCACGCGCGATAAAGCGATTGCGCCTTGCCGAGATCGCTGAACCGGGCAGCCTGGTCGAGACGGCCGCGATAGAGCAACATCTGCATCCGCTGTCTGTGGTCGGCCGTCGTCAGTAGGGTTGGAAATTCGGCAAGGATCTTGGTTTCGTTTTCCTTGTCGAGAGCGTCTTTCGACCAGAGATCCCGCAGCAATTTCGATGCCGCGCTGTTTTTGCCGGTGTCTTGCAAAGCCCGCGCAAGGATGATGGTGCCGTCGGCTGTTTCTGGCCGTGTCGTTCCAAAGGCCGAAAGAATGTCGGCAACGGGTGGATTTTCGCGATAAAGGGCGCGTTCGGAATTGGCGCGCAACGCGCCAAGCCCCGGCCATCCCTTTAGTTCCTGTTGCGCGGCAGCGATTTCGTAGGAAGGCACGCCTTTCTGTCCCGACGTGGCAATCGCCCAGGTGAGAATATGACGGTCCAGCGTGCCCTTGGCCATAGCGTTGCGCGCGAGGATGGCTTTCCCGGCATCCTTGTTGGAAAGAGCGTCCAGTCCGGCTTTCAGGTTGGAGTTGACCGGGACAGAGGCCGTCGTGGAGATGATCGAGCCGGTGACTTCAGGGGAGGGCGCGCGGCTGGTTTTCACCAGTATCTCTGGCTTCACCCGCGGCAGCGGAACCTGATCATCCTGTGCGCTAACGGTAAACGTCGAAACAAGCACTGCCGACGCACTCAGCATCGCAATCATCCGGAGAGACTTAACTCCACGCATCAAGTACCCCACGCTTCCCAGTGTCTGTCTCTCGTTTGGGCTTGTCTCTCATTTGGCGATGCAATTGTTAACGAAAGATTACCCGTTTCCATTCAATCCCATAAATATCGGCGCCCCCGCGCCAGAGACAGTTTCACCCGGAAAGCATAAAAACGCCATCTGCGCTGGGGTAATAGACTGAAACCGGCGATGAATGGCGTTATAGAGTGCTTGCCGCAGGCACCTCACATGATTATGGTGCGCCAGTTTTCTAACCATGAAATGCGGCTAAAGCGTGGGTTGGTTTCAAGCTCCCCGGCCGTCAGGAGTCGTGCATGTTCAAGGGATCCATTCCCGCACTCGTCACCCCGTTCACCGCTTCCGGCGCTGTGGATACGGATAGTTTTGCCGCGCATGTCGAATGGCAGATCAGCGAAGGCAGTCACGGTCTGGTGCCTGTCGGCACCACCGGTGAATCGCCCACCCTGTCGCATGCCGAGCATAAACGCGTGGTGGAACTCTGCATCGAGACCGCAGCAAAGCGCGTGCCGGTGATCGCAGGGGCCGGCTCCAACAACACGACAGAGGCTGTCGAACTGGCGCAGCACGCTGAAAAGGCCGGCGCGGACGCGGTTCTGGTGGTGACGCCCTATTACAACAAGCCGACCCAGAAGGGGCTTTTCGCCCATTTTGCAGCGATTGCCGAAAGCGTGAAGCTGCCGATCGTTATTTACAACATTCCCGGCCGCTCGGTCGTGGACATGAGTGTCGAGACGATGGCAGCCCTGCACAAGGGCTATCCGTCGATCATCGGCGTCAAGGATGCGACCGGCAAGATCGAACGCGTCTCCGAGCAGCGCTTGTCCTGCGGCGCTGGCTTCGTCCAGCTTTCGGGTGAGGATGCAACAGCACTTGGCTTCAACGCTCATGGCGGCGTCGGCTGCATCTCGGTCACCGCCAACGTGGCGCCGCGCCTCTGTGCCGAATTCCAGGAAGCGACGCTGGCCGGCGATTATGCCAAGGCGCTCGATTATCAGGACAAGCTGATGCCATTGCACAAGGCGATCTTCATGGAACCGGGCCTGTGCGGTGCCAAATATGCCCTCAACCGCCTGCGCCAGATGAGCCGCACCGTGCGTTCGCCGCTGCTGTCGACGCTTGAGCCGGCAACGGAGGCCGCGATCGATGCAGCACTTCGTCATGCAGGGTTGATGAACTGATGGCACCTAAAGGCAGCCAGCGGGTGGTCAAGAAGATTGTCGCGGAGAACCGCAAGGCCCGCTACAATTACGAGATCATGGATACCTACGAGGCCGGTCTGGTTCTGACCGGCACCGAGGTCAAGTCGCTGCGCGAGGGCAAAGCCAATATCGCCGAATCCTACGCCACCGACGAGGGCGGCGAGATGTGGCTGATCAATTCCTACCTGCCGGAATATCTGCAGGCCAACCGCTTCAACCACGAGCCGCGCCGCCGTCGCAAGCTGCTTTTGTCCAAACGCGAGGCCGGCCGGCTTCAGAGCGCGATCAATCGCGATGGCATGACGCTCATTCCGCTGAAAATTTACTTCAACGACCAGGGCAGGGCTAAGCTCGAACTGGCGCTTGGCAAGGGTAAAAAACTTCACGACAAGCGCGAGACCGAAAAAGAACGCGATTGGAACCGGCAGAAGAGCAGGCTTCTCAAGGATCACTGAGCTGGAAAGCCGGCCTTAAAGAAAAAGGACCAGCTGACAATCAGCCGGTCCTTCTTTCTGTTCAGTCGTGGAATTCGTCGTTGACCGGTTCTGTCACCCGGACCGGGCGTTCCGACGGGTCGCGGCCGACTTCGGCCTTGAGGCTGACCAACTCGATGAAGTGATCTGCCTGGCGCCGCAGATCGTCGGCAATCATGGGGGGCTGGGTCGACATTGTCGAAACCACGGACACTTTGCGCCCCTTGCGCTGCAACGCTTCCACCAGCGTGGTGAAATCGCCGTCGCCGGAAAAGATCACCAGATGATCGACGGTCTCGGATTGCTCCATCGCATCGATAGCCAGTTCGATGTCCATATTGCCCTTGATCTTGCGGCGGCCGAGAGAATCAGTGAACTCCTTGGCTGGCTTTGTCACAACCTTGTAACCGTTATAGTCTAGCCAGTCGATCAGAGGGCGAATGGAAGAATATTCCTGATCTTCAATCAGCGCCGTGTAGTAATAGGCGCGCAGTAGATAGCCTCGCTTCTGGAAAGCCTTGAGAAGCTTGCGATAATCAATGTCGAAACCAAGGCTTTTCGATGCGGCATAGAGGTTGGCCCCGTCGATAAAGAGCGCGATTTTTTCGCGTGGGTCGAACATCGTATTTCCTTTTTGTTGTCTCAATGTTTTTTTTGATTTTCAACCTGACCGTGCGGAACCGGGAGGAGATGTCATCAATGGCAGAACAGCTCGAATACATTAAGATTTCATCATATTCCAGCTTTCTGGACCTGCTTTCGCTGTAGTCCAAGAAAATTCCAGTTGAAATAGCTATTTCTCGCAGTTTTTTGCTGAAAATGCGAAATATCCAGTCTTTTTTAGCATTTTTTTCCGGGGGTCGTGGGGCTATCCCGATTCTGCCAGTAGCCTCTCTCCCCGGAATGGCGGCAATATTACGATATTCAATCATCATTCGCGCGGATGTCAAAGCCTATCATTTTGATGAAGCAGCCCTGCGCTATTTTATTCGCGGGTCTCTACGCGAGCGCGATTGCCGGATAACTTGTTCGTTGATGCAGGAAAAACTTGAATTTGTGTGCTTTTGATTGTATCGGGCAGGTTAATTCCTGAAATCGGAGCCGCGCATACCGTCAGCCGACGGCTGGACGGGTACCGGTGTTGTTAATCGGCGCAGCGGCGGGCGGCCTCACGGAACCCGCGACCGAAGCTGCGCTCTTGAGATCCAAAGGACAGGCAATGGCCCGCGTCACCGTTGAAGATTGCATCGACAAAGTCGATAACCGTTTCGAGCTTGTGCTTCTTGCAAGCCATCGCGCCCGCCTGATCTCGCAGGGCGCTGCGATCACCATCGATCGCGACAACGACAAGAACCCGGTCGTGGCTCTCCGCGAAATCGCTGATGAAACACTGTCGCCGGGCGATCTCAAGGAAGACCTGATCCACTCGCTGCAGAAGCATGTCGAAGTCGATGAGCCCGAGCCCGATCCGGCTTCGATGATCAGCGGCGACGCTGCCTCCGTCTTTGCCGACCAGTCGGGCGAAGACGATCAGCCTGAGGTCGTGACCTTCGACCGCATGTCGGAAGAAGAGCTGCTGGCCGGTATCGAAGGACTCGTTCCGCCGGAAAAAAGCGACGACTATTGAGCCAATGCGGTGTCCGGCCTTTCGGCCGGACGCGCTGCTCTGATGCAATGCCGCGTTTTCGTTTGGAATTCTCGTGACACCGGTATTTGCAAAGCAGTGCGCCACTCCTATGATTGGCGCACTTTTTGTTTCCGGATATGTCCTGGAGTCCCTCGCGGATGATGCGCCAATACGAGCTCGTTGAGCGCGTTCAAAAATACAAGCCCGATGTAAACGAAGCGCTTCTCAACAAGGCTTATGTTTACGCCATGCAAAAACATGGCCAGCAGAAGCGGGCAAGCGGCGATCCCTATATCTCCCATCCTCTCGAAGTTGCAGCCATCCTCACCGAGATGCATCTCGATGAATCGACCATCGCCGTCGCCCTTCTGCATGACACGATCGAGGACACGACGGCGACGCGTGCGGAAATCGATGACCTTTTTGGCGAAGACATCGGTGCGCTGGTCGAAGGGCTCACCAAGATCAAGAAGCTCGATCTCGTAACGAAGAAGGCCAAGCAGGCCGAAAACCTGCGCAAGCTGCTTCTGGCGATTTCCGACGATGTGCGCGTCCTGCTCGTCAAACTCGCAGACCGGCTGCACAATATGCGCACCCTCGACCATATGTCGGCGGAAAAGCGCGCCCGGATTTCTGAAGAGACGATGGATATCTATGCGCCGCTTGCCGGCCGCATGGGCATGCAGGATATGCGCGAGGAGCTTGAAAACCTCGCCTTCCGCCATATCAACCCGGAAGCCTTCCAGACGGTCACCCGGCGCCTTGAGGAGCTTTCGACCCGCAATGAAGGCCTGATCAAGAAGATCGAGGCCGAGCTGGACGAACTGCTTCAGGCCAGGGGCCTGACGGGCACGCTGGTCAAGGGTCGGCAGAAAAAGCCCTATTCGGTTTTCAAGAAGATGCAGTCGAAGTCGCTCTCCTTCGAGCAGCTCTCCGACGTCTGGGGCTTTCGCATCATCGTCGCCGATATTCCGGATTGCTACCGGGCACTCGGAATCGTCCATACCCGCTGGCGCGTCGTTCCGGGCCGGTTCAAGGATTATATCTCGACACCGAAGCAGAACGACTACCAGTCGATCCACACGACCATCGTCGGCCCGTCCCGCCAGCGTATCGAGCTGCAGATCCGCACCCGCCTGATGCACGAGATCGCCGAATACGGCATCGCCGCCCACACGCTCTACAAGGACAGCGTCGAGCCGGTTGGCGAGGTCAAGCTGTCGCCGAAGTCGAACGCCTATTCCTGGCTGCGGCGGACGATCGAGTCGCTTGCCGAAGGGGATAATCCGGAGGAGTTCCTTGAGCACACCAAGCTCGAACTGTTCCAGGACCAGGTCTTCTGCTTCACGCCTAAGGGCCAGCTGATCGCGCTGCCGCGCGGTGCGACGCCGATCGACTTTGCCTATGCAGTTCATACCAATATCGGCGATACCTGCGTCGGCGCCAAGATCAACGGCCGTATCATGCCGCTGGTCACCCGGCTGAACAACGGCGACGAGGTCGAGATTGTCCGCTCCGGAATCCAGGTGCCGCCGCCGGCCTGGGAAGAGATCGTCGTTACCGGCAAGGCCCGGGCAGCCATCCGCCGTGCCACCCGTGCAGCCGTCCGCAAACAGTATTCCGGCCTGGGCTACCGCATCCTCGAGCGCACGTTCGAGCGGGCCGGAAAATCGTTTACCCGCGAGGGGATGAAGCCTGTCCTGCATCGGCTCGGCCACAAGGAGATCGAAGACGCGATCGCCGCTGTCGGACGTGGCGAACTGTCCTCGCTCGATGTCCTGCGCGCCGTCTATCCCGATCACCAGGACGAGCGTGTCACGGTCAAGCCCAGTGATGATGGCTGGTTCAACATGCGCAGTGCCGCCGGCATGGTCTTCAAGCTGCCCGGACGCCCGAAGGACATGTTCGACGTGCTGGACGGCGAGGGGCCGGAGGCTCTGCCGATCCGCGGGCTTTCCGGAAATGCCGAGGTGCATTTCAGCGCGTCCGGCGCCGTGCCTGGCGACCGTATCGTCGGGATCATGGAGAAGGACAAGGGGATCACTATCTACCCGATCCAGTCGCCGAGCCTGCAGAGGTTCGACGAAGAATCGGAGCGCTGGATCGATGTGCGCTGGGATCTTGACGAAGCCAACAATACCCGTTTCATGGCGCGCATCCAGATCAATGCGCTCAACGAGCCGGGAACGCTGGCCGAGATTGCTCAGGCGGTCGCCACCAGCGATATCAATATCCGCACCCTGTCGATGGGGCAGGTGGCTGCCGATTTCAGTGAGTTCCAGCTGGATATCGAGGTCTGGGACCTGCGTCAGCTCAATCACCTGATCACGCAGATCCGCGACCTGCCGAGCGTTTCGACGGTAAAGCGCGTCTTCGAGTAATGCCGCCTTTGCGGCATTACTTTCTCCTCCTTGCACCGGATTGAAATCGGCGGCCAGCCCTGAGCCACTTCCGAATGGTCGGCAGTTGGCGGGCGATCGTGTCTACATTTCGCCATGATTGATCGGCGTTCCGCATGGCTCGACGGCAATTGCACTTTGATTGTGCATTCTCTGTGGCTAAAACGTGCAGGTCATGCACCCGGTGCATGGCTGCCGCGTTTTTGTAGCTCTGGTGAAGGGCACTTGGTTCCACTATCTTCAGTGTCGGGAGGTAAACAAAAGAAGGTTTACCATGTTTAAGCAACTGAAGAAGATCACCAACGCCCTGCGCGTACCGTCTGTCGAAGACCGCGAACTGAACTATCTCAATGGTTCGCTCGACCGGATCGACCTGGAATACCGCCAGCGTCAGATCGACCGCGGCCTGTTCCGCAACTCGTTCTAAGCCATCGTCTTGTCCGGCTGCCTGCATCGACAGGCTGCCGGGACCTATGCAGACAGCGTATGGCTGCTCCACTGTCTGTGCATCAAGCGCAGATCCGATGGGCCGTCATTGATGCTGACTGGTCTGGGCTGTTTGCGCTTGCAGCGTTGGAAATGCGGATTTTCGCGCCGGTGCCATTGAACAGCCATATCCGCATCGTCTATCAGAGCGTTATGTTGTTCAGACGCAAGAAGCCGGCCACGTGGTCGGAAAAGCTCCGTGAGTTCCTGTGGCCGCGAAAAGGTTTTTCGCGCGGGCTGCGTTATCTGTCGATGCGCGTGCTCAGGCTCTCGTCATCGCCCCATTCGATTGCGGTCGGCGTTGCCGCTGGCGCTGCCTCCTCGGCAACCCCATTTGTCGGTTTTCACATTCTCATCGCCTTGGCATTCGCCTATCTCCTGTCCGGCAACATGATCGCCGCCGGCATTTCGACGGCGCTCGCCAATCCGCTGACCATTCCGTTCATTCTGGCGGCCACCTATGAGGTCGGCCTGATCATGCTGGGGACAGAGAGCAACGGCGCCATGGCCGGTCAGGATATCCTCCATATGCTGCGCCATCTGGAATTCTCCCATCTGTGGGGCCCTGTGCTCAAGCCGATGCTGATCGGCTCGTTGCCGCTTGCTGCCATCAGCGGCGCCGTCTTTTATGTGGCGGCTTTCTACGCTGCGAGGCTCTTCCAGTCCCGCCGCCAAAGCAAGCTCCGCGCGCGTGCCGTCGCTTGGGCCGATGATGTTTGATTTCTGACAAATTTTTAACTTGGCAGAGGGCGCATCGTTTGCTCTTGTTGCACTTTCACGAAGGTATTTTCATTTCGATGATTATCGGCATCGGCAGTGACCTGATCGACATCCGGCGTATCGCCAACTCGCTGGAGCGGTTCGGCGAGCGTTTCAGCCATCGCTGTTTCACTGACATCGAGATCCGTAAATCCGAAGGCCGCAAGAACCGTGCCGAATCCTATGCCAAGCGGTTTGCCGCAAAGGAAGCCTGTTCCAAGGCGCTCGGCACCGGCCTGGCGCAGGGTGTGTTCTGGAAAGACATGGGCGTCGTCAATCTGCCGGGCGGCAAGCCGACCATGCAGCTAACCGGAGGCGCTGCCGAGCGGCTTGCCGAAATCCTGCCCGCCGGCCATCGCGGCGTCATTCACCTGACCATCACCGACGATTTTCCGCTGGCGCAGGCCTTCGTCATAATTGAGGCTCTGCCCGTTGCTCAAGATTGAGGAAGCGTTTAGAGCATGTCCGAATGAAACGGACCGTCCAATCGGGCTTGCGTTCATTTGAGAGGACGGCGCCGCGCACGATATGCGTCAGGCAGCCTCCAATTGGATGGCCGGACCAGGTACGGAACCGCAGCGAATAGATCCACGCGGCTTTGAAGCGCGCGTGGTGATCAGATCAAGGAACAAGTGGCGTGGCAGAAAACATCGACAAGAAGCAGGGCGGCGGCCTTTGGGAGAACGTCAAGGTCATCATCCAGGCACTTCTCCTCGCCGTGGTGATCCGCACGGTCTTCTTCCAGCCGTTCACCATCCCGTCCGGCTCGATGATGCCGACGCTTCTGGTCGGCGACTATATCTTCGTCAACAAGTTCGCCTATGGCTATTCGAAATATTCCCTGCCGTTCTCGCCCGACCTGTTTGAAGGCCGCATCTTCGCCAGCGAACCCAAGCGCGGCGATGTCGTGGTGTTCCGCTTCCCGCCGAACCCGGACATCGATTATATCAAGCGCCTGATTGGCCTGCCAGGTGACAAGGTCCAGGTTCGCGACAGCATCCTCTATGTCAACGACAAGGCCGTTCAGCGCGTTCCGGACGGCATGTTCCGGGCCGACGACCAATACGACACCGGTGCCGACGTTCCGGTTTTCCGCGAGACGCTCGACAACGGCGTCAATTTCGACACGCTCGACCAGTTTCCGGATTCGCGCGGCGACAACACCCGCGAGTTCCTCGTTCCCGAAGGCCATTATTTCATGATGGGCGACAACCGCGACAATTCGGCCGACAGCCGTTTCGACGTCGGTTTCGTCCCGGCGCAGAACCTGATCGGCCGCGCCTCGATGATCTTCTTCTCGCTCGGCAACGATACGTCCTTCCGCGAAATTTGGAAGTGGCCGACCAACCTGCGCTACGACCGTCTTTTCAAGGGCGTCGAATGAGCAAGGGCCGTTCGCTGAACACCGAGGACCGGCAGCGGCTTGAGGTTGCGATCGGCTACAACTTTGCCCAGAAGGAACGGCTTGACCGGGCGCTGACCCATGCCAGCGCCCGCAACGCCAAGGGTTCCAACTATGAACGGCTGGAGTTTCTGGGTGACCGCGTGCTCGGGCTGTGTGTTGCCGAACTTTTGTTCGATACCTTCAAGGATGCCGACGAGGGCGAGCTTTCCGTTCGTCTGAACCAGCTCGTCAGCGCCGACAGCTGCGCGCTTGTAGCCGATTCCCTGTCCTTGCATCTGTTCATCCGCACCGGCGCCGACGTGAAGAAACTCACCGGAAAATCGATGCTCAATGTCCGCGCTGATGTGGTAGAGTCGCTGATCGCGGCGATCTATCTCGACGGTGGGCTGGAGGCGGCGCGCGGCTTTATTCAGCGTCACTGGTCGTCGCGGGCAAGCCGGGTGGATGGTGCGCGGCGCGACGCCAAGACCGAATTGCAGGAATGGGCCCACGCCAAGTTCGGTGTGACGCCAAGCTACCGTATCGACGACCGCTCCGGCCCGGATCACGACCCGCGCTTCACGGTCACCGTCGAAATACCCGGTATTGCTCCGGAAACGGGCATCGACCGGTCCAAGCGCGCCGCCGAACAGGTGGCCGCTACAAAGATTCTGGAACGCGAAGGCGTCTGGAAGAAAGCGACGGCGGCCTGATCTGTCCGGAGGCACGGTTCCTCCCGAAAGATCAGGCAATCCTTTGACAGACAATGCGATTTTGCGCGCCTCAGCGGCGCCCGGTCGCCCAATCGGAAATTACGGACACCATGAGCGAAACAGAACCAACCGCAGTAGAAACCGAAAAAGGCCCGACCCGGTCCGGTTTCGTCGCCCTGATCGGCGCCACCAATGCCGGCAAGTCGACGCTACTCAACAAGCTGGTCGGCGCCAAGGTGTCGATCGTCAGCCACAAGGTGCAGACGACGCGCGCCATCGTGCGCGGCATTGCCATCCACAAACGAGCCCAGATCGTCTTCATGGACACGCCCGGCATCTTCAAGCCGCGCCGCCGTCTCGACCGCGCCATGGTCACGAGCGCCTGGGGCGGCGCCAAGGATGCCGATGCGATCATGATGCTGATCGACAGTGAACGCGGCCTGAAGGGCGACGCGGAAACCATTCTCGAAGGTTTGAAGCATGTCGAACAGCCGAAGATGCTGGTTCTCAACAAGATCGACCAGGTTGAGCGCGAAGACCTGTTGAAGCTTGCGACCGCCGCCAACGAATTTGTCGATTTCGAACGCACCTTCATGATCTCGGCACTGACCGGCTCCGGCTGCGACGACGTGCTCGACTATCTCGCCATGAAGCTGCCGGAAGGCCCTTGGTACTATCCGGAGGATCAGATTTCCGATCTGCCGATGCGCCAGCTTGCTGCGGAAATCACCCGCGAAAAGCTGTTCCTGCGCCTGCATCAGGAACTGCCTTACTCGTCGCATGTCGAGACGGAAAAGTGGGAAGAGCGCAAGGACGGCTCGGTGCGCATCGAGCAGGTCATCTATGTCGAGCGCGACAGCCAGAAGAAGATTGCGCTGGGCAAGAACGGCGATGCCATCAAGGCCATCTCCATGGCGTCCCGCAAGGAACTCTCCGAAATCCTCGAACAGCCGGTCCACCTGTTCTTGTTCGTCAAGGTCCGCGAAAACTGGGGCGACGACCCCGAGCGCTTCCGCGAAATGGGCCTGGAATTCCCGAAGTAGAACACAAGGCGCCGGAAACGGCGCCTTTTTCGTGTCCGGTTCTGGATCATCGAACAGTCTGTCACGGACGCGCTGTCTTGCCGTTTCTCCGCGCGCATGAGATTCCAGAGCGAGAAGACGGCCCGGCGGTTCCGGGTCTGGATAAGGACAGTGACGATGCCGCAGTTGGTCGATGGAAAATGGGAAGCCGGCGATGTAGCCGCCAGCGAAATGAAGAACGGCGCCTTTCACCGCGAGCCGACCAGTTTTCGCAATTGGATCACCGCGGATGGATCGCCGGGACCGGACGGGCAGGCGGCACTTCCCGCCGAGGCCGGGCGCTATCAGCTGTTCGTCGCCTTCATCTGCCCCTGGGCCTCGCGCACCTTGATGATGCGCAATCTGAAAGGCCTGCAAGACATTATTTCCGTGTCTATCTCCGAGCCGGAACTGGGCGAAAACGGCTGGACCTATGCTGAGCCGCAAGATGCCGGTCCGCGCGTCGGCAAAATCCGCTACCAGCACGAGCTCTACACGGCATCCGACCTCCACTATACCGGCAAGGTCTCCGTACCGGTGCTCTGGGATCGCAAGGAAGGCCGCATTGTCAACAACGAGTCCGCCGATATCATCCGTATCCTCAACACCGCCTTCAATCACCTGACCGGCGACACGCAGGATTTCTATCCGGAACGTCTGCGCCCGGAGATCGACCGCTGGAATGCGCCGATCTACGAGCGGGTCAACAACGGCGTCTATCGCGCCGGCTTTGCCAAGACTCAAGGCGCTTACGCGGATGCCGTCACCGTCCTTTTCGACATGCTGGATACGCTGGACGCACATCTGTCCGCCAATCGCTATATCGCGGGGACCTCGTTCACCGAGGCCGATATCCGCCTGTTCGTCACGCTGATCCGCTTCGATGCCGCCTATCACGGCGCCTTCAAATGCAATCTGCGGCGTCTGGAGGACTATCCCAACCTGTCGAACTACCTGCGTGAAATTTATCAATGGCCAGGTATTCGCGAGACGGCCCGGATCGATCATATCAAACGCGGTTACTATTCCATCGCCCATATCAACCCGACGGGGATCGTTCCGCTCGGTCCGCTGCTCGATCTCGATCGTCCGCATGATCGCGCAAGGCTTGCAGGCAAGGGCGTTGCGGCGGCCTGACCATCCGATTTGATAAGTAAATAAATCCTTGAGGGACCCGCCAAGCTATTGCGGATTGGCGAAACACGATTACTTTAACGGGTGTTCTGATGGATAGAGCTCCCTGACCGGAGCGCCCAGACGATCTGTCCGGCAGCCGGATGGCAACCGCTCCATGCGCATTGCCCACATTCCGCCCTCCCGGACGACGCCGATGGCGCTCCAGCTGCGGTTCTTGTCGTTTCCGAATGTCCGGCAAAGCCAAGGCCGGCGGCACGTGACCATTCACCAGAATGCGCTGCATCTGTGGTCGAGGTCCAGAATGAACACGACATTTCTGAGAATTTTCCGCCGGCTGGTTCAAAAAGGCAATCTGACACTCATCCTCTCGTCGGGAGAGCGGGCGATTCTCGGAGACGGTTCCGGCATTCCGGTGACCGTACGGACGCTGGATGAGGAAGCCGAAAAGGCGATCCTGCGCGATCCGGGCCTGCGGTTCGGGGAAATGTATGTCGAGGGGCGCATCGTCATCGACGAGGGCAACATTTTCGACCTGTTATCGATGGTGAAAGCCAACGGTATGGAGAAAGCTGCAACGATCAGCAACACGGCGACGGCGCTGCTGCATGTGGCCGAGCAGCAGATCAAAAGCCGCCTGCCGGTCAATCGCAACAAGCACAATGTCGCCCATCACTACGATCTCGACGGCAAGCTGTTCGACCTGTTCCTCGATCAGGACTGGCAATATTCCTGCGCCTATTTCGATCCACCCGGTATCAGCCTCGACGAGGCGCAGACGGCGAAGAAACGCCATATCGCCGCCAAGCTTCTGCTGGAACCCGGCCAGTCGGTGCTGGAGGTCGGCTCCGGCTGGGGCGGCATGGGAATGTATCTGGCCGAGTCCTCAAGTGTCGATGTCACCGGCATTACGCTCAGTGAAGAACAGCTGAAAGTGTCGCGCACCCGGGCGCAAAAGCGCGGGCTTGAGGATCGCGTCCGGTTCGAGCTGCAGGATTACCGGACGATTGTTGATCGCCAGTTCGACCGTATCGTTTCGGTGGGCATGTTCGAGCATGTCGGCATGGCCAATTACGGTAATTTTTTCACCAAGATGGCAGGATTGCTGGCGCCCAAGGGCGTGATGGTGCTGCACTCGATCGGTCAGGCGGAAAAGCCCTGGGCGACCAATCCATGGATCGAGAAATACATCTTTCCCGGCGGCTACATGCCGGCACTGTCCGAGGTGGTGCCGGCGATCGAGAAGGCCCGGCTGGTGATCCGGGATATCGAGATCCTGCCGATGCACTATGCCCACACGTTGCGGGCCTGGCGTGAACGGTTTACCGCCCGCAAGGAGGAAGCGATCCGGCTCTATGACGAGCGTTTCTTCCGCATGTGGGAATTCTATCTGGCCTCGTCGGAAACGGCCTTCCTCTACGATAAGTTGTCGATCTTCCAGATCCAGCTGTCGCACCAACTGGAAGCGGTGCCCTATACGCGCAACTATATCGGCGAGCGGGAAGGGACGTTGCGCGCGTTCGAGAAGACCCGCCCGCCACTGGAGCCGGTGGTATTCTAAGCCATCCGCCGGCACGACACCGGTATCCATCTGTGGACGCCCCGAGGCGAGGGGTGCCTTCACTTGGCCTTGATGGCATGTGCATCTATGCTCCCTGCCAAATCAGCGCAAACCACGGAATGCCATGTCCCTGCCATCAAAGTCTATCGCCGTCCTCATCGCCCAGGAAATCAAGGCAACGCCTGCACAGGCGATATCAGCCATCGAGCTTCTGGACGAAGGTGCGACCGTTCCCTTTATCGCCCGCTACCGCAAGGAAGTGACCGGTGGGCTGGATGACACGCAGCTGCGCAATCTTGCCGAACGGCTGGTTTATCTGCGCGAACTCGAGGCCCGGCGGATTTCGATCCTGGATTCGATCCGTAGCCAGGACAAGCTGACGGCAGAGCTGGAAACCAAGATCGCCGGCGTCACCACCAAGGCAGAACTGGAAGACATCTATCTGCCCTATAAGCCGAAGCGCCGCACCAAGGCCGAGATTGCCCGCGAACGGGGCCTCGGGCCGCTCGCCGAAGCCATTCTTGCCGACCGCACCATTGCGCCGGCAGACCGCGCCGGCGCCTATATCACTGCTGATGTGCCGGATGTGAAGACGGCACTCGATGGCGCGCGCGACATCATCGCCGAAGGCATCAGCGAAAATGCCGACCTGCTCGGCCGGCTGCGTGCCCATATGCGCCAGGTGGCGCTGATCCGGTCCAAGGTTGTCGATGGCAAGCAGGAGGCCGGCGCCAAGTTTTCGGATTATTTCGATCATTCGGAGAAATGGGCAACCGTGGCCGGACACCGGGCGCTTGCCATGCTGCGCGGCTGGAACGAAGAGTTCCTCTCCGTCGATATCGTCGTCGATCTCGACGACACGTCGCCGGTCAAGCCGGTCGAGCGCACCATCGCCGCCGTCTACCGGGTCGGCGGCACGTTGCCGGGCGACAAGTGGCTGATGGAGATGATCGGCTGGACCTGGCGCGTCAAGCTCTCCATGTCGCTATCGCTCGACCTGATGCGCGAACTGCGCGAGCGGGCCGAAGAGGAGGCAATCCACGTTTTCGCCCGCAATCTCAAGGATCTCTTGCTTGCTGCCCCCGCCGGTTCGCGCGCAACGATGGGCCTCGATCCGGGCATCCGCACCGGCGTCAAGGTGGCCATCGTTGATGGCACCGGCAAGCTGCTGGAGACCACCACGGTCTATCCGTTCCCGCCGAAGAACGACATTCGCGGCACGCAGGCGGAGCTTGCCAGCCTCGTGCGCAAGCACAAGATCGAACTGATCGCCATCGGCAACGGCACCGGCAGCCGCGAGACCGAACGTCTGGTCGCCGACATGCTGACGCAACTGCCGGCCGGCCCGAAGCCCACCAAGGTCATCGTCTCGGAGGCTGGCGCGTCGGTCTATTCCGCCTCGCAGGCCGCAGCCGATGAGTTCCCCGGCCTCGACGTTTCCCTGCGCGGCGCTGTCTCGATTGCGCGCCGCCTGCAGGACCCGCTGGCCGAACTGGTGAAAATCGAACCGAAATCGATCGGCGTCGGCCAGTATCAGCACGATGTCGATCAGGGCCGCCTCAACCGCTCGCTCGAAGCCGTCGTCGAAGATGCGGTGAATGCGGTTGGTGTCGATCTGAACACCGCCTCGGCCCCGCTGCTTGCCCGCGTCTCTGGCCTCGGAAAGTCGTCTGCGGAAGCCATCGTCGCCCACCGCGATGCCACCGGCGCCTTTACCAGCCGCAAGGAACTGATGAAAGTACCGCGCCTTGGCGCCCGCACCTTCGAGCAATGCGCCGGCTTCCTGCGCATCCGCGACGGCAAGGAACCGCTGGATGCCTCCTCGGTGCATCCGGAAGCCTATGGCGTCGCCAAGAAGATCGTCGCCGCCTGCGGCCGCGACCTGCGCGCCATCATGGGCGATAGCGCCGCGCTCAAGCAGCTTGACCCGAAAACCTTCGTCGATGAGCGCTTCGGCCTGCCGACGGTCAAGGACATCTTTGCCGAACTCGAAAAGCCCGGCCGCGATCCGCGCCCGAGCTTCAAGACGGCGACCTTTACCGACGGCGTCGATGACATCAAGGATCTGAAGCCCGGCATGCTGCTCGAAGGCACCGTCACCAATGTCGCCGCCTTCGGTGCCTTCGTCGATATCGGCGTGCATCAGGACGGGCTCGTCCACGTCTCCCAGCTTGCCGACCGTTTCGTCAAGGATCCGCATGAGGTGGTGAAAGCCGGCGATGTTGTGCAGGTGCGCGTCACCGAGGTCGATGTCCCCCGCAAGCGCATCGGTCTTACCATGCGCAAGGACGGTGCCGCAGAGTCAGGCGCTGGCGAGATGAAGAGCGATCCGAAAGCCGCCCACCAGGCCCGCCAGACCTTGGCGCGCGCCCAGCAGCAAAAGCCGCAGGCACCGTCGCAAGGCGCCTTTGGTGCGGCACTTGCCGAGGCGATGAAGCGGAAGTAGGACACACAGCATCGGGGAGATCCGGTTGCCGGCACCGTCGGCAATCGGGCTCCATCCTGATTGTCTTCGCCTGCCGCCAGGGGTAAAACTCAAGACATGCAATGGAGCGATCAGGCCATCATCATCGGCGTCAAGCGGCACGGGGAAACCTCCGTCGTCGCCGAGGTGATGACGCGGGCGCGTGGCCGCCATCTCGGGCTGGTGCGCGGCGGCCGATCGCGAACGATGCAGCCGGTGCTGCAACCCGGCAATGAGGTCGAGGTCACCTGGCGGGCACGGCTCGACGAGCATCTCGGCGAATTCAGGATGGAGCCGGTGCGGCTTCGTGCAGCGCGACTGATGGAGGCGGCAACCTCGGTCTATGGCGTCCAGGCCATGGGCGCGCTGCTGAGGCTTCTGCCGGAGCGCGATCCGCATCCGCATCTCTATGAAGCGCTCGACGTCATCCTTGAAAACCTGCACTATCCCAGCGACGCCGGAGAACTGTTCGTGCGCTTCGAGATCGCGGTTCTGAACGATCTCGGCTTCGGTCTAGACCTTGCGGAATGTGCCGCGACCGGCACGCGCGACGATCTGATCTATGTCTCGCCGAAATCCGGCCGCGCCGTCAGCCGAGCGGCAGGCGCGCCCTATGCCGACAAGATGCTGACGCTGCCCGGGTTTCTGGCCGACGGCGGTGCCGCCGATTACGATAGCCTCGCTGCCGCTTTCCGCATGACCGCATTCTTTCTCCACCGCCACGTCTACGAACCACGCGGCATCGGCCTTTCGACCGCCCGCGACGGTTTCGTCCAGGCCGCACTCAAGGCTCTGAAACCGCAAAGTGCTGCAGTCCCTCCATAAGGAATCCCGAAAGCATGAACGTCGAACTCTACCCTGGAATGACCGTGTCCGGCATCGGCACGGTGCCGCTTGAGGCTGTTGCGCGCGACGGCGGACTGAAGGCGATGCTCGATCTGCTGGCAGGCGTTCATCCAGCACCTCCGATGGCCGCGACGCTGAAATTCGGCTTGAGCGAAGTCGAAGAGGGCAGGGTTGTCTTCAAGGGCCTGCCATCCGCCGAACATCTCAATCCGCTCGGCACGGTGCATGGCGGCTGGGCGGCAACGATCATGGATTCCGCACTTGGCTGCGCCGTCATGACGACGCTGAAGCCGGGCGAGGCCTACACGACGGTCGAGTTCAAGGTCAATCTGGTGCGCCCATTGCTTCCCGGCATGGGCGAGGTGTTCTGCGAAGGCAAGATCGTCCATCGCGGCCGCACGCTGGCAACGTCTGAAGCCTGGCTGAAGGACAAGAACGGCAAGCTGCTCGCCCACGGCACCGAAACCTGCGCGATCTTTCCGATCGAGAACCTGATGCGGTAGGCCTGCAGCAAGACGAGCCGGTTAAGCTTGGCAATAATCCGGTGAACATATTGCTGCCCTGAGCCGTCTTAGATTTGGCCTTTAGTTGAAAAGCTGTATGGTCGGCAGCATTGCGCCGGTCCCCGGTGCCAGGGAGAAAACATGCTCGAAGTCATTGCTTTCGTTGCTTTTGGTCTCGCGCTCGCAGCGCTTCTCAACGGACGCAAGACAGCCGAAAGGCTGGACACCGAGATTGCCGCACTGAAGGAACATCTGGCGCAGCTGGAGGCGCTTCGTCCTGTCGTTCCGAGTGTCAATGCCGTGGTTGAAGCCGCGGATCGGCCGGAGGTGCCGCAAAGCGCGCCGCAACCGCTGGACACGCCTCCCTTCGAACGCAAACGCCTCGCGGATATCACGACGGGCGACACGATCTTCGGAGGCCCGCCGCCCAGCCAGGATGCGGTCGAAAAAGCTTCGCGCGGCGAGCCCGTCGCTGCCCGCTCGAGTGCTGCGACCACCATCGATGCCGTCGTCCCCCGCCAGAAGGAAAGCCTCGAAAGCCGCCTCGGCGCGCGCTGGGCGGTCTGGGTCGGCGGTATCGCGCTGGCGCTCGGCGGCATTTTCATGGTCAAGTATTCGATTGATGCCGGGCTGCTCAGCCCGGCTGTACGCCTGTTCATGGCGGCCATCTTCGGGCTGGTGCTGATGGCGATCGGCGAATTCATCCGCCGCCGCGCCGTGCCGCTGGTTGCCGACGCATTCCAGAATGCGATGATCCCCGGCATCCTGACAGCTGCGGGCGCGGTGACTTTGTTCGGCGTCTGCTATGCCGCTCACGGCGTCTACGGGTTCATCGGCCCGGTAACGGCTTTCGCGTTGCTGGCTCTGGTATCGCTCGCCACCGTCGCCCTGTCGCTGTTGCATGGTCAGGCGCTGGCCGGCCTCGGCCTGCTGGCGTCGCTGGTCACCCCGGCGCTTGTCTCGTCTGAAAGCCCAAGCCCATGGAGCCTGTTCGGCTTTCTCGGCATCGCCTGGATCGCCACCCTTCTTGCCGCCCGCATCCGCCGCTGGACCGTCGTGCCGTCGATGGCCAATATCGGCCTTAGCCCCTGGACACTTGCCTATATCGCCTCCTCGACGCCGTTTGAAACGCGGCCCGTGACCCTGATCATGCTGGTGATGATCGCCGGTATCGGCCTTATCTGGCCCGGCCGGCTGGCTGGTATCATCGACAGCGAGCCGGCAGAGGCGGACCAACCGCTGGCGACGGCGCTTCCCTCCTGGGAACGCACGATGACGCCGCCTTTCGTCGCGATCACGGCGACCGCCGGAATTTCCGCTTTGCTGACAGCACTGGCGATGATCAGCCCGCTCGCCACCGCGTCCGGCTATCCGATCATCGAATTCTGCCTGATCGTTACGGCCTTAGCGGCACTCGGCGCGGTGCGTGGATATGCCGTCTATCCTGCCATTCTCTCGGCGCTTGTCGCCGTAATCGGCGTCTGGAGCATGACCGCGCTCAGCGGCCTTTTGACCTTCATCGATCCGACAATCCCCGGCCATATCGCAACGCTGGCGGTTTCCGGCCACACCGCGATGCTGGCCAGCGTGGGGCTTTCCTGTGGCTTCATCGCTCTGGGGGCACTTGCCATTCACCTGCATGGCAGAGAACGGCCGCCGCTGGCAACGATCTGGGCCGCCATCACGGCTGTCGTGCCGATCGCGCTCATCGGCATGTCGCTGCTGATGACCGGCAACCTGACGTTCGATCTGCCGCACGGACTGTTCGCGCTGGCGGCTGGCGTTTCCCTTCTCGGTCTCGCCGAGTGGTTTTCGCGCAAAAGGGCGCAGGGTAAAGGCTTCGATCTGCCGCAGGCATTTCTGATCGCCGGTTCTCTCGGCCTCATCGTCATTTCGCTGCATGCCCTGACCGATGGTCTGGCGACCACGATCCTGATCGCGCTTCTCGGAGCTGCCTATGTCGCGGCAACACGTCTGCGGTCGTGGCCGGCACTGCCGTGGATGATGGTCGGCGCTGCTGTCGCCGTGCTCGCCCGCATCGCCTGGGAACCGACCATCGTCGGTCCGCTCCACCTTGGCAAAACACCGGTGTTCAACGCGCTTCTCGCCGGCTATGGCATTCCGGCGCTGCTGCTTGTCCTCTCGGCATTCGAGCTTCGCCGCTGGCCGGATCTGCGGGTGCGAAATCTGTTGCAGGCACTCGCCAGCCTGTTCGTGCTGCTGACGGTCGCCATCCTGGTCCGCCATGCCATGAACGGCGGCGTGCTCGACAGTGCGGTGCCGACGCTCGGTGAACAATCGATCTACACGCTGCTCGCCGTCGGCGGCTCCGCCATCATGATGACGCTCGACCGAAAATCGCCAAGCCCGGTCTTCCGTTACGGCAGCATGGCGATCGGCGTCTTGTCGATCCTGTCGATCCTTGGTGCCCATCTGATCGGGCTCAATCCCTATTTCAGCGGCGAACTGCTCGGTTCCGTGCCGTTCTTCGATCTGCTTTTGATCGGCTATCTGCTGCCGGGATTGGGCTATGCCGGTCTCGCCTGGTATGCGCGTGGCAAACGGCCGGTTCCTTACGTCACGGTGCTTGCCGTCGCCGCTGCCGTGCTGGTCTTTGCCTGGGCAACGCTGTCGGTCCGGCGGTTCTGGCAGGGGCAGAACATTGCCGACTGGAAGGGTTTCCTGCAGGGCGAGACATACACCTATTCGGTCGTCTGGCTGCTGCTCGGCGTCCTGCTCCTGGTGCTCGGCTCGCGCTTTAATGCCAAGAGCATCCGTATCGCCTCCGCGGTGCTGGTCTTTGTCGCGGTGCTGAAAGTCTTTCTGATCGACATGGCCAATCTCGAAGGCTTTTTGCGCGCGCTCTCGTTTATCGGGCTCGGCGCGGTCCTCATCGGCATTGGGTTATTCTACCAGAAAATCCTGTCCGGCAAGGCTGGTGCTGAGCCGCAACTGGAAACGCCGGTGGACATCGACGCGCAACCCGGCCAAGTAAACTGACGACTAAGATTCGACTGTTCTTTCGGCATGGATTTGACATGAGCCACACTGCCTCGCTTGCCGCAGCCTTTGCGCCTCACCAGGCCCTTGCGGAACAATTGCTGCCTTATGCCGTCTCCGGCAATGATGGCTCGCATGATGCTGCCCATCTGATCCGGGTGTGGAAGAACGCTCTGCGCATCCATGGCTCGGAGGGGGGAGACCTGCGCATCATCGCCGCCGCCGTGCTGCTGCATGATTGCGTCTCGGTGGAAAAGAATTCGCCCGATCGCGCCCACGCCTCGCGGCTTGCTGCCGAAAAAGCTTTCGAACTGCTCGATGAACTCGGCTGGAGAACTGCGGAGATCACTGCGGTCGCCCACGCGATCGTCACCCACAGCTTTTCGGCCAACATCCCGCCGGAAAGCCTGGAGGCGAAAATCCTGCAGGATGCCGACCGGCTGGATGCGATCGGCATGATCGGCGCTGCGCGCTGCTTCTACATTGCCGGGCGGATGGGGAGCGGCCTTTACGATCCGCTCGACCCGCTGGCAGAAGACCGTCCGCTCGATGACAAGGCCTTTGCCATTGACCATTTCGAGACGAAGCTGTTCAAACTGACGGACGGTTTCCAGACGGCGGCAGGCCGGGCGCTTGCCCGTCAAAGGCAGGAGCGGCTGCGCGCAGTGCTTGGTATGCTGATCGAGGAAATCTAGCTAAAACAGGTTGTTGGCCGGGTTGCCATGCTTTTGAATCACAATCTGAACGCCTGGGAGTGACGACATGAAGGTGACCGGTCTCAATATTCACCCGCTGAAGAGTGGCCGCGCCATCGCGCAGACCTCGGTTTCCATAAGACATGACGGCTTGGCCGGAGACCGCCGCTTCATGTTTGTCGATCCCGATGGAAAATTCATCACCCAGCGCGAATTGCAGTTGCTGGCGCAGGTCGAGGCCACCCATGTGGCCGGCGGTGTGCATCTGAAAATGGGCACCCGCACGACGACCGTGTCTTTCGATCCCGCGAGAAGGCTGGATGTCCGCGTCTGGGACAGCCATGTCAACGCCGCCGTTTCCGAGGATCGCGCCAATACCACACTTTCCGATTGGTTCGGCCGTCCGGTCAAGCTGGTGCATATGGATGACCGGGCGACGCGCGTGGTTGGCGAGGAATGGGCGGGCGAGGCGGCACCCGTCGGCTTCGCCGATGGCTTTCCGGTGTTGATTACCACCACTTCGTCGCTTGCCGATCTCAACGTCACGCTGATCGCCAAGGGGCAGGAGTCGGTCGGCATGGACCGTTTCCGCACCAATATCCTGATCGACAATGACGAACCCTGGGAAGAGGATTTTTGGGAAAGCGTCGAGATCGGCGGCATCATCTTCGATCTCGTTAAACCCTGCGCCCGCTGCATCATGACGACGCAGGATCAGGTGAGCGGCGAGCGTATTGGCGGCAATCCGATCCAGGGTCTCGCCGAAAAACGCATTTCGGCCGATCGCCGCGTGCCCGGCGTCCTGTTCGGCTGGAATGCCGTGCCGCGCTCCGAAGGAACCGTCAATCTCGGCGACGCGATGCGGATCGTCACGGCGCGGCAAGACCGCTGGCCGATGAAAATCAGGGCGTAAATCCGGTCAGACTGAAGAACGCCGTGCGCGTTGCAACGCGTCGTCGATCGCGTCCATCGTCGAAGCGGGCAATGGTCCTTTCTCCAGCGCGCCGGCATTTTCCTCGACCTGTTTCACCGTGCGAAAGCCGGGGATCGGCAGCGTATTCGGCGAGCGCGCCCAGAGCCACGCCAGGGCGCCCTGCGTCAGCGTCCGGCCATCGGTCTGCAACAGGTCACGGATCGTATCGAGCCGCTGTGAAAACTCCGGAGCAACCATGCCGTCGCGGAAATATTGCAGCCAGTCGAAAGCGGCGCTGCGCACATCGTTTGCCGCCAGCCGGTCACCCGGTTTGAACTTGCCGGACAGCAGCCCCATCGCCAGCGGGCCGCGATTGATCGAAATGAGATCGGCCTGTTCCACCAGCGCGATCATCCTGTCTGCCGGTTCCAGCACGTTCATCGTGTGCTGCACCGAAAGAAAGCCGGCGCGCCCGGCAAAACGCGCCGCCCGGTCCGGCCAGTCCGTGCTCCAGCCGTACGCAGCAATCTTGCCCTCGGCCCGCAGGCCATCGAGCGTGGCAAAGACCGTATCGGCCTCGATCGGATCGAATTCGTTGAGATGGAATTGCAAGAGATCGATCCGCTCGCGCTTCAGCCGCGTCAGTGATGTCTCCACCGAAGCGCGGATGAACTCCGGTGAGGCGAATGCGCCAGTCGCCTGTTTCGTCACCGGGTCAGTGGCAAAGCCGAATTTGGTTGCGACGACGATATCGGGATGCCCAATGAGCGCCTCGCCCAATACCTCCTCGGAATGACCGGCGCCATAATTCGACGCCGTATCGAAGAAGCGAATACCGAGTTCAATGGCGCGGTGGATCGCCCGGATCGATTCCCTGTCATCGACGTCGCCCCAGCCGAGCGGCACATCGCCGGCATAAAAGGGGCCGCCGATTGCCCAGCAGCCCATGCCGAGACGTGGGATGGAGCGTCCGTCCCAGAGTGTGATGCTGGCCGGTTTCGTCCTGTCGAGCATGCGAGCCTCCGCGTGATTGTGGTGGGGACCGTAGCAGCGGCTCGTCCGAGACCATACAGGCAGTCTTGCAGGGTGTTTTTCATCGGTGAAAAACCCGCGATACGGAAGCGTCGCCCTTATCGAGAACGATGGCGGCGCCAACGGCGGGGCAGGGTGACCATCTCCGTCCTGGCCGGGTGCTCGATCATATCTAACTGAGCGGCCGGTTACGCTTCGACTGCCAATTTCAATCGCCAATTCAAGGTGTTGAAGCTGCGAACGCCACGAGATTATCGCCACAGTTTCCGTGCGCGCCGCTGAACGATGGCTTTCATTCATCAATGTGGCTGATCCGAACGTCATTTTATTTCGCTTTTTTAGCAGCATGCCACAGCGTAGATTACCGCTTCAATCACACGGAGTCGCTGAATGTCCGCCGTTTCCACCGCTTCCGCCACGCGGACCGCCAGTCCCGGTCTGCCCTGGCTGATCATCATCGCCGGCTCCCTCATTGCCGTTCTGACGTTCGGGCCACGCTCGGCCATGGGCTTCTTTCAGTTGCCGATGCTTGCCGATACCGGCTGGGATCGCACCACGTTCGGGCTGGCCATGGCCTTTCAGAATCTGGCCTGGGGCGTCAGCCAGCCCTTCTTCGGGGCGATCGCCGATAAATACGGCTCCTGGCGGGTACTGGCCTTTTCCGGCCTCGTCTATGCCGGTGGCCTGATCATCATGGCCTTTGCCGATGCGCCGATCTGGCTGCATATCGGCGGCGGCGTCATGGTTGGGCTCGGGGTCGGTTCAGGCTCCTTCGGCATCCTGTTGTCTGCCTTTGCCCGTAATGTCACGCCGGAACAGCGTTCCATGGCCTTCGGCATCTGCACGGCGGCCGGTTCGGCCGGCATGTTCCTGTTTGCGCCGCTGAGCCAAGGGCTGATTTCGGCCTTCGGCTGGTCGGACAGCCTGCTCTACATGAGCGCGCTGATGTTGCTCGTGCCGCTGTTCGCTATTCCGCTGCGCGGCAACTCCTCGTCCGGCAGTCAGAAGGAAGTCCAGTACAAACAGTCGATCGGCGAAGCGCTGAAGGAAGCGCTCGGCCACAAGAGCTACCTGCTCTTGGTCACCGGCTTCTTCGTCTGCGGCTATCAGGTGGCCTTCATCACCGCGCATTTCCCGGCCTATATCGGCGATATCGGCATCGATGCCCGTTATGCGGTGATCGCGCTGGCGCTGATCGGCTTCTTCAACATCATCGGCTCGCTGGCCGCCGGTTTCATCGGCCAGCGCTATTCAAAACCCTATTTTCTGGCATGGATCTATATCGCCCGCTCCATCGTCGTCTCCGCCTTCCTGCTCCTGCCGCAGTCGCCGACGTCGGTGATCATCTTTGCCGCGGTCATGGGACTGCTCTGGCTATCGACGGTGCCGCCGACAAACGGTCTTGTCGCCATTATGTTCGGAACGCGCCATCTCGGCCTTCTGGGCGGTGTCGTCTTCCTGTCGCACCAGATCGGCTCGTTCCTTGGCGTCTGGATGGGCGGTTATCTCTATGACCATTTCGGCTCCTATGATCCGGTCTGGTGGCTCGGCGTGGCGCTCGGCATCTTTGCCGCCATCGTCCATTGGCCGATCGAGGAAAAGGCTGTTGCTCGCCCGGCGATGGCGTGATACCCGCGATTTCTTGCCCTCCTGCAGAAATAGCGGGAGGGCATTCTTGAAAACCGTCACAAAACTTTCTAAATCTCATCCTCCGGCACTGCCGGTTTTGTTTTGATCCTATTATGCTCAATTTGAGCAAAATAGGTCTGCCGCCGGAGGGGCGGCAAGAGGAGCAGTTCGATGACTATCGCACAGACCAATGCGGCCATTCAGGCTTCCGGCGCGGTAAAGACCGCCGCCGAGCGTTTCGGCATCCTCGAACGGCCG
The DNA here is from genome assembly GCF_049897905.1 of Pararhizobium sp. PWRC1-1. Classification (NCBI taxonomy): domain Bacteria; kingdom Pseudomonadati; phylum Pseudomonadota; class Alphaproteobacteria; order Hyphomicrobiales; family Rhizobiaceae; genus Pararhizobium; species Pararhizobium sp. PWRC1-1. Next base: position 287,227 of record NZ_JAFCXE010000002.1, on the reverse strand, counting down.
GACTTGACGTTCACGCCGGAGATCGCCCGCGAGACGGCGCATCTCTATGAGCGCGTCAAGCAGTTCGTCCCCGCTTTCGAATGGCCGGTCTATGCGCCCTATGTTCATGCCATCAACCGGCTGAAGAAGGAGCGCGGCGCCGTCATCCTCGCCCACAATTACCAGACGCCGGATATCTTCCACTGCGTCGCCGATATTGTCGGCGATTCGTTGCAACTGGCACGCGACGCCACTAAGGTCGATTCCGAGATCATCATCCAGTGCGGCGTGCATTTCATGGCCGAGACCTCCAAACTGCTCAATCCGGAAAAGACCGTGTTGATCCCGGATGGCAAGGCCGGTTGCTCGCTGTCGGAATCGATCACCGGCGCCGATGTCCGGCTTCTGAAAGAGCGTTATCCCGGCGTGCCGGTGGTGACCTATGTCAATACTTCCGCCGACGTGAAGGCCGAGACCGACATCTGCTGCACCTCGTCCAACGTGCTTGCCGTCATCGAAAGCCTGGAGAGCGATACGGTTCTCTGCATTCCCGACGAATATCTGGCGATGAACGTCGCCAAGCAGACGAAAAAGAAGATCCTCACCTGGAAGGGCCACTGCGAGGTGCACGAGCGCTTCACCGCGGCCGAACTCCTGGCCTACAAGGAAGCCGATCCCACCATCGAGATCATCGGCCATCCGGAATGCCACCCGGACGTCATCGCCGTCTGCGATTTTGCCGGTTCCACCTCGGGCATGATCAACTACGTCAAGGACAAGCGCCCGGCGCGCGTGCTTTTGGTCACCGAATGCTCGATGGCTTCCAACATCCAGGCCGAGATCCAGGGCGTCGATTTCATCAAGCCGTGCAATCTCTGTCCGCACATGAAGCGCATCACGCTGCCGAAGATCCTCGACAGCCTGTTGTTCATGACGGAGGAAGTTTTGGTCGACCCGGCAATCGCCGGCCGCGCCAGACTTGCCGTCGAGCGGATGGTGAATTTGAAGCAGTAAAGGGTAAGCTGAGTGCTGCCTCTTCTCCCCGGCGGGGAGAAGGTGGCCGAAGGCCGGATGAGGGGGCCAAGCAGGCAAGAGTTTGCCGCACCACCCCCTCATCGCCTCGCGTGCGCTCGGCACTTCTCCCCGCTGGGGAGAAGAGGGAGATACTCCCGGAGGAGAAAAAGCATGCTGACCGATCATTTCCGCCCACAGTCCTTCAACGGCATTGACGATATCGTCATCGTCGGCGGTGGCCTTGCCGGGCTTTTCTGCGCGCTGAAACTCAGCCCGCGTCCCGTCACCGTGCTGGCTGCGGCCCCGATCGGCCACGGCGCCTCGTCCGCCTGGGCGCAGGGCGGCATCGCCGCTGCCATGGGGCTGGGCGATACCATCGACAAACATGTGGCCGATACGCTGATTGCCGGTGCCGGTATCGTCGATGAGAAGATGACGCGGATGATGGTCGCCGAAGGTCCGGCGCGCATCCACGATCTGCTCGGCTATGGCGTGCCGTTCGACCGTGATCTTGAGGGGCAGCTGCTGCTGTCGCGCGAAGCCGCCCATTCCGAGCGCCGTATCGTCCGCGTCAAGGGCGACATGGCCGGCAAGGCGATCATGGAAGCGTTGATCGCGGCCGTGCGCAACACGCCGTCGATCCGGGTGCTGGAAGGGTATGTTGTCGAGGAACTGGTGCGCCAGGGCCGCTTCATCTCCGGCGTCATTGCCCGCCCGGATGCCGGCCAGTCGAAGACGCGCGTGGCGTTTCCGGCCCGTGCCGTGGTGCTCTGCTCGGGCGGCGTCGGTCATCTCTTCTCCGTAACCACCAATCCGACTGAAGCCTGCGGTCAGGGCGTCGGCATGGCCGCCCGCGCCGGTGCCATCATCGCCGATCCGGAATTCATCCAGTTCCACCCGACGGCGATCAATATCGGCCGTGACCCAGCACCCTTGGCAACCGAGGCCCTACGCGGCGATGGCGCCCACCTGATCAATTCGGCCGGCAAGCGTTTCATGCTGGATATCCATCCGGACGGCGAGCTTGCGCCCCGCGACATCGTTTCGCGCGGCGTGTTTGCAGAGGTGCAGGCCGGGCGCGGCGCGTTCCTTGATTGCACCAAGGCGGTCGGTGCGCATTTCCCCGAAGCATTCCCGACCGTCTACGCTTCCTGCATCTCCGCCGGCATCGATCCCGTCACGCAGCCGATCCCGGTCGTCCCGGCCGTGCATTACCACATGGGCGGTGTCTTGACCGACGCGGAAGGCCGCACGTCGATCGATGGCCTCTGGGCTGCCGGCGAGGTGACCTCCACCGGTGTCCACGGCGCCAACCGGCTGGCCTCCAATTCGCTGCTCGAAGCCGTGGTCTTTGCCGCCCGTATTGCCGAAAACATCAAGGGCATGCTGCCGGAACCGAAGATCACCGACTGGGGCGATAATGCCGGCGAAAACGACGATCCGGTGACCCTGGAAGACAGCCCGCCGCTGAAGGCGCTGCGCCATATCATGAGCGACCATGTCGGCGTTATCCGCAGTCAGGATACGCTGGTCAAAGCGATCCGCGCCATCGCCAACCTGGAACGCCAGAACACCCGGCTGCGCTTCAGCAATATCGTCACTACGGCCAAACTGATCACCGCGGGCGCCTATCTGCGCACCGAAAGCCGCGGCGGCCATTACCGTTCCGATTGCCCGGAGCCAAGGCCGGAATGGAAGCACCGGACATTTCTGACGCTTGCCGAGGCCGACCGGGTCGTTGCCGAGGTGACCGAAACGGAAAGTGTTTGAGACTTCCCTTCTCCCCTGCGGGGAGAAGGTGGCCCATAGGGCCGGATGAGGGGGGCTAAACACCCAGAATGTGCCGTGCTGCCCCCTCATCGCCTCGCAGTCGCTCGGCACTTCTCCCCGCTGGGGAGAAGAGGAACTCACAACCGAAAGAAACCTGCCAATGACACCCACAGCCCTTCGCCCCGACCTGCCCGCCCTGATGGTCGAGGATCAGGTCCGTGCGGCGCTTCTCGAAGACCTCGGCCGCGCCGGCGATATCACCACCTATGCGACGATTGCTCCTGACCGCACGGCGACGGCGGACATGAACGCCCGCGAAACCGGTGTCGTTGCCGGTATGGAATTGGCTCGTACCTCCTTCCGCCTGATCGATCCAACGATCCGCTTCGAGGCTCTGGTGAGGGATGGCGACCGGATTGCGCCCGGCACCGTGCTTGCCCGCATTTCCGGCCCGGCCCGTGGCCTGCTGTCGGCCGAGCGCGTGGCGCTGAATTTCCTCATGCATCTCTGCGGCGTCGCCACCTATACCTCGAAATTCGCAGCCGAAATCGCCCATACGCGCGCAAAAGTCTGCTGCACGCGAAAAACCATTCCCGGCCTGCGGGCGCTGGAAAAATATGCGGTGCGCCTCGGCGACGGCTCCAATCATCGCTATGGCCTCGATGATGCGATCCTGATCAAGGACAATCATATCGCCGTCTCCGGCGGCGTTGCTTCCGCCGTCCATGCTGCGCGCGCCTATTGCGGTCATCTCGTCAAGATCGAGGTCGAGGTCGATGGGCTGGACCAGATGCGCCAGGCGCTGACAGCCAGCCCGGATGTTATCCTGCTCGACAATATGGGGCCGGACCTGCTCAGCGAAGCCGTTGCCATCAATGCTGCCCATTGGCAGTTGCCGGGCGAGGCCTATCACGCCGATACGCGCCGGACCAAGCTGGAAGCCTCTGGCAATGTCAATTTCCAGACCATCCGTGCCATCGCCGAAACCGGCGTCGACTTTATCTCGACCTCGAAGATCACCATGGCGGCGCCGACGCTGGATATCGGATTGGACGTGGTCATCGGCTAAGGCACAGGCGTATCAGGTATCGGCAGTGGGGTGACGGCGTTTCCATTCGTCGGCAACGTCCCCCATCGTCTTTTCCGCACCGTCCTTGATCCAGGCCATGAAGGCACGGTCGAACGCAAAGCCGTCGCCGCATTGGGCTGTGAGAAAACGGCGGACATTCTGCGTGTTGCGGTAGGTCGGCGTGATTGGGGTGTCGCGGTCGATAAAATCGGCGTGCCAGTCGAAAGCCGTCATGTCTTATCTCCTACCGCTGCAGCACGAACGGGCAGACCACGCGTGCGCCGATGGTCAGCGTCTTGCCGCAGTCGTATCGGCAGGTCTTAAATTGCCCGTTCGCATCTTCAATCGTCGGATTGCATTGAATGATCGCCGGTTGGCCGGTGGTGCCGTTGCCACCGAAGTAATCGGGAATGGCCGGCTTGTTCTCCGGTGCGGTCGGAACAGCACCGGCGAGGAGAAGAGCAATTATCGTCATCTCATCGCTTTTCTTGCATCGGAGGCCCTGTGAATTACCGGGCGGGAACCTTTACCGACACCATTCGGTTGACGCAAATAGCCCTGTTTCGAAAAGACTTGATTTGAAGAAGGACTGTTCGTGTCGGCAGATTTCTGGATGTTCGTTGCCATCTGCTTTTTCGCGCAATTGGTCGATGGCGCTTTAGGTATGGCATTCGGCCTGTTGTCCACCACAAGTCTGCTCGCGGTCGGCATACTTCCGGCAACGGCAAGCGCCATGACCCACATTGCGGAGATTTTTACGACGGCGGCTTCCGGAGCTTCCCACACCTACCAGCGCAATATCGACTGGCGCCTCGTCGCACGTCTGGCGCCGGCCGCGGTATGATCGGCGGTGCGCTCGGCGCCTATGGCGTCTCCAATGTCGATGGCGAGATGATCGAGCCGTTCGTCTCGGCCTATCTGGTACTGGTCGGCATCTACATCGTGTTCAAGGCCTTTCGTCCGCTCTGGCTGCGCGAGGTCCGGGATTGGGTTGTGCCGTTTATCGGTCTCGGTGGCGGGGCGCTGGATGCGGCCGGTGGCGGTGGCTGGGGACCGATCGTCACCACATCGCTGATTGGCCGTGGCCATGAGCCAAAGAAGGTTATCGGTTCCACCAGCCTCACCGAATTTGCCGTCACCCTGACGATTTCGGCAACTTTCGTGATGACGCTTGGCTGGTCGGATCTCGGCTCTGCGGTCGGCCTCGTCCTTGGCGGTGTGCTCGCAGCGCCTGTCGGTGCGCTTGTCGTCAAGCGGCTGCCCGTGCGGCCGTTGATGATCGCCGTTTCCTTTGTCATCATCGCCACATCGGCCATTCGGATATTCTGATTCCTGCATCAGAGCCGGTTTCACCGATCGCGCCGGTTGATTGTGGAACCGCTGGTCTCATCAGGCGTTGCATCTTGAGGAAATCATCTCCACCGGAGGAATGTCTCATGAAACGCCTGATCACCACGCTCGCCATGGTTCTCGTCACCGCAACGGCCGCATTCGCGCAATCAACATCCCAAACCGCCATTGCTAACTTCATCGGCAAGGACGGCAAGGAAACCGGCCGGGCATCGCTGACGCAGGGCAAGAACGGCGTGCTGATCGAGGTGGAGGTGACCAATCTGCCGCCCGGCAAATGGGTGGCCTTTCATGTGCATGAAACCGGCAAATGTGATGCCGCCCACAACCACGAATCCGCCGGTAAACATTTCAATCCCGGCGACACCGAACATGGTTTCCTTGCCACCAACGGCCCACATGCTGGTGATATGCCCAATCAATATGTCGGCGCCGATGGTGTCATGCGGGCTCAGGTCTACGACAGCATGGTGGCTCTCGACAATGCCGAAAACGGCATTCGCGGCCGCGCGCTGATGGTGCATGCAAAATCCGACGACAACCGCAGCCAGCCTTCGGGCGATGCCGGCGACAGGCTGGCCTGCGCCGTCATCGAGTAGCGCAACCAAGCGGTTCGGCAGCGCCTATCGCCCGCCAACCTTCAGGCCGGGTGCCGGCCTCTCGTCGAGGATCTGGCGGCGGAAGCGGAAGAGGGCGGCGGGCCGTCCGCCGGTCGCAGCGGTCAGCATGCCAGTCGGTTCGACCAGCTCTGCACCTTCAACCAGGCGGCGGAAATTCTGCTTGTGCAGATGCCGCCCGGAAATCGCCTCGACCGTTGCCTGCAACTCGGTGAGCGTGAATTCCGGCGGCATCAGCTCGAAGATCACCGGCCGGTATTTGATTTTTCCGCGCAACCGCGCAATGGCGGTAGCAACGATGCGGCGATGATCGTGGCGCATGGCAAGGCCAACCGGTGACGTGTCTGTCGCTGCAGCGCGGCCATCGATCACCGCTTCGCCCACGAGGCCTGCCTCGTAAAGCAGCTCGTAGCGCTCCAGCACACGCTCCTCGTCCCAGGGGAAATCGTCGAGTCCGAAGGCAAGACGTGTGCGGGTGCGCCGCTGCGGCAGCCCCATGCGTTCGTCCTGATGGCCGCCCTTTTCCCATTGGCGGAGCGCCGGAAGGATAAGCTGGTCGATCAGCACCGGCCGGCCTTGCCGCCAGTCTTCCCAGGGCAGGTAGCTGTACCAGTCGCGCCAATGGGCTCCGGCCTCGGCCAGCCGCGCATTGTTTTCGGCGTCGGTGCGGGTGAGAGCCAGATAGCCGACCGACACCATATGTGTGCTGCTTTCGCCCGCCAGGCGGTGGCGGCCCTGGTCGCCGAATGTGTAGAGCTGTTCGATATAGCCGAGGTCGAGTGCTGTCTGCTGTTCGACGCTGGCTCTGAGGCTGGTTTCGAACGTCCGGTGACGGGCGGGATCGAACGGACCGAAGGGCAGGCCGTCACGGCTGTCACCGTGCTCGTCGCTGACCGCAAGGATGCGCGGCGAACGGCTGGTCACCGCGACGATCGCGGCGTTGAGGCCGATTTCGACGGTGACAGTCCCCTCAGCCGGCATGGACGGCAGGCTCCGGCAACGGGGAGAAGACGAAGGGCGCATTTCCATCCGTATCGGCGCCACGGCCGATCGCCTTGATCGCCGCTACCAGCCGGCCATTGCGCGACAGCAGCCGGTCGCCGATCTCGATCAGCCGGGAATTGGGGGTGACATAAGCCGAGGCGGCGCGCAGCCGCAGCGCAAGCCCAGTCTCGTCCTGATCCGGCTCCACCGCCAGGGCCGCGATAACGGCAGCGGCAGGCGAGCGCGAAATACCCATCCAGCAATGGATCAACAGCGGTGCCGACCGGTCCCATTGTTTCGCAAATTCGATGATCTGCAGCACGTGCTCTTCGCCCGGTGCCACAAGCGCCGCATTTCCGGCAAAGGTGATATCGTTCATCCCCAGCAGCAGATGACGGTCGGCCGCGATTACTGCCGGACGATGAAAGGCCTGCTCCTTCGCCATCAGGCTGATCATTTCACAGGCGCGGTGGCGCACGGCCATTTCGGCGATGCGCGACAAAGGCGAGACGACGATCACCGGCATCTCAGGACACCGCCCGCACAGCTGCGCGTTCCGCTTCGATGACTTCAAACCGTTCGGCAAACAATCTTTGCGCCTCGATGGCGGGCAGCGGATCGATCAGGATCATCTCGCGGGTAATGCCGCGCGGCTGGCCGAAGAATTTGCGGGCTTCCGTAAGCGAAAACCCGGCAAGAACGGTCGCCTCGAAATAGGCAGCGATCTGGTCGGCCTTCTTGATTCGGGTCTTCAATTCGGCCGGTGCGGTGGACGGCAGCCCGAAACGCAGATGAATGGCGCCTTCCAGCCGCTTCTCCACCACCTTGTAGCCGCCGCCGACCACCGCCTTGAACGGCGAGATCATGTCGCCGATCACATATTCGGGGGCATCGTGGAGCAGCGCCATCTGACATTCGTCGGCCGTGCAGCTGAACTGCCGGCGAAAGATTTCCTCGACCACCAGACTGTGCTGGGCAACGGAAAAGGCATGGTCACCGTCCGTCTGGCCGTTCCAGCGGGCGACGCGGGCAAGCCCATGGGCAATATCGGACAGTTCGACATCAAGTGGTGACGGGTCGAGCAGATCGAGCCGCCGTCCGGAGAGCATGCGCTGCCAGGCACGGGCAGACATCAGGCGCTCGCCTCGTCGGCTTCAGCCGGGAATTCCAGGCCAGTCCAGGCAGGCAGAGTGAGCGTCACCGCAACGTCTACGGCAAGGATAGGCTCACCCGAGGCGATGGCGTCGCCGGCCTTGTCGATGCGCACGATCGCAAGCCCCGACGACCCGATGACACTACCGAGCACGCCGATCGAGCGCCCCCTGGCGGTCAGCGGCGTTCCTGTTTCGGGCAATGCGGTTTCTGCAGCGACGATCACGACCCGCCGCCGGGCGGTGCCGCGATGCTGCATGCGCGACACGACCTCCTGGCCGACATAGCAGCCCTTCTTGAAGGACAGGGCACCGTTCTTGTCCATAAGCACATCATGGGGAAATGCGTCCTGCAGTGCATAATCGGAACCCGAGACGGCAATACCATTCAAGATGCGCAGGCGGTCATAGTCGTCGGTTCCCGCTGTTTCGCCCAGCGTGTCGTAGGCGCGGTAAACCGCCTGTCCGGCCTTGGCAAACCGCGCATCGCGATAGGCGCCCGGCGCTGCTTCGAAGCGGACGGTGACCGTAGCCGGATTGGTGAGGGCAAGCAGAACCGGTGCGCGCAGCTTGTACATCGTCAGCCGCTTCAACAGCGATTCGGCCTGGTCAGTGCCGGTTTCGAGGCGGATCGATGTGCCGTCCCGCGTGACAATGAAATCGAAGAGAATCTTGCCCTGTGGTGTCAGAAGTGCACCGGGTTTCGCTTCGCCGTCTTCGAGCAGATCGAGATCTGTGGTGATTAGCGCCTGCAGAAATTCCTGCGCGTCCTGTCCGGACACGGTAATCACGGCACGATCATGAAGGGCGACGGGCTGCATGGCGTTTGTCCTGTTCATCAGGTCAAACAGGTAGGATTTCGCAAGCGTCGCGGCAAGCGCTTTGCGTGTGTCCTCAGTCGCCAGCCACGAAAAATTTCCACTGACCGTCGGGTGTGATGCCGACGCGGTAGAAATTATAGTTGCCGCCTTCTTCCATCTCGGCAAAATCGCCAGCCGTTACCAAGCGGAACAGATCGACTTTTTCCGGCGGGCTCAGCGAAGCCAGCGGCTTTTCGGTAAAATAGGGCCAGACATAGGCCTCCTCGGGCGTACCCTTTTCCGTCAGCACGAAACCGGTCGAGAGCACATCAAGCAGGATAGCCAGGATCTCAATACCCTGCGGATCACCGGAGAGGCCCTTGAGTGTCTCGACGGGATCGGCGTCGTTCTCGCCGACCTGCGTCTGGGTCGGACCCTTGCCGAGCAGGGGGCGCAGCCGCTCGATATCGCCGGAGGCGGCGGCCTCGACGATCAGTTCGCGCATCCGGGCGACAGGTTTGGGAATCTTCGAAACGTCCGACAGCACCTCGACAGCGGCGGCAGGTGCCTTGTCTTCGACCGAATAATCTTTGGCATCACGGGCAGGCTTGTTGACCAGCGGATCCGGCATCGGGATCTGCATAGGGCCTTCGTCGCCCGGTTCGTCTTCTTCGGGAACGTCCTTGGCCTGCTTGTCCTGACTTTTCTCGCCAGGTATCTGCTTCAATTCGCTAAGCGCGAAGGCGGGCTGGGGCAGAAGCACGGATGAGGCAAGCAGACCGGCAAGCAGCAACGCGGAAAGGCGAACCGCACGCATCCGGCATGCTGATATCTGACGTTCCATGACGGCCTCGAAACTACTGCAGGGTGCGTTCCGGCGAGAATTCACCGGCCAGCATACGCTCGCGAAGCGAGTTCAGCATGGCCTCGGCACCGTCTTCGCCATGAAGGCGGATGGTTTCGCGAATGGCAAGCGCAACGGCAGCATCGGCAATGATTTCAGGCTCGATACCATCGGCCATTCCATCCGCCCAGGCTTCATTCTGGTGTTCCAGGGCTGCCTGCATCTTCTCATGAACAATCATGTCGTCGATGTCATTCAGACTTGGTTCCATCATTCGTTCCATGCCGTTTCACGCTCTTTACTTGGCACCAGACTCGGGGTGATGCCACTTCTTACCACTCTCTTAACAACCTTAGCAGCCTTTTCCCAAAACGACACGGGCTCCTGAAGAAAGAGGTTAATTTATCGTTAATTTCCAAAACGGGCGGTTATTTCTGAAGCAAGTGTTGCTCCTTCGGCACGGTATCGCTCGTCGGCGACCACGGCCGGTGGGGTGCAGGCTGTATAAACGGACGCAAAAGTACGGTATCCGCGGTTGAAGGCAGCCGTCATGCGCGCGCGCCGCTGGGCTTCGCCCTTTGCCTCCTTGTCGAGCAGATCCTGCATCGATTGGCGCCAGGTATCGGCTGCCGGATCCTTGCAGAGCGTGCGCAAATAGTGAACGGAACCAAGGATTTCCGACAATCGCAACAGGCGCGCATCATAAGGTGCTGGCTTCTCGGTGGCGACAGTAGGAGTGCCTGACGGCGGCACGTCCTGCGCCTGCGCACCGAGCGGCAAACAGGCAAAAGCTAAGAGAAGATACGATCGTGTGGCCAGAAAACGGATCATTGCCCTTTCAAGCCCCGAATCATGCCTGGGAGCAAGCGGATTTTGGCGAAGCCGCTTATCGCGGCCGCTGTGTTTCCAGTTTTTCCACGCATTGCCGCACGCTTTCGGGGATGGGAAGGCCAAAGATTTCAGCGGCCGTATACCAGCCGATATCAGCCGCATCGTCAGCCGCGATAGCAACGACATCCGGATCGGCCTCGACCTTGAACACCGAAAGAAAGAAGTGGCGTGCGCCGGCCCCGTCCGCTTCGCTCGGCGGCAGGTCGTAGGTCTCAAACAGCAGCGGATTGCGCGGCAGGATGCCGGTTTCCTCATGAAACTCGCGCACCGCCGTTTCCGCCGGCGTTTCCCCTGCCTCCGCGCGGCCGCCCGGAAACGCATACATATCGGCCGAAGGCGGATTGGCGCGGCGCACAAGCAGGTAGCGCCCGTTCCGTTCGAGAATGGCGGACGAGGCGAGTTGAGGAGAGGTTGTCATGTTGATGGGAACCGGAAAAGCATTGAAAATCTTGACCCACCTTAGGCGAAGTGCGATTTGAAAGCCATGTGCGGACGATTTTCGCTGACGGCGACACCGAAGGAACTGGCGGAAGTATTCGGTCTACTGGAGACGGAGGATTTTCCGGCGCGCTTCAATATTGCCCCGACGCAGCCGATCCTGATCGTCATGTCCGGCGAGCGCCAAAGGCCGGGCAGCAACCTGCCGGACCGCCGGGCGCTTCTGGTGCGCTGGGGGCTGACGCCGTCCTGGGTCAAGGACCCGCGTGATTTTCCACTTTTGATCAATGCGCGCGCTGAAACCGCAGCTGGAAAAGCCTCGTTCAAGGCGGCGATGCGCCATCGGCGCGTGCTGATCCCGGCGTCCGGGTTCTACGAATGGCATCGGCCGTCGAAGGAAAGCGGCGAGGCGTCGCAGGCCTATTGGATCACGCCCAGAAACGGCGGCATCGTTGCGTTTGCCGGGCTGATGGAGACTTGGTCTTCGGTGGATGGATCCGAGGTCGACACAGGCGCAATCCTGACGACCCATGCCAATGCGCGCATCGGCGACGTCCATGATCGCATGCCGGTGGTGATCAAGCCGGAGGATTTTGCCCGCTGGCTTGATTGCAGGACGCAGGAACCGCGCGATGTCGCTGATTTGCTGGCGCCGGCCGATGACGATTATTTCGACGTCATCGCCGTGTCTGACCGGGTCAACAAGGTAGCCAATACCGGCGCCGATCTTCAGACGCCGGTGCATGTCTCTGCACGGCCTGCCGCAAAGCCGAAGGACCCGCCCGCAAATCCGCAGCTGTCGCTCTTTTGAGCGATCAGGCCATATCTTCGCTCAAGCGGGCTTCTTCACCGGCTTTGGCTTGATCTGCAGCGCAGCGGCAAGCACGGCCTTCAGGCCAAGCGGACGGTATTGCTCGACGAGATTGGCCGCCGCTCGCGGGCTGTTCTTGTCGGTGTTTTTACCAGGCATTTCAAACTCTCCTCAGATGCTTTCCTAAGCGGAAGCGCTTCGCCTATGTGTTCTCCACCAGAACGGCGTTTCCTATTGTGCCCCAGGAAACAGGCTTTAATGTGCAAGTGCTCAAAGCCCTGTCTCCCCGGACATCCGGTGTCTCCAGATAAGCCCAATCATGACAAAACAATGACGAATAATCCAGTATTTCAACTTAACATGCTGGAGCGCGGCTGACCTCTTGACCGGGACGGATCGAAGCGCGATAAAGCAGCCCATGAAAACGGTTATCTGCATCACCTGCCGGATTATTATTCGCTAGCCTCAAAGCTGGCCTGGCCGTTTTCGTCTCCCAAAAATCAAGATGACAACGCGAAGGTTCAGCCGGGCGCCTGCGTGATTCGGTCATATGCGGAATGGGAGATTGGAATGGACGGACTGCCGACACTGAAAATGTACAACACGCTGACGCGGGAGAAGGCGGTCTTTACGCCGATCGATCCCGACAATGTCCGCATGTATGTCTGCGGCCCGACGGTCTACGACTTCGCCCATATCGGCAATGCCCGCCCGGTCATCGTCTTCGACGTGCTCTACCGGCTCCTGCGCCACGTCTATGGCGAAAGCCACGTGACCTATGCCCGCAACATCACCGACCTCGACGACAAGATCAATGCGCGGGCGCTGCGGGATTTCGGTACGGAGATCGGCAATGGTACACTGTCGCTGAACGAGGCGATCCGCCGCGTGACGGAGAAGACAGCGAACCAGTTCCACTCCGACGTGGCGATACTTGGCAGCCTTGAGCCGACGCACGAGCCGCGTGCCACCGAATTCGTGCAGCCGCGTGACGACGGAAAGTCGGACATGATCACGCTGATAGAGCGGCTGATCGAACGCGGCCATGCCTATGAAACCAATGGGGAAGTCCTGTTCGATACCGTTTCAACGTCCGACTATGGCGAACTCTCCAAACGTAACCTTGACGAACAGCAGGCTGGCGCACGCGTCGCCGTGGACGTTCACAAGAAAAGTCCTGGCGACTTTGTGCTTTGGAAGCTCTCGTCGCCGGAGGAACCCGGCTGGGATTCGCCCTGGGGCCGGGGCCGTCCCGGCTGGCATATTGAGTGCTCGGCCATGGCAGCCGCCTATCTCGGCGAGGTCTTCGATATCCACGGTGGCGGGCTGGACCTGATCTTCCCGCACCATGAAAACGAGATCGCCCAGTCGCGTTGCGCCCATGGCACCAAGGTCATGGCGAACGTCTGGATGCACAATGGCTTCGTGCAGGTCGAAGGCCGCAAGATGTCGAAATCCGAAGGCAATTTCGTCACCATCTACGAATTGCTGCACACCGAAACCTTTGGCGGCCGCAAATGGCCGGGCGAGGTTCTGCGCTTGGCCATGCTGATGACGCATTATCGCGAGCCGATCGATTTCTCGATCAAACGGCTGGAGGAAGCGGAGCGTCTGCTGGCCAAATGGCCGGCCGGAACGCCTGGCGATGCGCAGCCGGATGCGTCCGTGCTCAACGCATTGGCCGACGATCTGAACACGGTGGCGGCGGTGCAAGCCCTGCACGCCTTGGCCTCTGCCGCCAATGCCGATCCGGCCGTGCTGCCGGTCTTTGCCGCAAGTGCCGCTTTGCTTGGTGTTTTGCCGAAGGAGGCGGAGGTTGACAGCGCGGTTGCATCGGCGGTTGACGCGCTGGTGGCGATGCGGCTTGAAATGCTGAAAACCAAGAACTTTGCCGAGGCCGACAAGATCCGCGACGATCTCGCCGCCAAGGGTATCCAGCTGAAGGATGGCAAGGATGCGGCGACCGGCGAGCGGGTAACGACGTGGGACGTCAGGCGATAAACTTGTCTTTCTGACGAGGCGGGCATATGCTTTGGCCTATGCTGAAGGAGGCTGTCATGAATGTGATCCAGGTTGACCAGGGACGCGAGGTAAAGCTCTTTCGCAACGGCCGCAATCAGGCCGTCCGTATTCCCGTGGAATTCGAACTCCCGGGAAACGAGGCGATCATGCGCAAGGAAGGCGACCGGCTGATCATCGAGCCGAAAAAGAAAAGCGGCTTGCTGGAGTGGCTTCGGGCGCAGGAACCGCTTGATGAGGAATTCCCGGACCTTGATGAAGACAGCCCGCCGCCGAAGGACTTCAGTCTGTGAACGGCGTGCTTTACATGCTCGATACGAATATTCTGTCGGATACGATCCGCAACCCGTTCGGTATTGCAAGTCAGTACATGGAACGGGTCGGTGAAGATGCACTCTGCGTCAGTGCCATTGTCGCCTCCGAGATGCGTTACGGGATCAGGAAAAAAGGATCGTCCCGGCTATCCTATCTCGTTGAGAATACCTTATCCCGCATTACCATCGTCCCCTATGACGACGCGGCTTCCCAAAGCTACAGTGTCATACGTGACGCTTTGGAGCGTCAGGGCAAAACGATCGGTTTGGCTGATCTCTTTATCGCCGCTCATGCACATTCGCTCGGTCTAACCATTGTCACGAACAACACCCGTGAATTTTCACGGGTCCAAGGGTTGAATATCGAAAACTGGTTGGCGACGGAGGAGCATCCATGACCGTTCTCGTCCATACCGGCGGCTGCCAATGCGGTGCCGTTCGATTCCGTGTCGAAGGAGCACTCGGCGATGCCTCCGTCTGTCATTGCCGCATGTGCCAGAAGGCGGCGGGGAATTTCTATCTGCCGCTGGTTTCCGTGCGCCAGGCAAAGCTTTCCTGGACGCGTCGCGAACCCAAGCGCTTCCAGTCTTCCAATGCAGCGTCCCGTGGATTTTGCAGCGATTGCGGCACGCCGCTGACCTATGAGGCACCGGATGGCTTGGCGCTGACGATTGCCGCTTTCGACAGGCCGGAAGGCATCGTCCCGACAATCCAGTGGGGCATCGAGGCCAAGCTGCCCTATGTCGATCACATCCCGCAATTGCCGGGCGAGGATACGATGGCCGATAAGGATGCGACATCTTTTCTCGCCGATCTCGTCTCCTACCAGCATCCGGATCGTGATACGGCCGAATGGCCGCCGAAGGAGCGAGGATGAGCATCAGCCGCATCTATACCGGCGGCTGCCAGTGCGGCGCGGTTCGCTACCGGGCGGAGGGAACGCTCGGTGATCCGCATCTCTGCCATTGCCGCATGTGCCAGAAGGCGTCGGGCAACTATTTCATGCCGCTGGCCAACGCGCCGCGCGCCAATTTCAGCATCACCCGCGGGGCTCCCGGCTGGTTTCGTTCCTCGCATCTGGTCCGGCGCGGCTTTTGTTTCCTCT
Organism: Pararhizobium sp. PWRC1-1; assembly: GCF_049897905.1. Taxonomy (NCBI): domain Bacteria; kingdom Pseudomonadati; phylum Pseudomonadota; class Alphaproteobacteria; order Hyphomicrobiales; family Rhizobiaceae; genus Pararhizobium; species Pararhizobium sp. PWRC1-1. The sequence goes on along the minus strand of NZ_JAFCXE010000002.1, from coordinate 272,071 downwards.
GCGGCACGCCGCTGTTTTACGATATGCCTGAGGCGGATTTCATCAATATCGTGCTCGGCTCGCTCGATGATCCCTATGATGTGCGGCCGCTGACCCAATCAGGCGTCGAGTCACGCATGCCATGGTTTTCGCATCTACCGGGATTGCCCGGAACGGAGATGGACGACGGCAGCGAGCCGATCACCGAGCGGCATATCGCCATTCTCGAATCGAACCGCCAGCATCCCGACTACGATACGCAACATTGGCCACCGGAGGACTGACATGACCGAAACCATTCGAACCGGAGGCTGCCAGTGTGGTGCCGTTCGCTTCAAGATTCATGGCGCGCTCGGCCGCCCGTCGATCTGCCATTGCCGCATGTGCCAGAAGGCCTTTGGCGGCTTCTTCGGCCCCCTCGTTACCGCGAAAGGCGAGACCGAATGGACGCGCGGTGAGCCTAGCTATTTCCAGTCCTCCATTAACATCGCCCGCGGTTTTTGCGCTGCCTGCGGCACGCCTTTGACCTACAAGCATCCGGGCGGGCTGGAAATCGCCATCGGCGCCTTCGACGATCGCTCCGATCTTGCACCGCAAATCCAGGTGAATTTCGCCGCCCGCAATGCCTGGGTGACGACGATCTTCGACCAGCCGGTGCATGAAGATCCCAACTATTACATGCAGCAGGAACAGATCATCTCCTTCCAGCATCCGGACCACGATACCGAGGTCTGGCCGCAGTTCCCGAGCGCCACCTGATCGACAGCTTTATATTACTCTCGAAAGCAGACAGCATGACCGAAATTCTTCGCACGCTCTATCCTGAAATCGAAGCCTATGCCTCCGGCCATCTCGACGTTAGCGACGGCCACACGATCTATTGGGAAAAATCCGGCACGCCGGGCGCCAAGCCGGCAGTCTTCCTGCATGGCGGCCCCGGCGGCACGATTTCGCCGAACCATCGTCGCCTGTTCGATCCGAAGCTCTATGACGTCACCCTGTTCGACCAGCGCGGCTGCGGCAAGTCCACCCCGCATGCGGAACTGGAAGCCAACACGACCTGGCATCTGGTCGCCGATATCGAACGGTTGCGCGAAATGGCCGGCGTCGAGCAATGGCTGGTGTTCGGCGGTTCCTGGGGCTCGACATTGGCGCTCGCCTATGCCGAAAAACATCCGGAGCGCGTGTCCGAACTCGTCGTGCGCGGCATCTACACGCTGACCAAGGCCGAGCTCGACTGGTACTATCAGTTTGGCGTCTCGGAAATGTTCCCGGACAAATGGGAACGCTTTTTAGCACCTATCCCGGAAAACGAACGCCACGAAATGATGCACGCCTATCACCGGCGGCTGACCAGCGACAACCGGGCGACCCGCGTTGCCGCCGCCAAGGCGTGGAGCATCTGGGAAGGCGAGACGATCACGCTTTTGCCAGAGCCTTCGACCTCGACGCCCTTCGAGCAGGAAGAATACGCCCACGCCTTCGCCCGCATCGAAAATCATTACTTCATCAATGCCGGCTGGTTGGACGAGGGGCAGCTGTTGCGCAACGCCCACATGCTCCACGGCATCCCGGGCGTCATCGTCCACGGCCGCTACGACATGCCATGCCCGGCAAAATACGCATGGGCGCTGCATAACGCATGGCCGGAAGCGGAGTTTCATCTGATCGAAGGGGCGGGACACGCCTATTCCGAGCCCGGCATTCTCGATCGGCTGATCCGCGCGACGGATGGGTTTGCGGGGAAACAGTAGGCGGCAGTTGCCCCTCATCCGCCCTGTCGGGCACCTTCTCCCCGTAAACGGGGAGAAGGACCAAGCGGCAGCCTCGGTCATCCCCTCTCCCCGCAAGCGGGGAGAGGGCTAGGGTGAGGGGCATACTCAAGAAGACATTCCGTTCCTTTGGAGGGAACATTCATGACCCGCGAACGCATCCACCTCTTCGACACCACGCTGCGCGACGGCCAGCAGACGCCGGGCATCGATTTTTCGGTCGAGGACAAGATTGCCATTGCGGCACTGCTGGATGAGTTTGGCATGGACTATGTCGAAGGCGGCTATCCCGGTGCCAACCCGACCGATACGGAGTTCTTCAGCAAGAAACGCACCAAAAACGCCCGCTTCGTCGCCTTCGGCATGACCAAGCGCGCCGGCGTGTCCGCCTCCAACGATCCGGGGCTGACAAGCTTGTTGCAAGCCGAAAGCGACGCGATCTGTCTTGTCGCCAAGAGCTGGGATTATCACGTCCGCGTCGCCCTTGGCTGCACCAACGAAGAAAACCTCGAATCGATCCAGTCTTCGGTCGAGGCCGTCGTTGCCTCCGGCAAGGAAGCGATGATCGATTGCGAGCATTTCTTCGACGGCTACAAGGCCAACCCGTCTTATGCGCTCGCCTGCGCCAAAACCGCCTATGACGCCGGCGCCCGCTGGGTCGTGCTGTGCGATACCAATGGCGGCACGCAGCCGCCGGAAATCCGCGATATCGTTACGGCCGTCATCGCCCACGGCGTTCCGGGCGCCAATCTCGGCATCCATGCGCATAACGATACGGGCCAGGCGGTCGCCAATTCGCTGGCTGCCGTCGAGGCCGGCGTGCGCCAGATCCAGGGCACGTTGAACGGTATCGGCGAGCGTTGCGGCAATGCCAATCTGGTGACGCTGATCCCGACGCTGGCGCTGAAGGAGGCCTATACGAGCCGCTTCGAGACGGCCATCGATGCCGACAGGCTGCAGGAACTCACCCAGCTTTCGCATGCCTTCGACGAGCTTCTCAATCGCTCGCCCGATCACCAGATGCCCTATGTCGGCGCCTCCGCCTTTGCCACCAAGGCCGGCATCCATGCCTCGGCACTGCTGAAGGATCCGCGCACCTACGAGCATGTGACGCCGGAAAGCGTCGGCAACCTGCGCAAGGTCATGGTGTCGGACCAGGGCGGCAAGGCCAATTTCATCAACGCCCTGAAGCGCCGTGGGATCATCGTTTCCAAGGACGACCCGAAGCTCGACAAGCTGATTTCCATCGTCAAGGAAAACGAAGCGACCGGCTATGCCTATGAAGGCGCCGATGCCAGCTTCGCCATCCTTGCGCAAAGAATCCTCGGCTCGGTCCCGGACTTCTTCCACGTCGAAAGCTTCCGCGTCATGGTCGAACGCCGCTTCGATGCCAATGGGAACCTGAAGACGGTTTCAGAAGCGGTGGTCAAGGTCTGGGTCGACGGTGAAGCCACAATGTCGGTCGCCGAAGGTCACGGCCCGGTCAACGCGCTCGATCTGGCGCTGCGCAAGGATCTCGGCAAATACCAGTCGGAGATCGAGGATCTGGAACTGGTGGACTACAAGGTCCGTATCCTCAACGGCGGCACCGAGGCCATCACCCGCGTCCTGATTGAATCCGTCGACGGCACCGGCGCCCGCTGGTGGACGGTCGGCGTCTCCGACAACATCATCGACGCATCGTTTCAGGCACTGATGGATTCGATCGTGTTCAAGCTGTTGAAGAACCGCGATCAGGCGGGGCTGGCTGCGGCAGAGTAGTCATTTCGCCTATCGTTGTGTGCGCTTGATGAAGTCGACCATGAGCGATACGGCTGCAGGCGCGTGCGTCTCGAGCATAAAGTGGCCGGCGTCGAAAACATGCGCTTCCATCCGGGGTAAATCCTCAAGCCACGAATGGATTTCCCGAAGGTTGAAGAAGGGATCGTGCCGGCCCCACAGCATCAGGGAAGGTGGTTGTCGATGGGCGAGATAATCGGCAATGGCATCGAACCGTGCGACGTAGTTTCCATAGTCCACGAGAATTGCCCGCTGCGTGTCCATCCGGCCCGGCATGCACATGACCCGCCAGTCCTCCTCCCAGCCTTTGGGTGAAACTAGAGCGGCAACGTCCGGTGGAAGGTTTGCGACATACTGGTCGCGCGTGCCTTCGAATGTCAGATGAGTGGTCGCCTTCGCCTCGTTCTCGGGGCTGGGATCCGCCCAGAACGCCTGTGTCGAAGCCCATTCGGCCCCAAATCCCGTTGCATGGGCGTTGGCGTTTTGAATAATGAGGCCGAGGACAAGCTCCGGCGCTTGCATTGCGATGTGGAAACCGACCGGCGCACCGAAATCATGGAGGTAGATATAGCGCGGTCCGATCGAAAGGTGTTCCAGCAGTTCCATGATCGCATCGCCCATCGCGGCGAACGACACCCCCGGCAGAACATCGGACTGGCCGAAGCCAGGCAAATCGGGTGCAATCACGTAGGCGGCCTGTGACAGGTGGGGCACGACGTCTCGAAATGTTTGCGCCGAACTCGGAAATCCATGCAAGAGCAGCACGGCGGGCTCGGATGCCTTACCTGCCGTGATGAAGGATAATTCTGTGCCGCCGGACAGGCGAAGTCGTTGCCGGGTCGCCGGGGACATATCCGGCCTCCTCTTCTCAATCGCGTGACCTCGCACAACGTCTACGCTGAGGCAATGTTCCAATGCGGCTAGACAACCGCGTGGTGCATCGTCCCCTATCGCTCACAGCGGGAGAGGCTATATTTGGTGCGGTCGAGACAGTGCTAAGCTTTATTCACAACACCAGCCGAAACTTCGCAAACCCATCCGCGCCGTCACCCGCATCCTCGATCTTCACACCCTTCACGTCTGCAATCAGCCCGCGCGCCTTCGGTCCGCTCTCGAACACGGCCGTGGCACCTTCCACTGGCTTGAAACTCCAGTTGCCGTCGGCCGATGGGTTGATGGTACCTTCGGCGATGATGTAGCGGACGATGACGTCGCGGTTGGTGTCGGGGGCGGCGAAGACCACCTTGTCGCTGGCAATCTCGGGGAATTTGCCGCCGCCGCCGGCGCGGTAATTGTTGGAGGCGATGACGAATTTCTGGGCCGGGTCGATCGGCCTGCCCTCGAAGGCAAGGTTCTGAATGCGGTTCGATCCGGGGTTCACGGCCTTGCCGTCTCCGTCATATTTGGCCGGTTGCGACAGGTCGATCTGGTAGGTGACACCGTCGATAATGTCGAAATTGTACGAGGGGAATGTGGTGTTGAGCAGCGCCACATCCTTGGCGCCGGGTGCGACGGTGTTGAACATGCCGGCCGACATTTCAAGCCAGTTCTTCACCTGCGCCCCGGTGATGACGACGGCCTGCACGGTGTTCGGATAGAGATAGAGATCGGCGACGTTCTTGATGGCGATATCGCCGGTGGGCACATCGGTATAGTAGTCGGCGCCACCGCGGCCGCCCGCCTTGAAGGGGGCGGCTGCCGACAGAACTGGAAGGTCCTTGAATTCCGTGTCCTTCAGCATGTCCTTGATATACCAGGTCTGCGCATTGGAGACGATCTGCACCGAGGGATCGTCGGCCACCAGCGCAAAATAGGAATAAAGCGGCGCCGAGGTCTTGCCGACCGGCGTCCGGACATAGGCGAGCGTCGCCTCGTGCTCGGCGCTGGCGGCGGCAATGACATCGGCGCGGTCAGGCACGTCGGCGACCACCTTCTTGTCCTCGCGGTGATAGATCGGCCGGGCCTCGGTGGTGAAATCGACGATCTTCCAGCCGTTGCCATCTTTTTCCAGCAAGAGGTCGATCAGGCCGAGATGCGAGCCCCAGAACCCGCCCATCACAGCCGGTTTACCGAGCAGCGTGCCTTTGACCGGATCGACGCCGTCGACGCCGTCGAAACTCTTGGGGCCGGGGAAGACGAGATGCTGGTGGCCGGTAAAAACGGCATCGATGCCTTCGACACCGGCGAGATAGAGCGAGGCATTTTCCATGCGGTCGCTCTGGCCTGAGCCATCGATGCCGGAATGGGAAAGCGCGATGATGATATCGGCGCCTTCCTCCTTCATCACCGGCACCCAGGCCTTGGCGGCCTCGACGATGTCGCGGGTCTGCGCCTTGCCTTCAAGGTTCTTGATGTCCCAGAGCATGATTTGTGGTGGCACGAAGCCGATAATGCCGATCTTCAGCTCGCTTGCCGCCCCTGAACCATCGGTGATGGTTTTTTCCACGATCGTGTAAGGCTTGAAGAAAAGCGTGTCGTCCTTCGGGTTAGCGGCGAGCTGCCCCTTGGTTAGGTTGGCGCAGACATACGGGAAGTTGGCGCCGCCGAGCACCTTGAACATATAGTCGAGGCCGTAGTTGAACTCGTGATTACCCAGCGTTCCCGCCTCATATCCGAGAACGTTCATCGCCTTGATGACCGGGTGGACATCGCCCTCCTTCATGCCGTGCTGATAGGCCATGTAGTCGCCCATCGGATTGCCCTGGAGGAAATCGCCATTATCGACAAGGAAGGAATTGCCGGCCTCGGCGCGGATCGAATCGATGATCGAGGCAGTGCGGGCTAGGCCCAGCGTGTCGTTCGGCTTGTCGCCGTAATAGTCGTAAGGGAAGACGTGGACGTGGATGTCGGTGGTTTCCATGATGCGCAGATGCGCCTGATTGGCGGCTGCGCGCGCTGCAAAGGGGTGCAGAAGAACGAGCGCGGAGGTGGCCGCTACACCGCTCAGAAGCGAGCGGCGGGTAATCGGGTGGAGCGCGAGGATGGATGACATCATAGAGTCCCTTCGTCTGACCGGTCATTGGCTGGAAGGAACGTAGAGCGCCAGACTGTGAAATGCACCCCGTAAAATCTGGGTGTTTTGTCAGTCCCGTAACAATTCTCTTACCATCGATTGTGAGCTTTGCTGTAGCAAGGTTCACGGAAATGAATTGGTTGATCAATCGTGTTTGGAGTACGACGGCCAAAATGACTGAGGGCTGCCACAGGGCAAACCGAAACGGGATGAAATGCCATGTCTGACGCGAAACAAACACCGGCGGTGCAAAATGGCGATTCCCCGCGCGGCTTCGCCTTCGCGCTGACGGCCTATCTTCTCTGGGGCTTCCTGCCGTTCTTCATGAAGGCGATTGCCCATATCCCGGCTTCCGAGGTCGTGGCGCACCGCATCGTCTGGTCGGTGCCGCTGGCCGGTGCCGTCCTGATCCTGCTTGGCCGCACGGAAGACGTGAAGGTGGCCCTGCGCACCCCGCGCATGCTGAAGATGGCGATGCTGACTGCAGTGCTGATCACCATCAATTGGGGCATCTATGTCTGGGCAATCGGGGCAGGGCGGGCGCTGGAAACGGCGCTTGGCTATTATATCAACCCGCTGTTCTCGATCTTCCTTGGCGCCGTTCTCCTGAAGGAAAAGCTCAATCCGGCGCAGATGGTGGCGATCGTTCTGGCTGCTATCGCCGTCGTTGTGTTGGCCTTTGACGCCGGCGGCCTACCGTGGGTGTCCATTGGCCTTGCGCTCTCCTGGGGCCTGTACGCCTTCTTTCGCAAGACGCTGCCGGTCGGACCCAACCAGGGCTTCTTCCTGGAAGTACTGCTGCTCAGCGTTCCGGCACTCGGCTATATCGCCTATCTGGAATTCACAGGTCAGGGACATTTCATCGATACCGGCTGGGTCGATGTCGCCTGGCTGATGGCCTGCGGCGTGGTGACGGCGATCCCGCTGATGATCTATGCCAACGGCGCCAAGCTGTTGAAGCTCTCGACCATCGGCATCATGCAGTACATCGCCCCGACGATGATCTTCATCATCGCCGTCTTCGTCTTCCACGAGCCGTTCGGCACGTCGAAGCTGATCGCCTTCATCCTGATCTGGGCAGCGCTGGCGGTCTATTCGACGTCGATGATCCTGGAAGGCCGCGCCCGCCGGGCAGCCGTGCCGAACCCGGCAGAATAGGCAAGGCTGTCGCGCAAAGACTGCGCTACGGGTTTGCGAGAACGAATTGCGTAAATCAAAGAACTAAAGAGCGGTTAGCATCCTTAAAAGATCGCGCCGCGCTTCAGGCGTCTTCCGGCCATTCCCGCGCGCCATGCTGAACGAAAAGAACTTCGATTTGTGTATCTCCGACACGGTACGCAACAATATAAGGCGTGCCGGGTATGACGAGTCGCGCGTCCCGGTGATCTCGCCCCGGCGTCCGATGAAAGGGTTGTCGGATAGCAGCCTGTGCGTTTTCGCGTGGATATCATTGACGATACGCGCGGCTGCTCGCGGATTGTGCGTGGCGATGTAATCGCCGATGCGGGAGAGCTCCAGCAGGTAGCGTTTCGTCCATACGATCCCCACGGGTTTTACGTCGGATTGTATTTGTTGAGAACCGCTGCGATGTCTTCGGCGGTGGCAACGTCGCCGCGATCAGCTTCCTCGATACCGTCCTGCACGCCCTCGATCCACTTTTCCTGCCAGGCAAGGGAGCGGCCGTGAGATAAGGCATCCTCGATGATCTTCTGGCGCATCAAGGCAGAACGGGCAGCGAGCTTGTCGATGCGGCGGCTGAGGTCTTCGGAAATGCCGTTTTTACCGCTCATGGAACTCATCTTCCTAGCTCGACCAATATTGGCGGCAGAATACAACTCTGTGCCAAAGCGATCAACACTGCAGAAATCGGGCCGGATGCCATATCAAATGCCATTCCGGCCGATAGCGTCACAGCTTGGCGATGATCCCGTCGTCGCCATCGCGGTCGACCTGGCTGGCCCAGTGCTCAAGCAGGGCCGGGACGACTTCGTCGGCTGCATCGATCACCAGCGGCTGGACGAGATGGGCGGTGTGGATGAAGCCGCTGTCGGCCATATGGTGGATCAGCTTCATCAGCGGATCCCAGAAGCCGTTGATATTGACGAGCACGATCGGCTTGCGGTGGCGACCAAGTTGCGCCCAGGTCATCACCTCGACGATTTCCTCAAGCGTGCCGATGCCGCCCGGCAATGTCACGAAGGCATCCGAGCGCTCGAACATCTTGTGCTTGCGGTCATGCATGTCCGGTGTGACGATCAGTTCGCTGAGTTGCCCCAGCGAATGACGGGTGGCCTCCATATCCATCAGGAATTCTGGTATAATGCCGGTCACGCGGCCGCCGTGCGAAAGAACGCCGCTTGCGACGGCGCCCATGATGCCTTTCGTGCCGCCGCCATAGACGAGGCGAAGATGGTTCTCGGCGATGGATTTGCCGAGAATCCGGCCGGCATCCATGAAGGACGGATCGCGTCCGGGCTGGGAGCCGCAGTAGACGCAAACGGATCGAATCGGGATATTTTTCTCACTCATGGCCCAAAGAGACATCGCGGGGCTGCATGCGTCAAGAAAAATGACGGGAAACAGGGCTTTCGGCCGATCTGAACATGCGGCGATGCTTGTGGAAAACCTCGGGAATCGTTAGCATTTTTTAAGCATGAGCTGACGTAATAGTCAGGCTGATTCCGTTCAGCAAAAACAGGCGGAAAGCTGCTGGCATAAAGGCTTGGAAAAAGCTGTCCTTCTGCGCTCATGTCGGGCGCGGGCGGTTCCGGGCCATTTGGAGATGTGCATGATGAAGAACAAGGCCGGCTGGGTGGCCCTTATCGTCCTGGCAATTGCGTCGCTGCTGATGATTTTCTTTGTCATGCCCAATATCAACGGCAGCAAGGACAAGGTCACGGCGGAAGCTCCGGCCCAAACGCCAGCGGATACTGCAGAGACAAAGCCCACTGACAGCAAGCCGGCAGACGCGAAGGGTGCACGCCCGACCGTGGCGGGCGAAACTGCGACTGCGACCGATGCCAAGCCCGCCGATGCGGCTGCCGCGTGGACGGTGCCTGGCTTCGACGTACTGCGTGTCGAACCGGACGGCTCGACTGTCATTGCCGGACGGGCCCAGCCGAACACAAAGGTCGAAATCGTCAATGGCGAGACGATCGTTGGTACGGCCGATGTCGGCGCGACCGGCGATTTTGCGGCGATTTTCGACAAGCCGCTTCCGGCCGGCGACTATCAGCTGACGCTGCGCAGTGTCGGCGAAAACGGCGTGACCAAGTCCTCGGAAGAAGTCGCCACCGTCTCGATCCCCAAGGATAAGACCGGCGAACTGCTCGCCATGGTGTCGAAACCCGGTGAAGCCAGCCGCATCCTCACCAAGCCGGCGGCTGACGCGGTTGACGGTGGAGTGACCAAGGCCGAACCGGCGCCGGATGCTTCGGCATCGGCAACGAATGCCGCCAAGCCGGCCGATACGGCCGCCGGGTCCACAGCTGCGGCCACATCTGACGTGGCTGTTGTCCCCGCCACGAACGAAAAATCCGAAGTCGGCGTTTCCGCCGTCGAGATCGAAGGCAAGAAGATGTTCGTGGCCGGCAATGCCAAGGCCGGCGCTCTCGTGCGCATCTATGCCGACGACGTTCTGGTCGGCGAAACCAAGGCTGATGAACAGGGCCGCTTCGTCGTCGATGGCACGATCAATCTGCCGGTCGGCAATCACACCATTCGTGCGGATATGATGGGAGCCGATGGCAGCAAGGTCGAGTTGCGTGCTGCCGTGCCGTTCGATCGTCCGGTTGGCGATCAGGTCGCTGCCGTTGCTCAAGGCAATGCACAGGGTTCTGTCGTGCCGTTCGAAGGCGGCAGCTTCGATGGCCTGCGATTAGAGGCCACCAAGGCGCTTGGCCTGCTGAAAGGGCTCTTTGTCAATGGTAAGGTACCGACTGATGAGGAACTGGCAGCTGCACGGTCGTCCACCGAAATTGCGTTGAAGTCGCTTGCTGATTTCAAGGTTGCCGACAATCTCGATGCAGGCGTCCGGGAAATGGCGGCCAAGACATCAAAGGCAGCGTCGGACGCGCTTGCCATGCTGAAGGCGCTTCCGAAGGATGCACCGAGCGTTTCCGCATCGCTTGGCAAAATCGAAGCGGCAGTCGGCTCGGCGCTGATGCCGCGCACCGATGGCACGGGTAACGATGCGGTGGTGGCGGAAACCGCGACGCCTGCCCCCGTTCAGGACAGCGCTGCGGCAACCAGCTCGGCGCCGACTCAGGACGGCACCACGGCCAAACCTGCGGATGCGACGGAAACGGCGCAGAAGCCTGCCGCAGAGTCAGGTACTGCCGCAACGGCAACCGGCGGTGCCGCAACCGCCACATCACCTGCAACGGGGCAGGCAGGCGAACCCGAAACCGTCCAGCAGGCTCCCCTGCAGCAGAGCAAGACCTCCGTGATCATCCGCCGTGGCGATACGCTCTGGCAGATCTCGCGCCGCGTCTATGGCGCCGGTGTTCGATACACAACGATCTACCTTGCCAACGAGGATCAGATCACCGATCCCGACCGGATTTTGCCGGGCCAGATCTTCGGCGTGCCGGACAAGGCAATGTCTGAAACCGAATCGGAAGAGATGCACCGCAAACATGTGAAGCATCTGCCTTGACGGCTTTTCATGTGTCGCTCCATTGCAGCGGGCGATGATGAGACTTATCTGAAACATAAAGCGGCGCCTTGAGAAGGGCGCCGCTTTTAATTGGAAAATTGCGTTTGTTCGTCTTTGCCGGATGTCCTTCATCCGGGCGACATTCAAGGCGTGCAATGACGGCTGTCTCTGACAAGGCGGCCGGAGAACGAAGGCGAGACAAGACGTGGCGCAGAAGAAGACGGTATCGGCGGATTCAGGCAATCCGCTGCAGACGATCATCAACCTCTGGCCGTATATGTGGCCGAGTGACCGCGCGGATTTAAAGATGCGCGTCGTCTGGGCGACGGTCATCCTTTTGATCGCCAAGGTCGTGCTGCTGCTCGTGCCCTATTTCTTCAAATGGGCGACCGATGCGCTGAATGGCAAGACCCATATTGTCGGCGTCCTGCCCGTCGTCTTTACCGGCGCCGTCATGCTGGTGCTGGCCTATAATCTTGCCCGTCTGCTGCAGGCGGGGTTGAACCAGTTGCGCGATGCGCTGTTTGCCAGCGTCGGCCAGCATGCGGTGCGCCAGCTTGCCTATCGCACCTTCATCCATATGCACCAGCTGTCGCTGCGCTTCCATCTGGAGCGGCGCACCGGCGGCCTGTCGCGCATCATCGAGCGCGGCACCAAGGGCATCGAGACGATCGTCCGCTTCACCATCCTCAACACGGTGCCGACCCTCATCGAGTTTCTGATGACGGCGATCATCTTCTGGTGGGGCTACGGTTTCAGCTACCTGATGGTCACCGCCGTGACGGTCGTCATCTATATCTGGTTCACCATCAAGGCCAGCGACTGGCGTATCGGCATCCGCCGCGCCATGAACGACAGCGATACCGACGCCAATACCAAGGCGATCGATTCGCTGCTTAACTTCGAGACGGTCAAATATTTCGGCAATGAAGAAATGGAAGCGAAGCGCTTCGACCAGTCGATGGAGCGCTATGAGCGTTCGGCGACGCAGGTCTGGACCTCGCTCGGCTGGCTGAACTTTGGCCAGGCGGTGATTTTCGGCGCCGGTACGGCGATCATGATGGTGATGTCGGCACTCGCCGTCCAGCGCGGCGAACAGTCGCTCGGCGATTTCGTCTTCATCAACGCCATGCTGATGCAGCTCTCCATCCCGCTCAATTTCATCGGCTTCGTCTACCGCGAAATCCGTCAGGGTTTGACTGATATCGAACAGATGTTCGACCTGCTGGAAGTCGAGGCCGAAGTTATCGACAGCCCGGATGCTGTGGAACTGGTGATCGAAAAGGGGGCCATCGCCTTCAAGGATGTACACTTCGCCTATGATCCGGCCCGGCCGATCCTCAAGGGCATCTCGTTCGAAGTGCCGGCCGGCAAGACCGTTGCGGTCGTCGGTCCCTCCGGCGCCGGCAAATCGACATTGTCCCGGCTGCTCTACCGATTTTACGACGTCCAGGAAGGCGCCATCACCATCGATGGCCAGGATGTGCGCGACGTGAAGCAGAAAAGCCTGCGCGCCGTCATCGGCATGGTGCCGCAGGATACGGTGCTGTTCAACGACACTATCGCCTATAACATTCGCTACGGCCGCACCTCCGCCACTCAAGGCGAAGTCGAGGCCGCGGCCGACATTGCCCAGATCGGCGGCTTCATCAAAAGCCTGCCGGAAGGCTATGGCGCCATGGTCGGCGAGCGCGGCCTGAAGCTTTCGGGCGGCGAAAAGCAGCGCGTCGCCATTGCGCGCACGGTGCTGAAAAGCCCGCCGATCCTGATCCTTGACGAGGCGACTTCGGCACTCGACACCCGCACCGAGCAGGAAATCCAGACGGCACTCGACATCGTCTCGCAGAACCGCACGACGCTGGTCATCGCCCACCGGCTTTCCACCGTCATCCATGCCGACGAGATCATCGTCTTGAAGGACGGCGGCATTGCCGAGCGCGGTACCCATGGCGAACTGATCGACCGCGACGGCCTCTACGCCTCCATGTGGAACCGCCAGCGTGAAGCCACGCAGGCCGAGGAGACCTTGAAGAAGGTGCGCGAGAGCGACGATCTCGGCGTGGTCGTTCGTGGCCCGGCGGCGGTTTGAAGGTCAGATCACAGTCGCCCGTTGATCGAAGGCTGCCTGCTATTGCCGCCGGCGAATACCGTAATCGCATTGCCCGGCCCGCCGTTTCACTGTAGGTGCTGGGGCCAGGAAAATATGGAGACATGAGTTCATGAGCTTGATCAATACAGTGCGCAACACGCTGGTTCCGGTGCACAAGGAAGGCTATCCCTTCATCGCCGGTTTCTTCGTTGTTTCGCTGGTTCTCGGTTTCCTGTGGGAACCGTTGATGTGGATCGGCTTTATCCTGACGGCCTGGTGCGCCTATTTCTTCCGCGATCCCGAACGCATGACGCCGCTCGACGATGATCTCGTGATCAGCCCGGCCGATGGCCGCGTCTCGTCGATCGCGATGATGACGCCGCCGGAAGAGCTTGGGCTTGGAACGGTGCCGATGCTGCGCATCACCGTGTTCATGAACGTCTTCAATTGCCATGTGAACCGTGCGCCCGTGCGCGGCACTATCCGTCGCATCGCCTACCGTGCCGGGAAGTTCGTCAATGCGGAACTCGACAAGGCGAGCCATGAGAACGAGCGCAACGGCCTGGTCATCGAAACCACCCATGGTGAAATCGGCGTCGTCCAGATTGCCGGCCTTGTCGCCCGCCGTATCGTTTGCTGGTCGGTCCCCAATGATACGCTGCAGGCCGGCGAACGCTTCGGCCTCATCCGGTTCGGCTCGCGTCTTGATGTCTTCCTGCCGGAAGGCGCCGAGCCCCGCGTCAGCCTTGGCCAGACGGCCATTGCCGGCGAAACCGTTCTGGCGGAATTCGGCTCCGCCAAGGGGCCTGTCATCAGCCGGCGCGGCTGATGAAAGAGCCTTCCGCGAAACAGGAGCAGATCATGGAAACACCCTTTCCGCCCTTTGACCCGCACGGCCCGAACGACGACGATGAAGCGCGCGGGCCACGCCTGCGGGAAATTCCGCTGCGGCTGCTCGTCCCCAATGTGATCACGGTGCTGGCCATCTGCGCCGGGCTTTCCGGCGTTCGTCTGGCCTTTGAAGGGCGCTTCGAACTTGCCGTGGCCATGGTGCTGGTCGCAGCCTTCCTGGATGGTATCGACGGGCGTGTCGCCCGTCTCCTGAAGGCCACGTCAAAATTCGGCGTCCAGATGGATTCGCTGGCTGATATCGTCAATTTTGGCGTCGCGCCGGCATTGGTGCTGTTCGCTTACGTGCTGGACGAGGCCCGTTCGATCGGCTGGATCGCCGCGCTGATCTACGTCATCGCCGCTGGTCTGCGTCTTGCCCGATTCAACGTCATGGCCGAGCGCGATATCAAGGCCAAGTGGCAATCCGAGTATTTCGTCGGCGTGCCGGCCCCGGCGGGTGCCATGCTGGTGCTGCTTCCGGTCTATCTGGGGCTGCTGGGTGTACAGCCGGGCCACCTCATGGGTTTGATTTCGTCGGCCTACACGGTACTGATTGCCTTCCTGCTCGTCAGTCGGCTGCCGGTTTGGTCGGGCAAGTCCGAAAACCGCGTTCGCCGCGATCTGGTTCTCCCCGTCATCCTGTTCGTCGTTCTGTATGTCGCGACACTGATGAGCTTTACGTGGGAAACGATGGTTGTCACCGCCGTCGGCTATCTGCTGACACTGCCGTTCGGCGCCCGCGCCTGGCACCGCAAGTATGGCAGCAAGTGGCCGGGACACCCCGATCTCTCTACGCCGGGCGAAGATGGCCTGCCGGTGGACAAAAGTTTGTAAACGGCTGTTTGGCTGGCGATCAGAGCTTGCAGCCTGACGAGGTGTTTCATGCTGTCCAGACGAGCTTCCTGTGGTTGCGGCCAGTTGCAGATAGAAATACACGGCGAGCCGCTGGGTGTTGGCGTCTGCCACTGCCTCGCCTGCCAGCAGCGAACCGGCAGTGTCTTTGCAGCATTGGCTGCATTTGCGGTGCCCTATACGGTTTTCGGAACGGCTACGGATTATGTCCGGACGGGCGATCAGGGCGCCCGGTTCCGGTTTCGCTTCTGCCCTGTCTGTGGAACAAATCTGTTTCACACTGAAGAAGAGGTGGATCAAGAATCGGTGGCCGTTGCGGTCGGCGGTTTCGCCGACCCGGATTTTCCGGCCCCGCAGGACTCGGTTTACACCTGTCGCAGGCACTCCTGGGTTCAGTTGCCGGCGGGCATCACCATCTTTGACAAAGACCCGGTCTGATTTGAAGATCAATCCGGCAGGCGGTAATCGACGATGCGGTTTTCGCGGACGATGAACAGCTTGCCGGTTTCCGTCTGATCCGGGCCGACCAGCGGCAGGAGCTTTGCCGCAACTTCGGACGGATGCGGTACGGTCGATGGATCTTCGCCTGGAATGGCCTGGGCGCGCATGGCGGTGCGGGTGGCACCCGGATCGACCGAAAGGATGCGCAGCGGCAGGCGCTGTGTTTCACCGGCCCAGGTGCGTGCCAGCGCCTCGACGGCCGCCTTGGAGGCGGAGTAGGGCCCCCAGAAGGGCTTGCACTTGTGGGCAGCGCTTGAAGACAGGATCAGCGCGCGGCCGGCATCGGATTGCTGCAGCAGCGGATCGACGGACCGGATCAGCCGCCAGGTGGCCGTGACGTTGACGGTCATGACTTTCTCGAACACCTTGGCCTCGACATGGCCGACGGGTGAGATGACGCCGAGAACGCCGGCATTGGCAACCAGAATGTCCAGCTTGCCCCAGCGTTCGTTGATGGCCCCGCCGAGCTTGTCGATCGCGGCCATGTCGGCAAGGTCGAAGGGAACCAGCGTCGCCGGCAGTCCGCCAGCCGACTTGATCGCGTCGTCAAGGTCTTCCAACCCGCCGACCGTGCGGGCGCAGGCAATCACCTGTGCGCCGGCCTTGGCCAGTTCAAGCGCTGTGAAGTAACCGATGCCGCGCGATGCGCCGGTGACCAGTGCTATGCGGCCCTTGAGATCGATCATGTCTGGGTGGCTCCGAATTCATTGATGCGGGCTTGCTGTGCCACACGTCCGGGTTCTGACGCAAGTCAGGAAGCGAAGGTTCAGGGCGGCAAGCGCTGTTCCTCAAGCCCTTTCGGGCTTAGGCGAGTGGTTCAGCCATTGCTGGCGAGCATGGACAGTTTCGGACTTGTCGTATCGCCGTTCTTGTCGAGAAGCCGCGTCGGATAGTCGCCGGTGAAATAGTGGTCGGTGAACTGCGGGCGGGCATTGTTGCGGTCTTCGCCGCCGACGGCGCGGTACAAGCCGTCGATCGACAGGAACTCCAGCGAATCGGCACCGATGAACTTCGCCATCGCCTTGATGTCGGTGTACTGGTTGGCCAGCAGCTTGTCGGCGTTCGGCGTGTCGATGCCGTAGAAGTCGGGATAGAAGATCATCGGGCTGGCAACGCGGATGTGCACTTCCGTTGCACCGGCATCGCGGATCATCTGGACGATCTTCAGCGACGTGGTGCCGCGCACGATCGAATCATCAACCAGCACGACGCGCTTGCCTTCGATCATAGCCCGATTGGCTGAATGCTTCAGCTTGACGCCGAAGGCGCGGATCGACTGTGTCGGCTCGATGAAGGTGCGCCCGACATAATGGTTCCGGATGATGCCGAGTTCGAAAGGAATGCCGCTCGCCTGGGCATAACCGATCGCAGCCGGCGTGCCGCCGTCCGGAACGGGCACGACCACATCGGCCACGACAGGGGATTCCTTGGCAAGGTTGATGCCCATGTTCTTGCGCGCCACATAGACGTTGCGGCCGCCGACCACCGAATCGGGGCGGGCGAAATAGACATATTCGAACAGGCAGAGCCGTTCCGGCTGCGGATTGACGGGCTTGCGCGCATCGATCTGGATCGAACCATCCGCCTGAATTTCGCAGATGATCACTTCGCCGTTTTCAACGTCGCGAATGTATTTTGCGCCGATAATGTCGAGTGCGCAGGTTTCCGAGCAGAAGATCGGCTTGCCGTCGAGTTCGCCCATGACCAGCGGCCGTATGCCGGTAGGATCGCGGGCGGCGATCAGCTTGGTGCGCGTCATCGCCAGCATCGAATAACCGCCTTCCATCTGCCGGATGGCATCGATGAAACGGTCGGCCGTCGAGGTATGACGCGAACGGGCGATGAGATGAAGGACGACTTCGGTATCCGATGTTGACTGACAGATGGCGCCGGTGGCGATGATCTGGCGGCGCATCGTCAGGCCGTTGGTGAAGTTGCCGTTATGGGCAATGGCGATGCCACCGACTTCAAGTTCGGCAAACAGCGGCTGCACGTTGCGCAGCGCCACTTCGCCCGTCGTCGAGTAGCGCGTGTGACCGATCGAGATGGTGCCCGGCAGCTTAGCCAGGATCGCCGGGTCGGTATAATGATCGCCGACAAGACCCATGCGCTTTTCGGTGTGGAACTGCTTGCCGTCGAAGGTGACGATACCGGCTGCTTCCTGGCCGCGGTGCTGTAGGGCGTGCAGCCCGAGCGCCGTCAGCGCTGCCGCATCCGGATGTCCCAGAATGCCGAACACACCGCACTCTTCGTGCAGCGTATCGCCGTCCATTTCATCGTGAATTTCTGCGGCTCGCAAATGGGTCATCGCTGTTGGCCTTTGTGTTAACGGCTGGAACGCGTTTGGCATATCGTATCAGATCCCTATAGCGCCGCGCGTCATTCATGACGCGCAAAGGTCGCTGTAGCGCTTTCAGTTTACTGCATAATTCTCAAATCGGTTCCGATTTAAGAATTATGCAGTAGGCCTTCAAGCCGGCAAGGCCTGAGGGTTTCACATATCATCGTTGCAAAATGGACAGAGCCCGCAAAAGCGGGCCCTCATTCTATCGTCCGGCCTTAGCCGTTGGTCGCTGCACCGTTGGTGGCAGGCGTTTCTTCGGCCGGAGGCTGGGTGGTTGTACCGCCGGTGCCTTCGTTCTCGCCTTCGCCGGTCGTATCCTTGCCGCGCAGGCGGTCGAGGATGGTGGCATCGGCATTTTCAGGCAGGAGCGCGATCAGCTTGCCGCCGAGATTGTCGAGCAGCGGTTTGGATTTGGCTGTTGTGACCCAGACCGGCTGCTGCTGCGGGGCGACCAGCCAGTTGAAGAACAGCATGGCGACGACCACGAGCAGGACACCGCGTGCCGCGCCAAACAGAAAACCGAGTGTGCGGTCCAGCGCCCCGATGCGGCTGTCGATGATGAAGTCGGCGATCCGCATGGTGATGAAGGAGACGATGATCAGCGCAACCAGGAACACGACGCCGGCGGAGCCGATCATCGCGACCGTATCGCTGCTGGTGTAGTTCTTGGCGTAGGGCAACAGGTACGGGTAAAGGAAATAGGCGGCAGCCGCGGCGCCGAGCCAGCTTGCGACCGACAGAACTTCCCGGGAAAAGCCGCGAACCATGGCCAGGATGGCCGAGAAAAGCGCGACGCCGAGAACGATACCGTCGAGAATTGTAATGGGCATATTTGTCCTACTCCGAAACCGCCTGCTGCGCCGCGCGTCCTGCCGGACGCGCAAAGGACGCAGCACCCCTTTGATCTGCAGCATGGCTTTTAAATCGAGCGCGATTCAAAAGCCATGCTGCAGCGCGACCTCACGCTGATTTTCCGCGAACCATATATGATGACGCGAGAGGCGTCTTTCGATGGTCCATGATTGAACACTGTTTTCACTGGAATTCGCCATTTTTAAGCGGCGGGTTCCTCAATCATCATTGTCGGCCTGCTTCAGGGCTCCCTTCGAGCCGGCAATGCGCGCCACCAGATCCGGCAGGCTTTCCATCTCTCCCCAGCTCATGCCGCTGCCCTTGGGCAGGTCGGCGGAAGCGGCAGGCAGGACGGCCTGTGAAAAGCCGAGTTTTTCGGCTTCTTTAAGGCGCTGGGCGGTATGCGCAACCGGCCGGATGGACCCGGACAGACTGACTTCGCCGAAATAGACGCAATCGGAGGGAAGGGCAAGACCGGCAAGCGAGGAAACCAATGCGGAAGCGACCGCAAGATCGGCTGCGGGCTCGGAAATACGGTATCCGCCGGCAATATTGAGATAAACGTCGTGCTGCCCGAGCCTGACGCCGCAATGGGCTTCAAGCACCGCCAGGATCATCGACAGGCGCGCGGAGTCCCATCCGACGATCGCGCGGCGCGGCGTGCCGAGCGATGTCGGCGCCACCAGCGCCTGCACTTCGACCAGCACGGGGCGCGTTCCCTCCATGCCGGCAAAGACAGCGGCACCCGGCGATTTCGAATTGCGCTCGCCGAGAAACAGTTCCGACGGGTTGGTGACTTCGCGAAGGCCCTTGTCGGACATTTCGAACACGCCGATCTCGTCGGTGGGGCCAAAGCGGTTCTTCACGGTGCGCAGGATGCGGTAATGGTGACCGCGGTCGCCCTCGAAATAGAGCACCGCGTCGACCATATGCTCGACGACGCGCGGTCCGGCGATCTGGCCGTCCTTGGTGACATGGCCGACCAGCACGATGGCGGCACCCGTCTGCTTGGCAAAGCGGATCATCGCCTGAACGCCGGTGCGAACCTGCGTCACCGTGCCCGGCGCCGAATCGGCGGTGTCGCTCCACAGTGTCTGGATCGAATCGATGATGGCGAGATCCGGCCGCTTGCCTTCGCCGAGCGTCGCCAGAATGTCCTCGACATTGGTCTCGGCGGCCAGCAGCACCTCGGTATCGGCAGCCCCCAGCCGCTGCGCCCGCAACCGCACCTGCGCGACGGCTTCTTCGCCAGAGACATAGATGACCCGATGCCCCTGGCGAGACAGGGCGGCGGCGGCCTGCATCAACACGGTCGACTTGCCGATGCCGGGATCGCCGCCGATCAGCACCGCCGACCCGCGCACGAAACCGCCGCCGGTGGCCCGGTCAAGCTCGGAAATCCCCGTCATGATGCGCGGCGCGTCCTCGATCTCGCCAGACAGCGTCGTCAAAGCCACGGGGCGGCCCTTCTTCGGCGTCCGGCCAGGCCCGCCGCCAATGCCGCCCATCGGGTCTTCCTCGACGATCGTGTTCCACTGGTTGCAGCCTTCGCATTTTCCGACCCACCGGGCGTGAACGGTACCGCAGTTCTGGCAGATAAATTGTGTCCGGGCTTTCGCCATCAAATTTCGCTTTCGGGGAAGTTTTCAGAGGTAATGTCCTGGCGGCCGTGGAGGATGCGCAGGATCAGGAGATGGGAGGTTGTGACATGGAAATAAATCATGTGATTTCGGAAAACAGCGGCACGCAAATCCGGTTTCATATCGTCCTTCGGCGTGCCGGGCAGAGCCAAGGCAGCAATGGATCTGATTTTTGCCTGGATAGCATCCACGACACGCTGTGCAGCTTTCGGCTTGGTTTTGGCAATGTAGTCATAGATATCGGTCAGATCATCTGCCGCCTGTTCGGAGAGGCGAAAGCGCCGTTTCCGCATCAGGCGTTTCGCGCTTTGGAACGGTCCATGATAAATTCGGTCAAATCGTCCTCTTCACCGAATTCGTAGAAACGTCCTGCGGCGATGTCATCAAGCCCTTCTTGAATAAGGCTTTTCAGAGCGGCCTCATCACGCTGCAGCGATCGAAGCCCGGCATGAACAACGTCGTTTACAGTCTTGTAGGGCCCGCTTTGAACGCGCTCCTCAATAAACGCCCGATCTTCATCACTCAATTGGATATCAGACATGATGATCTCCTTTTGTTCCAGTTTAGAACATCATTTTCCGGATTCCAAGCCGCAATCTCGTAAAGCTATTCGGCCTCGATATACGCACGCTCATACCGCGTCCCAAGGCTGGTCAGCATTTCGTAGCCGATCGTGCCACCAGCTCTTGCAACGTCGTCAATGGCGACATTGTTGCCGAACAGTTCGATATAGTCGCCGGGCCGGACGGCATTGTCGGCGAAGTCGGTGATGTCGAACAGGCTGAGGTCCATGGTGACGCGGCCGAGATGCGGGACTTGTCTGCCATGCAGGAAGCCGTAGGCGCCTGATGGTGTTGCCTGGCGCAGGGTGACGCCGCCGCCGGAGACCGAGCGATGATAACCATCGGCATAACCGATGGCGACGATCGCCACCCGGCTGTCGCGGGAAAATTGGGCCGAACCGCCGTAGCTTGCGGTCTCGCCGGTCCTGACGCGGCGGATCTGCAGGATGCGTGCCTCTGCCGTCACCACCGGCTTCATCGGATTGGCCAAACCGTTGACGGCTTCGCCGCCATAGGTGGCGATGCCCGGCCGGGTCATGTCGAAATGAAAATCGGACCCAAGATGGATGCCGGCAGAATTGGCAAGACTTGATTCGATGCCTTCGAAAGCGGCCGTAACCGCCCGGAATGCTTCAAGCTGCCGGCGGTTCAGCGGATGCGCCTGATCGTCGGCGCAGGCGAGATGGCTCATCACCAGAATGGGCGAGAAGCTGGCTGGGCGCGCAGGATCACCGGCCAGCGCCAGCGCTTCATCGCGCGTCAGCCCCAGGCGATTCATGCCGGTATCGATATGCAGCACGCAAGGGTGATCGCCGCGCTGCGACAGCACCGACATGAAAAAAGCCAGTTGTTCCTCGGAGTTGATGATCGGCACAAGACCATGATCAAAGAACAGCTGTTCGTTGCCCGGCCACATGCCGGCAAGAATATGGATGCGTGCGTCCGGCACGATCGGGCGCAGTGCCACACCTTCCTCGACACTGGCAACGAAGAAATCCCGCGCACCGGCGGCATAAAGCGTGCGTGCCGCCGGCTCGATGCCGATACCATAGGCATTGGCTTTCAGAACCGCTGCCGCCCGCGCCTTGCCGGACAACCTGTCCATATGGCGCCAGTTATCGGCGAGCGCGCCGAGGTCGATGGTTAGTCGGTTGGACGCAGCCTCAAAGGCAGGATCGGCGAAAGGGGGAGTGTGCAGGTTGGCCATGGCGAGAGAAATACAGCCAAGCGGCGGCGGCTGCAATCGCCTCAGTTGGCAATCCGCAAACGCTGTCGAAGAGGTCGCGGATTGTCGTTGCAGGCGGGAGGCCCCACCGTCTGTCAGCCAAGGGGCCGACTACATCAGCGACGATGTGATCAGCGGCTCAACTTCCATAAAGCCTTCGTAGATCATCTTCAGCGCGACGAAGAGGATGATGGCAAGGCCGAGATAGGAGACCCAGGGGAACCTGTGCAGCAGCTTGGCGATGAACGATGCGGCGATGCCCATCAGCGCCACCGATACCGCAAGGCCGAGGATGAGGATGTTCGGATGCTCGCGAGCGGCACCGGCAACCGCCAGAACGTTGTCAAGCGACATGGAGACGTCGGCGATGACGATCTGGATTGCAGCCTGCTTCAGCGTCTTGCGCGGCGCGCCGTTGCCGACAGAACCGCTCTTGTCCATATCTTCGCCGGTCAGCGTTTCCAGGCCCTCGGTTTCCTCCTTCGCAGTCGTCCGCAGCTCGCGCCACATCTTCCAGCAGACCCACAGAAGCAGGATGCCGCCAACGAGCAGAAGGCCGAGGATCTGCAAAAGCTGGGTGGCGAGAAGGGCGAAGATGATGCGCAGGACGGTGGCGGCGGCGATGCCGATCAGGATCGCCTTGCCGCGCTGTTCCTTGGGAAGACCGGCTGCCGCAAGACCGATGACGATGGCGTTGTCGCCTGCGAGAACGAGATCGATCGCAAGCACCTGCAGCAGCGCGATAAAAGCTTCCATGAACAGATTTCCCCAGGCTGATGACGGCAATCGCGGCAAAATGCCGCGATTGATTTGCTAATTTTCTTTCCGCTTATCCGCAAGCCTGGAGATTTGCAACACGGCCGGTGACCGTTGTGTGGTTCAGCGGCATTTTTCGCCGGTCAGTGTTCCTCGTATTGCGTGAACGACGGATCGGCGAGATCGGTGAAGCGGGTAAACTCTGCCTGGAAGGCCAGTTTGACCGTACCGGTCGGTCCGTGACGCTGCTTGGCAATGATCACGTCCGCGGTGCCCTTGACCGATTCGAACTTCTGCTTCCACTCCTCGTATTTCGGGTCGAACTCGTCGCGCGGCTCCATGTTCTTCACGTAATATTCCTCGCGGAACACGAACAGAACGACGTCGGCGTCCTGCTCGATCGAACCGGATTCACGAAGGTCGGAGAGCTGCGGGCGCTTGTCTTCGCGGCTTTCCACCTGACGGGAGAGCTGCGACAGCGCGATGATCGGCACGTTCAGTTCCTTGCCGAGCGCCTTCAGGCCCGTGGTGATCTGGGTGATTTCCTGTACGCGGTTGTCGCTCGACTTGCCTGAACCAGTCATCAGCTGGATATAGTCGACCACCAGGCAATCGAGGCCACGCTGGCGCTTCAGGCGGCGGGCGCGGGCAGACAGTTGGGCGATCGAGATACCACCGGTCTGGTCGATATAGAGCGGCGTCTTCTGCATCGTCTGGGAAAAGCCGACCAGCTTCTCGAACTCGGCTTCGGAAATGTCGCCGCGCCGGATTTTTGAGGAGGACACGTCGGTCTGCTCGGAGATGATACGTGTAGCCAGCTGTTCGGAGGACATTTCCAGCGAATAGAAGCCGACGACGCCGCCATTCCTCGCCTTGAACGATCCGTCGGCCTGGACTTCCGGTTCATAGGCATGCGCGACGTTCCAGGCGATGTTGGTGGCCAGCGAGGTCTTGCCCATGCCCGGACGTCCGGCAAGCACGATCAAGTCGGAGCGCTGCAGGCCGCCCATGCGGGCATCGAGCGACTGGATGCCGCTGGAGATACCGGAAAGATGGCCGTCGCGCTCGAAGGCCTGACCGGCCATGTCGATCGCCAGTGCAACGGCATCGTTGAAGGCCTGAAAGCCGCCGTCGTAGCGGCCTGTTTCGGCCAGTTCGAACAGGCGGCGTTCGGCGTCTTCGATCTGGCTCTGCGGCGGCATGTCGAGCGGCGCGTCATAGGCGATATTGACCATGTCCTCGCCGATGGTGATCAGCGAGCGGCGCAATGCCAGATCGTAGATCGCCCGGCCGTAGTCTTCCGCGTTGATGATGGAGACCGCGGCACCCGCCAGCCGAGCCATGTACTCTGCTACCGTTATATCGCCGACCTTCTCGTCGGCCTTGAGGAAGGTCTTGATGGTCACCGGATTGGCAATCTTGCCCATGCGGATGATGTCGCCGGCCACTTCGAAAATCTTGCGGTGCAAGGGTTCGTTGAGGTGCACGGGCTTCAAAAAGTCCGAGACGCGGTAGAACGCGTCGTTGTTGACGAGAATGGCGCCCAGCAGCGCCTGTTCCGCCTCAAGGTTGTTCGGTGCCTCGCGGTACTGTGCTTCGGCCTGATCCTTGGCGATGGGTGCAAGTTTGCGCGCGATCTCGTTCATGGCGTCCCGTCTCTGTCTGTCGTCATTCTTTGGTGTGCTACCGGTGTGCGGGTCTTGCCGCCAAGCGTCAATGACTTGGCTGCAACAGTGGCTGCCGCATTGGCAGCGGTGACACGCCGTCACCGTTGTTCACAGGGGCTTATGGTCGAACTCGAAAAAACTGTCGATAGCGCTATTTCCTATTGACCGGATTTCATCCGAATCGGTGCCCGCCAATGGATTGCCGCATTCTAGCCCGGTTGGCCGCGGTTCACACGGTTTTTAGCCCGGCCAGCATCAACGGCTTGAAAGACGGGCGTCTTTCAACTAAATAGGGCTGAAATAGATAGTATGCTACTAATATGCAAAAGGTACGAAATGCTCAACTCTGCCGTTAATCGCGAACTCTTCGATGCCCTGGCTTCGGTGAACCGCAAGCTGCGGGCGCTGTTTGATGCGCGGGTAAAGGAGCGGGGGTTGACGCTGTCGCGTGCGAGAGCCCTGTTTGCCCTGTCGAAACGCGATGGCCTCAACCAGCGCGAACTGGCTGACGAACTCGGCATCGAGACCCCGACCATCGTGCGCCTGCTTGACGGCATGGAGAAGCAGGGTTTTATCGAGCGGCGCGTCGAGGCAAGCGACCGGCGCGCCAAGCAGATCCACATGACCGACCGTGGCCGCGATATCGCCGGTGAAATCGATAAGCTGGCCTGCGAGATCCGCGAACAGGTTCTGGGTGGCGTCGATAACAAGGACAAGGCCATCGCCCTGCAGGTCGTCAGCCTGATGGCCGGTAATCTCGTCTCCATCGGCAGGGATTGAGCGGCAGATGAGCACGGTGGCTCCAGGCAGCGCGAACGACAACCGCATCGCGCTCGAAACGCCGGTCGCTGATCCAGTGCCGCAACCCATTCAGCCACTGCCCGAACCGATGAGCCCGGCAAGAGCGGCCATCTACATGGCGTCTTCGCTTCTGCTGTTCCTGACGCAGGGCCTCGGCATGAACCTGCTCAATGCCAATATCTACCAGCTTCAGGGATCACTCTCTGCAACGACATCGGAGGTCGCCTGGCTCTCGGCCGCCTACATCGCGCCCTATGCGTCGATGTCGATTGCCCTGTTCAAGATCCGTATGCAATACGGTCTTCGGCGGTTCGCCGAACTCAGCATCGTCTGCTTCATCCTTGCCTCCGTTCTCAATCTCTTCGTCTCCGATCTGCATTCGGCAACCGTCGTCCGCTTCCTCAGCGGCATGGCCGCAGCCCCTCTGTCGACACTCGGCTTCCTCTATATGCTCGAAGCCTTCCCGGCGGCCCGCAAGCTGTCGGTAGGCCTCAGCCTTGCCTTGATGAATACGACGCTGTCAGCACCCATCGCCCGCATCATCTCGCCGCCGCTGATGGATCTCGGCGGCTGGCATGCGCTCTATACGTTTGAAATGGGGCTTGCGCTGATGGCGCTGCCGGTCGTCTATCTTCTGCCATTGACACCACCACCCCGTGCCAACGTCATCCAGAAGATGGATATCCTCAGCTATCTGCTGCTTGCTACCGGTTTTGGTTGCCTGGCCGTCTTCCTGACGCTCGGGCGGCTCTACTGGTGGTTCGAGGTGCCGTGGCTCGGGATGCTGTTGGCCGGATCGATTGCAGCGTTGACGCTGATGGTCGTTCTCGAGCTGCCCCGCAAGATGCCGCTGATCGATCTGCGCTGGGTCTTCTCGAGAGAGAATATGCACATGGCCGGCATCCTGCTTTTGTTTCGCGTCGTCAGTTCCGAGCAGACGACGACGGCGGCAAATTTCTACATGCAGCTCGGCTTGCTCAACGACCAGACGCAGACCATGTATGCGATCATCTTGCTGGCCTCGATCGCGGGTGGGCTTGTCTGCACGGTTCTGATGCTGACACGTTATGTCGAAACCGCGCATGTGCTGGCACTGGTGCTGATTGCCACCGGTGCTTTTCTCGATAGTCAATCGACCAGCCTGACCCGGCCGGAGCAGATGTATCTGAGCCAGGCGATGGTTGCGGCGGGCGCTGCAATGTTCCTGCCGCCGGTGATGTCGAAGGGATTTGCCACTGCGCTCGCCAAGGGCGCCCCCTTCCTCGTCAATTTTCTGGTGATCTTCCTGTTCACCCAGAGCATTGGCGCACTCGTTGCGCAGGCAGCACTCGGTACGTTCGTAACGCTTCGGGAAAAGTTCCATTCCAACGTCCTGGTCGAGCACATCTTGCTCACCAATCCCTTCGTAGCCCAGCGTGTGTCGCAACTCTCGGGGTCCTATGGCAAAGTCATCACCGACAAATCGCTGCTGAATGCCGAAGGCCTGCAATTGCTTGGCCAGCAGGTGACGCGCGAAGCCAATGTCCTTGCCTATAACGACGCCTTCCTGGTCATTGCCATTGCCTCCGCTACCGGTCTCGTCCTTCTGCTCGGCCATCTGGCTTGGCAACGTCTTATTCCGCAAACGTCAGCCGCACCTGCGGTTGCCGCCCAGTCCTGATCCGTCCAGAGTATATTTCATGCTGAAGACACTGCGTTCCCCGACGACCATCCTGACGCTGCTGGCCGGTTTTGCCGGTGTTCTCTTGGTGCTCTATGCGTGGCGGCTGCCACCGTTCGCGACCACCGTCGAGATGACCGACAATGCCTATGTGCGCGGCTATGTGACGATTGTCAGCCCGCAACTGTCCGGCTATGTCGCCGCAGTCCCGGTGAAGGATTATGAAGCGGTGAGGGCAGGGCAGGTTCTCGTCAAGATCGACGACCGGATTTTTACCCAGAAGCTGGCGCAGGCCAAGGGCACGCTGGATGCGCAGAAGGCGTTGCTTGCCAACTCCTACCAGCAGGAGCTGTCTGCCAAGGCAAGCATTGTCGCCAGCGAAGCCCAGCGAGACAGCGCCGCTGCCGCTTTGACCCGGGCCAATCAGGCCTGGGTGCGGATTCAGCCGCTGGCTGAAAAGGGTATCGCTACATCGGTCGATGTTGATACCGCCCAGGCAACGCTTAATCAGGCAAAGGCCGGTGTCGATCAGGCGATGGCGTCGATCGAAGTATCGCGCCAAAATCTTGCCACCACGATCGGCTCAAGGGCGGGGCTCGAAGCAGGTGTACGCAGCGCCGAAGCCGCCGTTCAACTGGCGCAGATCGATCTCGACAATACCACCATTACCGCGCCGCAGGACGGCAGGCTCGGCGAAGTCGGTGCGCGGATCGGCCAGTATGTGACTGCCGGAACGCAGCTGATGGCCATCGTGCCCAAGGATGTCTGGATCATCGCCAATTTCAAGGAAACCCAGCTCGACGGCATGAAGATTGGCCAGCCGGTGGTGTTTACCGTCGATGCGCTCAACAAGGCGCAGCTGGAAGGCCATGTCGAGCGGTTTTCGCCGGCCGCAGGCTCCGAGTTCAGCGTCATTCGCGCCGACAATGCCACCGGCAATTTCACCAAGGTCGCCCAGCGCGTTGGTGTTCGCGTTTCGATCGACCCCGGCCAGCCGTTGGCAGAAGCTTTGGCACCGGGCATGTCGGTGGAAGTTCATATCGACAAGGCGGCCGAGCCGCAGGCCGTCAAGTAGCAGCCAGTCATCCCCTGAAAGGCGAAAGGCCCGCGATATCAATCGCGGGCCTTTCGTTTTGCCGGTAGTGCAAGCGGGGCACCGCCTGGGTGCCCGTCGCTGTGACGATTACTCGTCTTCGCCGTCGAATTCGGCTTCCGGGTTGAAGAAGTCTTCCGGCTTCAGGGCATTTTCGTCAACGCCGTAGATGGCGTCGGCGGATGTCAGGCTTTCGCCCTTCTGCTGGCGTTCTGCTTCTTCGGCCGAACGGGCAACGTTGATATGAACCTTGATTTCGACTTCGGCATGGAGGTGCAGCACGACTTCGTGCAGGCCGATGGTCTTGATCGGGTTGTTGAGGTCGACCTGGTTGCGGCCGATGTTGAAGCCTTCGGCAGCCAGAACGTCAACGATGTCGCGGGCAGCGACCGAACCGTAGAGCTGACCGGTTTCGCCGGCCGAACGGACGACGATGAAGGACTTGCCGCCGAGGGTTTCGGCAACGGTCTGGGCTTCGGACTTGCGCTCGAGGTTACGGGCTTCAAGCGTCGAACGCTCGGCTTCGAAACGCTTCTTGTTGGCTTCGTTGGCGCGCAGCGCCTTGCCGAGTGGAAGCAGGTAGTTGCGGGCAAAACCGTCGCGAACCTTGACGGTCTCGCCCATCTGGCCGAGCTTGGCAACGCGTTCGAGAAGAATGACATGCATGATAGTGTCCTTTCGTTTGTCTGTTCAGAGGTCTTTTGTTTCAGTCTCAGTGGTTTTCCCTGCCGGTGACAGCGCGATGGCGCGCCGCGTGTCCATCAGACCCGACAGGAGAAAGAAGAATGCCGGGATCGTGAAGATCAGCACCGACAGATAGCCAAGCCACAACACCGGAAGCCGCCAGGACTTGCCGCGTGTGCGGAAATGGAAGACGGCGAAGCCGGCAAGCAGGAAACCCGCGCCGAACGTGCCACAAACGAGAGCACCGACGATCGCCGGAACGCCGCCCATGAAGGCAAGCAGCAGGCCGGCGAGGAACGCGAAGATCGAGAAGCGGTGCATGCGCAGCGTCGACGGCATGTCCTCGCGCGGACGCAGGCTCTTGCCGGAGGTCTGGACTATGCGGGTGGCGATGTAATAGGCAGCAAACAGCATCAGCACCCAGATCGCACCCTGAACCATCGGCAGGGCGACGGAAAAGATCGACTTGATCTGGGCGATGGAGGCGACATCCGGATTGTAAGCGGGCTCCTGCGCCTTCAGCGCTTCCAAGACGATGTCGATCATCCGGTCGGACATGGTGCCGTCATAACCGATGATAACGCCGACGATCAGCATGCCGATCGTCACCAGCACGGCGAGATTGGTGAGGATGTCCGACAGCGGATACCAGGCCATCGCCCCATCGGGTCCGCCAAGCTCGGATGCCGGCCGGGCCAGATTAGCAAGGTGGCTAAGCCATGCGGCCGGGATCAGGGTGATGACGGCGATCAGAAGGGCAAAATAGGGGGAGACAAGCACGGTGCCTGTCAGGCCGGCAACGACGACGGCGGCGATCGCTGCGGTATTGCCCCAGCCAAGGCCGGCAATCAGGATCGGCAGCGCAGACGCGGCATAAAGCACGATCGCAAACGACGACTGCGTGTTCGCGCCAAGCGAAAGCAAGGCGGCGGTCACGCCGGCGAATGCGCCTGTTAACAGCGATGTCTGGTTCAATGTTTTCACGGTTCGCTGTCCTGCTATCAAGCAGTTAGAGGCGTTTCTTTTATCAAGAACCAAGCCCCAACATGGGTTTTAGCGCCGAATGCGCCGGTGTTTCCGATCCACGCCCAACGCGGAAGGGAGAAGGTGAGGCGATGCCATCGGCTGTTCGCCTCACCTTGAGTCAGCTTCCGTTGAGTCAATCTCTCAACGGAGAGTCAAGTCTTAGGACATGACGTAAGGCAGGAGGCCGAGGAAGCGGGCGCGCTTGATGGCCTGGGCCAGTTCGCGCTGCTTCTTCTGGGAGACTGCCGTGATACGCGAAGGAACGATCTTGCCGCGCTCGGAAATGTAGCGCTGCAGCAGACGGATGTCCTTGTAGTCGATCTTCGGAGCGTTGGCGCCGGAGAAAGGGCAGGTCTTGCGACGGCGATGGAACGGGCGGCGTGCCGGAGCGGATAATGTATCAGCCATAATGTCTCTCCTTATGCCCGGTCTTCGCGCGGACGGCGCGGACGGTCTTCACGGTCGCCGAAGCCACCTTCGCGCGGCGGACGCGGGCCACGGTCGCCGAAGCCACCACGGTCAGGACGGTCGCCATCACGGCGCGGACGGTCATCGCGATCGCGCTTCTGCGTCATGGCGGACGGGCCGTCTTCGTGCTTTTCAACAGCGATGGTCATGTAGCGAAGAATGTCTTCGTTGATGCGCATCTGGCGCTCGATCTCGTGAACGGCCGGTGCCGGAGCATCGATGTCCATCAGAACGTAGTGAGCCTTGCGGTTCTTGTTGATGCGGTACGTCAGGGACTTGAGGCCCCAGTTTTCGACGCGCCCGACTTTTCCGCCGTTAGCTTCCAGTACACCCTTGTACTGTTCGACGAGAGCGTCGACCTGCTGTGCGGAAATATCCTGCCGGGCAAGGAATACATGTTCATAAAGAGCCATGAGGCTTTGCCTTTCTTGCGTTAATCGTCACCCGGAAATCGGCGGCTAAGCCTCAACGACTGTTCAAGTGGCTGCGAGCAGCCGGCAAGAAAGTGTTGTTTCGAGACGGTCGAGAGCGGAGACACGGGAGGCTGGACCCCTTTAGGTCCTGACAGGTCTCTTAAGGGAAACCGGCCCTCCGTTCAGCCACCAGCCAGAAGACCGGGTGTTGCGAACAGCGCGCTTATACGCATTTCCGGGCAGGAAGCAAGGGGTGAGGGGGAAATAGGGGCTGTCCATTCTTGTCGGTAGGGTGGCTCAAGGGGTCTGGAACGGGTCTTTTGCTCCGCGCTTGCCGTCCTACCCCTCCCCACAAGGGGAGGTCGGTTTCCCTCTTCTCCCCAGCGGGGAGAAGGTGCCCGAAGGGCGGATGAGGGGGTGGTTCGGCATGGAGGGGCAGGCCTTACATCGTGGCGATTTCTCAATTGTTCCATTTTCAGTTTCCCCGGATTTTACGCTTCAAGGTGGCTTCGCCCCCCTCATCCGGCCCTGCGGGCCACCTTCTCCCCGATGGGGGAGAAGAGGGAGTTCGCGGTCCCCTCAACACCTCAAGCCACGCCCAGAAAAATCCGCCGTGGTTTTCTCTGATGCTTCCTTGGCCGGGGCGCTGGAAAGTGCCGATGACTAAGTAATTTATATGACGCCTTCCGGCGCCCCGTTCGATGTCTTTTGCCGCGCTTCTCAGGTTCTTCTGCGCTTTCCTCTCTGACAGGAAAGCCTCCAATGCCCCAGCCCGGCCGCTTATCCGCCAGGCCTTTCAATGCGGCGGGGTTTGGCCCTGGGCCGTCCAAGGACGGCGTGACCACCCGGCACGCCCGGTTCATTCACGAACCGGAGGAGAACCGCCTTTCACGCAGCCCCGGGGATTTTGCGCGCGTTCCGCCAAACCATCCGGGCACCGGCCCCACCTCGCCGGCAACGCAAACCGGTGTATCCGTGGTGGGACGGGAAGAAGTATGGCACGGGTTTTGAGGGCGGGGATTTGCGGGAACGATTTTTTGATGGCGGCCGGAACCTGTTTCGCCTCCGCCCAAAACGGCGACTTCCCCGCGCTATTCTTGTTCCGGATATCTATTCGTGATACCTTAAATACCATTCGGCTGTTGCCAAACCAGAGCGGGATGGGTGGGTGAGAGATGAATTTTCTTTGCACTTCCGTTGTTGGAACCATGTTTTGGACGTCGGTTGTATGGGCCGGCCCGTTGCACGATGCGGCCAAAAATGGAGATGTCGCGAGCGCGAAGCAACTGCTGGAACAGGGTGCCAATGTGGCGGAACCCGATCCTGCTGGCGATCCGCCCCTCGTCATCGCGTCACTGGCCGGACATGCTGATGTCGTTGCCGTTCTGCTGGAACGCGGTGCTGATATTGAAGTTCGCAACAAAGGTGGGCTGACCGCCTTGCATGCCGCCGCCTATGGCGGAAATCTTGACGTCGTAAAGCTGCTTGTCGCCAAGGGCGCAGCGGTGAACGACAACAGGAATTTCTATCATATGACGCCGCTTCACGCGGCCGCCGAGGAAGGCCGCACGGATGTGGTCGCATTTCTATTGGTCAGCAAGGCGGACATCGAAGCGAAGGAACGAAACGGTGTGACGCCTTTGACCCAGGCTGGCTGGCGGGAGCATTGGGAGGCCGCGGACCTGCTTTTGAAAGCAGGCGCTGTCTGCCAGCAAGCCGGTATGGTTGGCGAGTGGCTCTACACCGAATGCACGAAACGAAAGTGACATTTTATTCAAACAGCAAGCCGGGCCGGCCAAACGGAGCACGCTATGTCTGATGATAAACGAAACCACTTTTTAAAGAGCGCAGTGACAGCAGGAGGCGTGGCCTGTTTCCTGCTGTTTGCCCCTAACGCGGCAGCCGAGGATCCCTTGGTCAATACGGGCTATTTCGGCGATGTCGCCATCAAAGGTTACGATCCGGTCGCCTATTTCACACAGAACGAGGCAGTGGAGGGCAGCTCAAAATACTCCCACCACTGGCTGGGTGCCACCTGGCATTTTGCGAGTGCCGAAAATCGTGACCTTTTCATAAAGGAACCGGCCAAATATGCGCCGCAGTATGGCGGCTATTGTGCTGACGGTGTTTCGCTTGGAACGGTGACTACCAATATCGATCCTAAAGCCTGGCGGATCATCGAAGGCAAGCTCTATATCAGCTATGATCCGGGCGCTGCCGACGGCTTTGAAAAGAACCCGACCAAAGTCGGCAATTCGCAGAAGCATTGGGCAGACGTCCAGCAGACCCTCGTTACGGAAAAGCTGCACAAAGATTGGCGCAAGAGCGTCAATTGATCCGTCCGCCGTGGCCGGGTTTGTGCTTCCTGTCAGGGGGATAGCGAGAAAAATTTCAGGGCCTGCGGCGTGACATGGACATATTGCGCGGCAGGGTTCTGCCTGTCCGTGTTGCGGTAGACGTACCCA
Organism: Pararhizobium sp. PWRC1-1; assembly: GCF_049897905.1. Taxonomy (NCBI): domain Bacteria; kingdom Pseudomonadati; phylum Pseudomonadota; class Alphaproteobacteria; order Hyphomicrobiales; family Rhizobiaceae; genus Pararhizobium; species Pararhizobium sp. PWRC1-1. The sequence goes on along the minus strand of NZ_JAFCXE010000002.1, from coordinate 238,881 downwards.
CAAACCATGCGGTCCAGGAAATAGCCAGCAAACGTCTCGCAGAGGCGGTCATCCTGGATTTCCGTCACACCGGTGATGCTGGTATTGGCGCTGCGATACGCAGTGTTTCCTGCCGTGTCGAAATACTGGATGAAATCGGTGCCGTTCTTGTGCTTGCCGGTCCATGTCTTGTTGTTGACCAGATTTCGCAGGTCTGCCCCGCTGATCCGATCGGCCTCAGCCCCTTTAAACCCGAAAGGCCATTCGGGAATACCGGCTGCCCGCAGAGCGGTCAAATGGTACTGCAGGTCCTCCTCATGCCAGTAATCGTAGAGATAGCCGTAATAGGTCAGATTGCTGTCCGGAAATAGTTCGAGCAACCTTGCCTTTTCCTCCGCCCCGCGCGCCGGTGCTCCCTGCGTCATGTATGCCGCCGCCAGATATTCGTGCACCGGTTCGGCGTTGGGGAGCGCGATCCGCGCCGCTTCCATGAAGGGGATGGCCCGTTCGTTGTCGCGTGCCGTGTAAAAGACGATGCCGGCCAAGAGTTGAAAACTCGGCGGGGGGGAAGGATCAAGCCGCAGGGCTTTCTCCATTTCAGCGATGGCCTGTTCATGGCTGCCGGTGTGGGCCAGAATGAGGGCCAGGTTTCCAAAGGCTTCCGCATCGCTTGGCTGGGCTTCCACGGCCTGGTTGGCGGACGCAATGGCCTCGGTCTCGCGCCCGTCGACCAGTTGAAGCAAGGCAAGCACAGCCAAAGCCCGCGCATTTTTGGCATCCAGCTTCAAGGCTTGCCCTGCCGCGTCATAGGCTATCTTGCGGGCCACGGCTGCCGACCAGAGATAGGTGTAGTCGTTGCGCCAGACATCGACGGCGACGCGGGCGATGCCGGCGTGTGCATTGGCAAAGTTCGGGTCGAGATCGATTGCCTTTTGGTAAAACGACAATGTCCTGCGATAGGTCTCGACATCGCTGTAGGTTATCCCCTCCTGCTCCGCTCTCAGATAGTAGTCGTAGGCCTCGAGATTGTCGGTGGGGATTCGTGCCAATTGGTCCCGTTCGCCCTCGCTCAATTTGACGGCCAGGGCCGAGATGATCTTGCCGATAACATCGTCTTGCACCGCAAAGAGGTCGGCATATTGGCGATCGTACCGCTCGGCCCAGAGCGACAGTCCGGTGAGTGCATCGATAAGCTTGACGTTGATCCGCAGTCTTGCGCCGGCCCGCTGCAAAGTGCCTTCCAGGACGTAGTGGACACCGAGTTCCGCCGCCACGTCCTGGATTTTGCCGGAGGTATCGCCGATCGCGAAAACGGAATGGCGCGCGATGACGAAAAGGCCGGACACCTTTGACAGTTCGGTGATGAGATCGTCTGTCAGGCCTTCAGCAAGGTGATCATGCTCCTTGTCGCCGCTGACATTGATAAAGGGCAACACGGCGACTGATGGTTTATCCGGCAGCGGGTAAGCCAGGCGGTTCACGGCCGCCGGCGTTTGCAGAAGCGTCCAGGGTTGCCACCAGAACGCGGCACCCGCCAACAGAAGGAAAACGATCGCCGCCATTGCGGCTGGAATCCGCCAGGAACGCCGCTTTTTGCGAGCGCCAATCGTCTTGCCCGCCACTGCCGGGTCCAACAAAACCCGGTACACCCGGATCGGCTCACTGATGCTTTTGACCTTCTGTTCCCCCAGTGAGGCGTAGCCGACCGCAAGTTTCGTTTTTACCTGGTCATAGGCGGTCCCGGAAATGGCGATGCCGCCCGGTTCGGCCAGCGCCTGTATCCGGTCGGCAATGTTGACGCTGTCACCGTGGATGTCCTCACCCTCGACGATGATGTCGCCGAGATTGACGCCGATGCGGAAATCGAGCCGCTGTTCGGCTGGCACGGCCGCATTCTGCTTGGTTTTCTGCTGCTGCACGCCGATGGCACAGCGCAAGGCATCGACGACGCTGTGGAATTCGACCAGCAGGCCGTCTCCCATGGTCTTGACCAGCCGGCCACTGTGTTCGGCAATCCCCGGCTCGAAGATATGCTGCATATCGGCCTGGAAACGAACGCGCGTGCCTTCTTCGTCGATCTGGCTCAAACGACTGTAACCAACGACATCGGCGATCAGGATTGCTGCGAGATGACGCTCCATGTCCGGGCTTTCTCGGCGTGCTCTGGGCGATATCCTACAGTAGGTCCATCGCCGATGCCATCGCGGTTGTCCAAATCCAGGGCCGTCAGGACAGGATGGCAGGCCCCAATCCGCCCTTCATAACCCCGGTCGGCAGCGCCACATCCTTCGTGCCGATATCCGTCACCATCTTGCTCTCAACCGTTCATGACCCTCGAACGACGGAAAGTGCGGCAGGATCTCCTCGGCCAGCTCCTGGATGATCTCTTTAACGGGGCGTTCCGAAAATTGGATGCCAAGGGCGGCATGATTGACACCGGCCTCCCGCCACGCGTGAAGAAGCGCTATCAAGCCCTTTCTGCCGGTCCTGAGCACGAAGCCGCCTTGCAGCGGGGTGGGCGGGAAATCGATATCGTCGACAAGATCGAGCCATTCGTTGGTCATGTGCGGCCTGAACCCGCCATCGGGGATAACCTTGCGCCATGCACGAATGTTCGCGGCCAGCCGTTTCGGGCCGTCTGCGGTATGGGTGGCCTGCGGATATGTCAGCCAGCCATCCGCGTGTTCCGCCACCCATTCCGGCGATTGACGGCTTGATCCGTCACAATGAGCGGGATACGTCCTGCTGCGGGTTTGGGCAATAAAGTTGCTTCCTGGATCGTACCCAACGTTCCGCGAATGGACGGCTGGCCTGCCGCGACAAGCTGGCGAAACCAGGCGACAGCTTCTGCGAAACGCGCGCTACGCGTGTCGAAATCGATACCATAAGCCGGGAACTCGACAGGCCGGTCGCCTGATGCAATGCCCATCACCAGCCTTCCGCCCGAGAGATGGTCGATCGTCGCCGACATTTTCGCAAGGTCGATGGGATGGCGCAAACTGAAGATCGCACTTCCAGTTGCCAGCGCAATGCGCTCGGTCTTCGCCGCCAGGTAGGCGAGATAGGTGAAAGGGTCGAAGACTTGCCCCGCATCACCGAAGTTTGGATCGTATAGCGGGACGTCACGGACCCACACGGCCGCAAAGCCCCGGCGATCAATATCGGCAACGTGTTCGGCCTGGCCTTCCAACACCCGCATGTCACCCTGCCAAAAACGCAACGGCAGGAAGATGCCGATCGTCAGATGGCCGGGTGCGAACATGCGGCGATAGCCCGGATGCGCTGCGAAGGTATCAAAGGAGGCCCCTCCAAGCAGGTTGCCCGTCGTTGCGGTGTTATCCATAATGTTCATCGTGATCGTATCCTATGAAATGCTTGCTCAGGGGCCGGTTGCCGGAGCCGGAAGGGAAATGCCGCGTTGGACGGCAGGGCGCAGGGCAACGTGATCGTGCCACCGGGTAAGGTGCTGGTGATGAGTAAAGCCAAATCCGCAGATCACGGCGATGTGGGTCCAGCCGAAATTGGCGATATCCGCGACGGAGTAATTTTCGCCCGCCAGCCATTCATTCGTCGCAAGCCGGCCGTCGAGCACCGCGAACGCGTCTTCCGTCAGGCGGCGGTAGCGCTCGATTGCCGCGGGTATTTTAGCTTCGGCAAACATTTCGAAGTGAACCCGCTGACCCAGAAGCGGTCCGATGCTCGATGAATGGAACTGAAGCCACTTGATCGCTTCCCATCGCGCAAGGGTCGCCTGTGGAAGAAGCTGTCCGCTCTTCTCTGCGAGATAGAGCAGGATGGCGGCGGATTCGAACAAAGTGACGCCAGTCTCGTGATCGACGATCACTGGAATACGGCCGTGCGGATTGAGGGCCAGGAAGGCCGGTTGCTCGCCTTGGTCGATGTCGATATGATGCAGGCGATAGGGCAACGCCAGTTCTTCGAGCGCAATTGTTGCCTTGAACCCGTTCGGGGAAGAGTCGGTATAAAGGTCAATCATTCAGGCTGCCCGCTGGGGAGATACAAAATCCGGCCTGATCTGCACTGCAGTGTTGCGGCCACGGTGATGACGGGACCGTGGAAATTCGTCGATGGTAAGTTTGGCATGTGTTATGCGTCGCTTCCTGATATGCGCTTTTCTAAATTTGCGCGGTGGCATAAAATCTGTTAATACGTTGAATTATTGTCGATAAAAAACGATTCATTCTTCGCTTAAAGTTTAGGTGAGCTAATCATTGAATCCCGTTCTCCCCCTCCTTGCGCTGCGCGCATTTGCTGAAACCGGGCGTCATGGCAGCCTGAAGAAAGCGGCGGATGCCATGGGCGTCACCGCCGGGGCCATCAGCCAGCAGATCAAGCAATTGGAAGATCGCCTTGGCGTGATGCTGTTCACACGCACGCGTTATGGTGTGCGTTTGACGCCAGCCGGCGAGAAGGTGCACCCGGCACTCGTTCTGGCTTTCGACCAGATCGCTCGCAGTCTTGACGTCCTGGAGACGGTCAATGCCCGGCCGGCGCTGACCGTCAGCACGGAGCCGTCTTTTGCAGCATCCTGGCTGGTGCCTCGCCTCGGACGGTTCACGGCCCGTCATCCGGAGATCGAAATTCGTGTGGAGGCGACGTCGGAACTCGCCGATCTACAAAGGGATCGCGTCGACGTTGCCATCCGTCATGGTCTTGGTCGCTATCCGGGCCTCGTTTCGGAACGATTGATGACCCCGGTTCTCCTGCCTGTCACAGCTCCTGCGCTGTTGAGGAACGGGCCACCGATCAACAATCCCGCAGATTGCCTTGCCTATCCGCTTCTTCAGGACAGTGCACGGGCGGATTGGCCGATGTGGTTTCGGGCCGCCGGTGTTACCGACGATCAGCGCGCTGAGCGTGGGCCATCTTTCGACGACGATTTCCTGCTTGTCCGTGCGGCCATCGCCGGTCAGGGAATAGCCCTTGTGCGTGATCTGTATGCCACTGAGGAAATTGCTCTCGGCCGCCTTGCGCTGGCATTGGAAACCCCTTGGCCAACCGATTTTGCTTACTACGCAGTCACGCATCCGCAAACGGCTGCGCGCAAGACGGTGCAGCAGTTTATCGGCTGGCTGAAGGCGGAGGCGTCAGGGGAATTCCTGTCAGGCTGACGGGCTGCGCAAAATAAGCGCATCAGGGCAGGCAGGTTCGGGGCTATGTCCGCTTCCGGCTATGCGGCCAAGAGGTCAGTTGCCTGTTGGGCCAGAGCCGCCATTGACGTCATGATTTGATGGACATAAACAGACGTATTGGCAGAAGGAGACTTATGCGCAGAGGATCAGATTTAAACCGCATGTAGCGGTATCGCTCGGCACCACCAAGGTGCCGGTCTTCTTTGCATATCTATTCTGTGGAGTTCTCATGGAGAACCAAAATCCGGTGGTCCGGCCGTTTGTGGCGGCGACGGACACCAAAAAACTGTCGGGCATCTGGCTCGACGCTTCCCTTCTCGCTCACCCGTTCATCGGTGCATCCAGGCTCATCGAACAGCGGCAACTGATCGAGGAAAAATACCTGCCCAATGCTGAGACCTGGGTAGCCTGCCACATGGGTGAACCCGTTGGCTTCATCAGCTTGATGGACACGTTCATCGGGGGAATTTTTGTTGCCCCGGACCAGCAGGGCCGGGGAATTGGACGCACGCTGATCACCCATGCGGTGGATCGAAAAGGCGCGCTTTCATTGGAAGTCTATACCGAAAACGAACAAGCCATGCGGTTCTACACGGCGTTTGGGTTCGTTGAAGTGTCGCGGAGAGCCAACGACGATGAAGGCTTTCCGTTCCAGAACGCGCATTTGCGATTAAAGGGCTGAAACAGCGGCCGGGCGACCTCATGGGTTGCCCGGCTGTGACGGTTTCTGGCGCAAGCCGGGCGCCCCGCTATGCCCCTCAAATCGGCGCCGGATACATCTTGTGCAGCTTGGCAATGCCCTTCAGCACGTCTGCCGACAGCACCACATCCTTTGCCCCGATATTCGTCTTCAATTGCGCCATGCTGGTCGCTCCGATGATCACCGAGGTCATGAAGGGGCGCGTCAGGCTGAAGGCGAGTTGCATCTGGGCGAGGTCGAGATCGCGTTCGCGGGCAAGGGCGGCGTAGGCCTGGACGGCTCCTTCCTGGTATTCGGTGTAGCGGCCGCCGAGGTCGCCGTTGATCGACAGGCGCGAGCCTTCGGGATTGGCGCCGTTCAGGTATTTGCCGGAAAGAAGACCGGCGGCCAAAGGCGAATAGGCGAGCAGGCCGACATTTTCGTGATGGCTGACTTCGGCCAGGTCGAGGTCGAAGGCGCGGTAGAGGAAATTGTATTCGTTTTGCAGAGAGGCGACGCGCGGCAGGCCGTGTTTTTCGGCAAGCGACAGCATCTTCATGGTGCCCCAGGCGGTATCGTTGGAGAGGCCGATGGCGCGGACCTTGCCTTCCTTGACGAACGCGCCGAGCGTTTCGAGGATGGCGGCAAGATCCTCGATCGTCGCGGATGTGTCCTGATGCGAGGGGTCGTAGGTCCAGGCCTGGCGGAAATGATAGTGGCCGCGGTTTGGCCAGTGCATCTGGTAGAGATCGACATGATCGGTCTGCAGGCGCTTCAGGCTGATCTCCAGCGCCTCGCGCATGGTCTTCGGGCTGGCAGGCGAACCGCCGCGGATATAAGGGCGGCCGGGGCCGGCGACCTTGGTGGCGACGACGATCTCGTTGCGCTTGCCGCTCTTCTTCAGCCAGGTGCCGATATAGTCCTCGGTCAGCCCCATGGTTTCCGGGCCGGCCGGGGTGACGGGGTAAAGCTCCGCGGTATCGAAGAAGTTGACGCCTTGGCTGACGGCATAATCCATCTGCTCATGAGCTTCCGCTTCGCTGTTCTGCGTGCCCCAGGTCATGGTGCCCAGGCAGATTTCCGAAACCTTGATGCCGGTGCGGCCGAGTGTGTTGTATTTCATGGTGCTCAAAGTGCCTCAAAACTGTTCGGCGGCGAATGTAGAGGCTGTTTGCTGCAGCGCAAGAGAAAAGCGGTTACCGTGCACAGGCTGGGCTTTGGGGCTCAAAAGCTTGACTCAGGGGCCAGGAATGTGAATGGAGAGGAAAAAGCCTATGCCTGCCTTATGTTTGCCGGCAAAGAGTTGGAATGAAACGGCGTGGCCAGACCACGCATGACGAGGAAAAACCTCATGGCAATTGCATTCACATTTCCAGGACAGGGCAGCCAGGCGCTCGGCATGGGCAAGGATCTGGCCGATGCCTTCCCTGAAGCAGCAAGCGTCTTTGCCGAAGTCGATGACGCGCTCGGCGAAAAGCTCTCCGACATCATGTGGAACGGCCCGGAAGAAACGCTGACGCTGACGGCCAACGCCCAGCCGGCGCTGATGGCGGTGTCGATCGCAGCTCTCAGGGTCCTGGCAGCCAAGGGCCTCGACCTGAAATCCAAGGTTTCCTATGTCGCCGGCCATTCGCTCGGCGAATATTCCGCGCTCTGTGCCGCCGGCACGTTTTCGCTGGCAGACACGGCCCGGCTGTTGCGCATTCGCGGCAATGCCATGCAGGCGGCAGTTCCTGTTGGTAAAGGCGCGATGGCGGCGATCATCGGGCTGGAACACAGCGATGTGCAGGCTATCTGCGATGCCGTCGGCGAGATCGGTTCCTGCCAGATCGCCAATGACAATGGCGGCGGCCAGCTGGTGATTTCGGGCGAGAAGGCGGCGGTCGAAAAGGCGGCGGCGCTCGCGACGGAAAAGGGCGCCAAGCGCGCCATCCTGCTGCCGGTTTCGGCACCCTTCCATTCGACGCTGATGGCGCCTGCAGCCGATGCCATGCGCGAGGCGCTGGCAACTGTTTCCAAGCACGATCCGGCCGTGCCGCTGATCGCCAATGTGCGCGCGGCCCCGGTGACCGATGCCGGCGAGATCGCCACACTTCTGGTCGAGCAGGTCACCGGTCAGGTCCGTTGGCGCGAAACCGTCGAGTGGTTTGCCGCCCATGACGTGACGACGCTGTACGAGATCGGCTCCGGCAAGGTGCTGAGCGGGCTTGCGCGTCGCATCGACAAGACAGTCACCGGCATCGCCGTCAATTCTCCCGCCGACATCGACGCGGCGCTTCAAACTCTGCTCGGCTGAGCCGACCCCAACAAGGACCCAAGACCATGTTCGATCTGTCTGGCCGCAAGGCCCTCGTTACCGGCGCATCCGGCGGCATCGGCGAAGAAATTGCCCGCATCCTGCATGCGCAGGGCGCCATTGTCGGCCTGCACGGCACCCGCGTCGAAAAGCTGGAAGAGCTGGCCAATTCGCTCGGCGAGCGCGTTCACCTGTTTCCGGCAAACCTGGCTGACCGCGATGCCGTCAAGGCGCTCGGCGAAAAGGCGGAGGCCGAACTCGGTGGCGTCGATATCCTCGTCAACAATGCCGGGATCACCAAGGACGGCCTGTTCGTGCGCATGAGCGACGCGGACTGGGACGCCGTTATCGAAGTCAACCTGACCTCGGTCTTCCGGCTGACCCGCGAGCTGACGCATCCGATGATGCGCCGCCGCCATGGCCGCATCATCAACATCACCTCGATCGTCGGCGTCACCGGCAATCCGGGCCAGGCCAATTACTGTGCCGCCAAGGCCGGCATGATCGGTTTTTCCAAGTCGCTCGCCCAGGAAATCGCCACCCGCAACGTCACCGTCAACTGCGTGGCACCTGGCTTTATCGAAAGTGCGATGACCGGCAAGCTGAACGACAAGCAGAAGGACGCCATCATGGGCGCCATCCCGATGAAGCGGATGGGAACGGGCGGAGAAGTGGCCTCCGCAGTTGCTTATCTGGCTTCGAATGAGGCCGGTTACGTCACCGGCCAGACCATCCATGTCAATGGCGGCATGGCGATGATCTAATTCCTTGGTACGGGCCGTCAAAGGCCTGTGTCGCCACGTTTTCGCATCAATCGGAGACGTGGGGGCGAAATACCGGGAATTGCATGTTGACCAAGCCATTCCCGGAGATTTTCGGACTTTGCGACAGACTTAAACCGTGTTAAGCGGGCCATGACTGTGCGCAGTCGATCGGAAGATATGCGGTATACGCTGGCTTTGGCAGGCGTGGTTTGCCCGCTTTCGATTGAAGGAATTGCCGGGCGGATCGTCTTGATCTACCAGGCGTTAATAGGGTACCGATGTCAGAACGGCATCGTTGAGAAAAACAAAGGTCGAGGAATCCGACATGAGCGACGTAGCAGAACGCGTAAAGAAAATTGTTATTGATCATCTTGGCGTCGATGCCGAAAAGGTTTCGGAAGGCGCAAGCTTTATCGACGATCTGGGCGCTGACTCGCTCGACACCGTCGAACTGGTCATGGCATTCGAAGAAGAGTTCGGCGTCGAAATTCCTGACGATGCAGCGGATTCGATCCTGACGGTCGGCGACGCCGTCAAGTTCATCGAAAAGGCACAGGCCTGATATCAGGCCGTGTTCGGGCGGGGCGCTCTGCGGCCCGCCTTTCGTCCCTTTAGCGGGACTGCTCCCCATTTCGGGAGCAAAAAGCGTGGTCAAGGAAAGCCTGATGGCTTCCGTACCTGAGATCACGCAGTACAGCATCACGGAAAAGGATGTACGGATCCGGTTTTTAGCGCGAGGTCCGGTCCGGTTCTGAGACTAACAGGCAGGATGGATCACGGGCATGAGACGTGTCGTTATCACCGGTACCGGCATGGTATCTCCCTTGGGTTGCGGAACCGAGATATCCTGGTCGCGGCTCATTGCCGGCGACAATGCCGCCCGCAAAGTCACCGAATTCGAAGTCGACGACCTGCCTGCAAAGATTGCCTGCCGCCTGCCGTTCGGCGATGGCACCAATGGCACCTTCAATCCCGACAACTGGATGGAACTGAAGGAACAGCGCAAGGTCGACAGTTTCATCATCTATGCGATGGCGGCAGCCGACATGGCGCTTGCCGACGCTGACTGGCATCCGAAGACCGACGAAGACCAGATCGCCACCGGCGTGATGATCGGTTCAGGCATCGGCGGCCTCGAAGGCATCGTCGAGGGCGGCATCACGCTGCGCGACCGAGGCCCCCGCCGGGTTTCCCCCTTCTTCATTCCAGGCCGCCTGATCAACCTTGCCTCCGGCCAGGTATCGATCCGCCACAAGCTGCGTGGCCCCAATCATTCCGTCGTCACCGCCTGTTCCACAGGCGCCCACGCCATCGGCGACGCGGCGCGCTTCATCATCATGGGCGACGCCGATGTGATGGTCGCCGGCGGTACGGAATCGCCGATTTCGCGCATTGCGCTGGCCGGTTTCGCCGCCTGCAAGGCGCTGTCCACCCAGCACAACGACGACCCGACCAAGGCATCGCGCCCGTACGACAAGGATCGTGACGGCTTCGTCATGGGCGAGGGTGCCGGTATCGTCGTCCTGGAAGAGCTCGAACATGCCAAGGCGCGTGGCGCCAAGATCTATGCCGAAGTGGTCGGCTACGGTCTGTCCGGCGACGCCTATCACATCACCGCTCCGGCCGAAGATGGCGACGGTGCTTATCGTTGCATGCAGATGGCTCTGAAGCGTGCCGGCCTGTCGGCGTCCGATGTCGATTATGTCAACGCCCACGGCACCTCGACCATGGCCGACACGATCGAGCTCGGTGCGGTCGAACGCGTCATGGGTGACCATGCAGGCAAGGTCTCGATGTCATCGACGAAGTCGGCGATCGGTCACCTGCTCGGTGCGGCTGGTGCTGTCGAGGCGATTTTCTGCGCGCTGGCGATCCGCGACAATGTCGCGCCGCCGACGCTCAATCTCGACAACCCCTCGGTCGAAACCAAGATCGACCTAGTGCCGCATGTGGCGCGCAAGCGCGAGATCAATGTCGCCCTGTCGAATTCGTTCGGCTTCGGTGGCACCAACGCCTCGTTGATTCTGCGCCGCTACGCCTGATTTCGGACACAACAGGCCCGCCGGATGGCGGCCTGTCATCAACGCCGGCATCGGCTGGCGTGCCCTGCAAGTACGATAATTCTCCCACTATCGTGCTTTTGCCGCATTGCTCGGTTCAAACATGGCATATGGACGATTGCGACTGAGCCGGTATCGTCAGCATGTGGCTTTGTAACCATGCTGACACAAGGCCAGAGGCGTACTGTCGCTATAATCGTGACAAGGTGATTCTCATTCCTGCTTCTCTTCTGGAGTTCGCATCAGGAATGGAGACGTGCATGATGCGAATTCCAGACCCAGGACACCAGTGAACGACGCAAACGAAAACAACGCAGCGCCTTTCGGCCGCAACGAGGCGGGCAATAACGGCCCGATCATCCCGAAATCGGCGAGCGAAGCTCTTCGTCCGGAAAAAGTGCCGCAGCCGCCCAAGCGGTCGCGCAAGGCAAAAAGCCAGGTCGTTATCTTTCTGAATTTCCTGATGACCGTGATCGTCTGCCTGACCATCGCTGCAGCCGGGACGGTGTATTATGCGATGTCCGCCTATGAGGACAATGGGCCGCTGACGGCCAATACCAATTTCATCGTGCGCAGCGGGGCCGGCATCCAGGAGATTGCCAGCAACCTCGAGCGCAACAATATCGTTTCCGATGGCCGCGTCTTCCGTTTCATGTCGGAAGCCTATCTCGAGGACAATGATACGCTGAAGGCCGGCGAATACGAGATCAAGGCCGGCTCCTCGATGCAGGAGATCATGCAGCTTCTGAAATCGGGCAAGTCCATCCTCTACTCGGTGTCCCTGCCGGAGGGCCTGACGGTCAAGCAGATGTTTGCCAGGTTGAGCAGCGATCCGGTTCTGGAAGGCGACCTGCCGGCGCAGATGCCGGCAGAGGGCACGCTTCGTCCGGATACCTACAAATTCTCGCGCGGCACCAAGCGTGCGGAAATCGTCGCGCAGATGGCGGCGGCGCAAAAACAGCTGGTCGATCAGATCTGGGACCGGCGCGATCCGGACCTGCCGATCGCCAGCCGCGACGAATTCGTCACCCTGGCCTCGATCGTCGAGAAGGAAACCGGCATCGCTGACGAACGGTCGCGCGTCGCTTCCGTCTTCATCAATCGCCTTGAAAAAGGCATGCGTCTTCAGTCCGATCCGACGATCATCTATGGAATTTTCGGCGGGGACGGCAAGCCGGCGGACCGGCCGATCCTGAAGTCGGACCTGGAGAAGGACACCCCCTATAATACCTACATGATCAAGGGCCTGCCGCCCACGCCGATCGCCAATCCGGGCCGGGCAGCGCTTGAAGCGGTTTCCAATCCGTCGCGAACATCCGACCTCTATTTCGTCGCCGACGGCACGGGCGGACACGTGTTTGCGGCCACGCTCGACGAGCACAACAACAACGTCCGCCGCTGGCGCAAGATCGAGGCTGAAAAGGCCGCTGCTGCGGCAAAGGAAGCCGAGCCTGCACCGGCTCAGCCGTAAGAGGCTGGATTTCCGGCATCACGCTTGTGGATGATACGGCTCCGGTACGCTTGACCCTTGCGGTTGACCGTGCTGGGGCCGTACACATTCATGCATCAATTCAATGTCCTGCCGCGTCTTTCCATTGGTTTTGATGCATAGGCGCCGTAGGGCCGGAGGACAACACGATGCCGCTGCAATCCATGACGGGATTTGCCCGCCGCGAGGGGACTTGCGGACGCTATCGCTGGGCGTGGGAACTGCGCTCGGTCAACGGCAAGGGCCTCGATCTGCGGCTGCGCCTGCCGGCGGGCACCGAGCATCTGGAGACCGAAATCCGCAAGCTGGCCGGCGAGTGCTTTTCGCGCGGCAACATGCAGGTCAACCTCAACGTCAGCGCCAGCGAGACCGGCGTCGAGCCGGTGATCAACCAGGGTGCCCTTTCCGCCGTCCTGTCGCTGCGCGAGCAGTTGCGCGATGTCATCGATCCGTCACCGCTGCGTCTCGACACGCTGCTGTCCATTCGCGGCATCGTCGATTTCCGCGAGCCGGAGGAACAGGAAGGCGAGCGCACTGCGCGCGACGGCGATATCCTCGCCGGGCTGCGGCAGGCACTTGCTGACATGACATCGATGCGTGAAGGGGAGGGCGTGGCGCTCTACCGCGTCTTGCTGGAGCAGATCGACAGGATCGAGATGCTGACCGGCGAGATCGATACCGATCCGTCGCGCAGCGTTGCCGCGATCACCGCCCGCCTTGCCAGCCAGATCGCCCTGGTGATGGACGGCGGCTCGAAGGTCGATCCGGATCGCCTCTATGCCGAGGTGGCGATGCTGGCGGCCAAGGCCGATATCCGCGAGGAGATCGACCGCCTGCGCACCCATGTGACGGCTGCCCGCGACCTTTTGAAAAAAGGTGGGCCCGTCGGCCGCAAACTCGATTTCCTTTCCCAGGAATTTAACCGCGAATCAAATACCATCTGTTCCAAGTCGAATACCGCTGCCGTGACCGCCGCCGGTATCGAACTGAAGGTCGTTATCGACCAGTTCCGTGAACAGGTCCAAAATCTGGAGTGACCATGAGCCCCGCGAGCCAAACCTCTATCAAAGCCATTCAGCGCCGCGGCCTAATGCTGGTGATCTCGTCGCCTTCGGGCGCCGGCAAATCGACGATTGCGCGCAACCTGCTCGAATCCGACCCGCACATGAGCATTTCGGTCAGCGTGACGACGCGCAAGCGGCGTCCGAGCGAGATCGATGGACGGCATTATTTCTTCAAGTCGATCCGCGAGTTCGAGGGGCTTCGCCAGACCGACGCGCTGTTGGAATGGGCCGAGGTCCACGGCAATTTCTACGGAACGCCGCGCGACGCCGTCGAGGCCGCCATGTCGGAAGGACAGGACATGCTGTTCGATATCGACTGGCAGGGCGCCCAGCAGTTGCAGGAAAAGATGGGCGGCGACGTGGTGTCGATCTTCATCCTGCCGCCGACCATGGCCGAACTGCAGTCGCGCCTGCACCGCCGCGCCGAGGATACCGAAGAGGTCATCGCCACGCGGCTGGCCAATTCGCGCTCCGAGATCGAGCACTGGCTGGAATACGACTATATCGTCGTCAACGAGGACCTCGACAGCGCCTTTGCCTCCGTCCAGGCCATCGTCGAAGCCGAACGCCTGCGCCGCGACCGCCGCCCTGGCCTGTTCGAATTCGTCAACGGGCTTTTGACGGAAACGCCGAAGATCGCGTAATCGCGCGGCACGCTCCCTCTTCTCCCCAGCGGGGAGAAGGTGGCCCGCAGGGCCGGATGAGGGGGCCAAACACTCAGAATGTGCCGAACCGCCCCCTCATCGCCTCGCATCGCTCGGCTCTTCTCCCCGTTGGGGAGAAGAGGGAGACCGGGGTTGGCGCATTAAATCCGTAGAACTGCACTCGTAGTGAAGTTGGCAGGGGTGTCCCCAGCGGCTCGCTCTTCAAACCGCCATCAAAGGCAGTTCGCCAACCGGCAGAATTCCTCTACCGACAACGTTTCCGCCCGGCGTTTCGGGTCGATCTCCGCCTTGGCCAGCAAGGCTTCGCCGCCGATCGACTTGACGCTCTGGCGCAGCATCTTGCGGCGTTGGCCAAAGGCAGCCATTGTCACTTTTTCGAGGTCTGCGGCCGCGCAGGGGATCGGGTTTTCGATCGGCTCCAGATGAACCACGGACGAGGTAACCTTCGGCGGTGGTGAGAAGGCCTGTGGCGATACGTCGAAGGCCATGCGGGCATTGGTGCGCCAGCCGCACAGCACGCCGAGGCGGCCGTAATGGTCGTCATCGGCGTCGGCGACGATCCTGAGGCCCACCTCGCGCTGGAACATCAGCGTCATCGACTGGTAGAACGGTGGCCATGTTTCAGGCAGGAGCCAGTTGACCAGAAGCTGCGTGCCGACATTGTAGGGCAAGTTGGCGATGATCTTGACGGGGCCTTCGGTAACAAGGTCCTCGAACGGCGTCTTCAACGCATCACCCTCGATCACCTCAAGGCGGCCAGGATAGAAATCGGCGATCTCCGCAAGGGCGGGCAGGCAGCGGGCGTCCCGCTCGATCGCGATGACCTTCTTGGCGCCCAGCGACAGGATGGCGCGGGTGAGGCCGCCGGGACCGGGGCCGACCTCGATCACGGTCACACCCTCCAGCGGACCGGCCGTGCGGGCGATCTTCTGGGTGAGGTTGAGATCGAGCAGGAAGTTCTGGCCGAGCGCTTTCTTTGCGTCGAGGCCGTGGCGGGTGATTACATCGCGCAGCGGCGGTAGGCCGTCGATCGCCGCCATCAGTTTTTCCCTCGTTCGGCATTATCCGCCAATTGCTGGGCCATCCGCAGTGCTGCCAGCAGGCTGTCGGCGCGGGCAATGCCCTTGCCGGCAAGGCTGAATGCAGTGCCGTGGTCTGGCGACGTGCGGATGAACGGCAGGCCGAGCGTGACGTTGACGCTATCGTCGAAACCGAGCGCCTTGGCAGGGATCAGCGCCTGATCGTGATACATGCAGATCGCCACGTCATAGGTGGCGCGGGCGCGATCGTGGAACATGGTATCGGCGGGCAGGGGGCCGGTAATGTCGACGCCTTCAGTCTTCAGCCGCTCGATGACGGGGCGGATGATCGCATCGTCTTCCAGGCCCAATGCGCCATTTTCACCGGCATGCGGATTGAGGCCGGCAACGGCGACACGCGGGGAGGCAAGGCCGAAACGGTTCTTGAGGTCACGCACGGTAATGAC
Source organism: Pararhizobium sp. PWRC1-1 (assembly GCF_049897905.1). Classification (NCBI taxonomy): domain Bacteria; kingdom Pseudomonadati; phylum Pseudomonadota; class Alphaproteobacteria; order Hyphomicrobiales; family Rhizobiaceae; genus Pararhizobium; species Pararhizobium sp. PWRC1-1. The sequence goes on along the minus strand of NZ_JAFCXE010000002.1, from coordinate 223,246 downwards.
GCAGGTCCGGTAGATCAGGTCGGCGGTCAGCTGTTCAGGCACATCCTTCAGCGGGATATGGATGGTCACAGGTACGGCCATCAGTTTCGGTCCGGCAAGCATCATCACGGGCAGCAGCGGTTCGCCGGTCAGGCGCTCGCCAAGATCGGCGAGAAATTCGGTATGGCCGGGAAATCTGAAGCCGGCGTCGTAGAGCACCGACTTGGCGATCGGATTGGTGATGATGGCGGAGGCCGAGCCTTGCATCGTCAGCCGCACGGCGGTTTCGATGGCGCCGGTGATCGCGCCCGCATTGGCGGAATCCGGCATGCCCGGGGTGACCGGGCTGGCGCAGGCCACCGGCAAAACCGGCAGCGCATCGTTGAAGGCCACAACAGCGCCGTTGCAATCCGTTTCCCGGATCGCCACGGTGTGGCCAAGAGCACGCGCCCGGGTATCAAGCGCAGCGGGATCGCCGATGAAGACGAAGGGCGGCGTCCGCCACGTCTGCCTGTTCACCCATGCATCGAGGCTGATATCGAGGCCGATCCCGGCCGGATCGCCCATGGTCAGGGCGAGCGGCCTGTCGCGTGTCGGGCTCATAATAGTACTGTTACTTTTCAACGATCTGCGCGTGCTTGCGCAACTCTTCGATATAGCGCTTGCTGTTGGGCTCTTCACCATCGGTCTTCTTGCCGAGATCCTCCGCACGGAAGACCATTTCAGCAGCCAGGTCGTCGGAGACTTCGCGCTTCTTGCAGATGGCGAGATATTCGACGCCCCGTTCGGTGACGCGGGTCGAGGTCGTGTTGCTGTCGCCGGCCTTTTCGATCAGCGGCTTCCAGTCGGCGGGAAGTTCCTGCGCCATCATGCGGCCGAGATTGCGGATCGAGACATCACGCATCGTGGCTGCAAACACCTTGGCCTGCTCGCAGCCCGGAAATTGTGAACGCGAGGCATTGGCTTCCGCCTGGCGCTTGCCGATGATGGCGTTGCGCTTAGCGGCTGGCACGACGAAAATCACCTGCTGCAGGAAGTATTCCGTCGTCACCGGCTTATTGCCGCCGGCTTCCTGCATGCGGCGGACAAGGTCCTCATTCGAAAGGCGTCCGCCACTGCTGCCGCCGTAGCGGGCATTGACGACGCGTGGCCAGCTCATGGCAACGGCGACATAATTGCGGAAGTGATCGATGCCGACGCCTGCCTGATCGAGAACCTGGGACAGCTGCTGAACGCTCAGCTTGTTGCCGGCGGCAAAGCGTCCGACGGCAGCTTCGACTTCCGAGGTGCTGACCGAAGCACCGACCCGCAGGACTTCTCCGCGCTTCAGCGCTTCGTCGATCATCTGCTCGCGGGCAGCCGCGGTTCCACCGCTTTGCTTTTGAAGGCGCATGAAGGCCGTCCGCTTGGCGATATCGCCGGATGTGATGGGCTCACCATTGACGACGGCAACGACCTTGCTGGTGGCGGCATAGGTGGCCGGTGCGGCAGCGAGTGTCAGGCTGCAAGCAAGGATCATTGCCGAAACCGTACGCGCGATCGAGAATTTCCCGCCCATTCTTTGTCCTCTTCATTTTCCGCCGCAGCTGGAATCTGCAGCGGCCATGATTGTGATGCAAGCGCAATCAACCTGCGCGTTTCCTTGCAAGGATGCATAGTACATGCGGCCGAACAATGACAAGACCCGTCGCTCGCCGCAAAAAGCGGTTCTGCCCGCCGCAAAGTGGCCATACGTCCGGCATGGTTGCCGGAACACCGAGGAGGGCGCCGCCGGGCGGCGCGCCTCAGTTCAAGCCGTCGAACTTCGTATCGCCCACGTCGATGTCGCCGAGCGTCCGGAAGCTGATGCGTGCGCCGATCGACCAGTCGTTGGCTATCGTCTGATCGGTATCGCGCTCTTCTTTGTAGACAAGCGAGAAGATCGTATCGCGGTCATCATAGGTGATGCCTATGCCGTTACGGGTGATGACATTGCTGTTCAGATCGTAGGTGACCGAACCGAATACCGACCAGTAGTCAGCGAACTTGTACGCCGCAGCAGTCTGGATTTCGTCCTGGTCATTGAGCGAACCGTAGATCGGCTGCGCCTGGATGCTGGTATAGGTCACCGCCGTCTGCCAGAAAATGCCCTGGTAGCCGAGCGTCGCGTCGGCACGGCGCATGTCGAGGGTTTTCTCGTCAAAACGGCTGCTCAGGCTGGCGGTAAGACCAGACGGTGCATCGATGCCGATCATGGCGACATAGTCGGACCGGTCCGTTTCGAGGCCGGAATTTGCCCCGGCCTTAATCAGATCGTCGGTCGCAAAGGAATTCAGGCCACCGAGATGGAACGACTGTCCGGCAATTGCACGCAACGCGTAACCGTTGCCGAGTGCCCCGGTATAACGGATGCCGAGATTGGCACGCGTACCGCCTTCCATGCGGTCATAGCCTGAAAACTTGTCGCGATCGAACAGTGAGGTGGCGTCGAAGACGAAGCTCTGCGCATCCTCGTTCGGCAGGCCACCGGCATATTGTTCGTCGGGACGGGCAAAGACCTGGGCGATCGGCTCAAGAATATGGCTACTGTACTGGGTGGTCAGCAGGATCGGGTAGCGCGCATCGATACCGGCTGTGAGCATGCGCCGCGTAGTGCCGTCACCGTCATAGTAGTTGCCGCTGTAGTTGCTGGGATCGGTCATCGACGTGCCGATCGCATCGCCACGGGCGGCGAACATTGGTGTCAGCGACAGACCGCCTGGAACGATGAAATTTCGTTTCCATTCCACCTCGGCGGACAGACGGTGATAGGTGCCGTCGAGACCGGGATAGCGGTAGACCTGATCGCCGATGGGGCCGACGACGTACGAATCTTCGCGATTGCGATTGATGTTGGTCAGGTTGAAATCCGCAGTCAGTTCACCGCCAAGTACCGGTTCCGGATGCGTATAGGAATAGTCAAGAACCTGCGCCACCGCCTGCTTGTTTTCGGCGATGCTGTCGGGATCCGCATCCTGGATGTCGAAATAGAACGCACGTGCGTCGAAAGAATTCCGCTTGCCGAGACCGGTCAGGTAAACCTGGTTCGTCAGCGTCGTGCCGTCAAACGTCGATAGCTCATAAGTCTTGGCGAAGTTGTTGTCGCTTTGAACGACGACGTCCCAGCCGAACGCCCAGCGCGGATTGATATCGAACTTGGCCTTCGAGCCGATCATGCCACGGACGGTTTCCTGAGCGTCGACCGTGCCATTGGTAAAGCCCTCACGGTTCATCTGGCTGATGCCAGCCATGGTGAGAATATGCTCACCATTCTCGAAACGCTGGCGGAATTCACCCTGCAGCAGGAAGCCCTGGCGTGTTAAGCCCGTTGCGGTGACTGTCGCATCCATATAGGGCGAAATCGCCCAGTAGTAGGGGATGCTCACGCCGGCGCCGAGCTTCTGCGTATAGCCGAATTTCGGGAACAGGAAGCCGCTCTTGCGCTTGACCGTCTGGTCTGGAACCTCAAGCACGGGCAGGTACAGGATCGGCTTGCCGAACAGCTCGAACTTGGCATTCTCCATGCGGATCGTATGGGTCTTGCCGTTCTGGACGATGCGCTGCGCCTTGACGTGCCAAAGCGACTTGTGGTCGGGATTGGTCGCGCAGGGGGTGCAGGCCGTATAGACGGCGTTGTTGAGGATCATTTCCTCGCCATTGCGCCGCTCGCCGGTGACAGCGGCGAGCTTCGTCAGGTCGGTCGTTTCCACCCGCAGCCGCTCGATGAAGCCGTTGCCGAAATCATCGGTCACGTCCATCTGGTCGGCATAGACCTTGTTGCCGCCGGGCTCGATCAGCTCGATTTGACCGGTCGCAATGATGCGCCCGGTCTTCTGGCTGTATTCGACCTGCTGGGCGACCATCTGGTAGCCGCCGTAATTGATCTGGACGGCGCCGCGCACGATCACGCGCTCAGCGTCCTTGTTGTAGACAAGTTCATTGGCCGACAGAAGCATCTTGGCATCTTCGGGCATTTTGGGATTGAACGAATCGATCTTGGTTTCTTGTGCCCATGCGGGTGCGATCGGCGTCAGCGCCTGGAGCGCAACACCGGAAAGCAGAATGGCCGCCAGCAGCCTGATATGTTTGCGGTTGCTTGCCGCCACTAGCCATCCTCCTCATGCAATAGAATCGTCGAGCCCAGCGCCATCGCTACAACAACTGGCAACCAGGCTGCAACGAACGGAGGCACTATGCCGCTGCTCCCGAATGCTTTGACAAGCACGGTGACGACATAAAGCACGAAGCCCGACAGGATTCCACCGAGAATTACCGGTCTCGATTGGTTAAACCGGCTAAATTTTAACGAGACGCTTGCAGCGATCAAAGTCATTGCGACCAGAAGCAATGGAAGCGCCAGCATGGAGTGGAATTGGGTTTCCATGGCATTGGTCGGGAAGCCGAACGACTTCGCCACTTCAATTTTTCGCCTAAGGTCGAAAAACTGAATAGAATCAGCCTTCGTCAACGTTTCCTGAACGAATTCCGGCTTGAGGTGAGTCGGAAGCTGTGCCGTTGCAAGACGCCGAGGTAGCTGTCCGTTGCGGGTTTCCGTCACATCGTTAAGAAGCCAGTAACCATCTTCCAGTTTTGCTGTGGCTGCATCCTGCCTCGAGACGATTGTGCCAAGCGGATCGAAATGGATCACCGTGACGTTGACCAGCGTCTTGCCTTCGTCCTGGACGGACCGGGCGCCGATGATCGTATCGTCTTTTCCGTAGATCTGGCGAAGCCAGGGGATCGAGATTGCCAAAGCCGCCGAAGAGGAGCTTCCCCATTCCGCCTCCAGCGCCTCTGCCTGCTTTGTTCCCCATGACGCAATCGGATTGAGCGCAATGACGGTCAGGACGCCGAATAGGAATGCACCAATGACGAAAGGCTGCAGGAACTGCCAGACGGAAATGCCGGCAGCGCGCGTCACCACCAGTTCGTATCGGCGATTGAGCGAGATCAGCGCTGCCATACCGGCAAACAAGGCCACAAACGGTACAGTCTGCTGCAGGATCGTCGGAATGCGGAATGCCGTCATCAAAAGCGCGCCGGTCACCGAATAGCGCGGCAGCTGCGCCATCCGGTTGGAAAGCTCGCTGAAGTCGATGATGAAGATCAACGCAAAAATGCCGATCAGAAACCAGAAGGTGGTGACCGCGTAGCGCCTGAAAAAATAACGTCCGAGCGTGGTGAAGATCATGGAGACTGTTTCCCGTCAGATGCCGGGGTGGCCTTTGTCAGGCGCAGGCGAACCAGGATCTCGTTGACCTTCTGCTCCAAGGTCAGGGGAATTTCAAGCCGCTTGTTACCCATCAGCTGCCGTATCGCCAGATAGCCGGTGGCGAGCGGTATCAGATACATGATCGGAATAAAGAAGCGCGATTCCTCGGCGCTGTTGGCGGCATAGAATGTTGCCCAGCGCACGAACAAGCAGATGAGAAGCGCTGTTATCATCGGATGCACGCGCGCTTCGCGGTGTGAGCGGGCATCGCTGCTGGCAACCAGCGCGATCAATGCGAACAACAGCGGAAACGTCCACTCGGTCAGGCGGCGGTGCAGCTCGGCCGTGAAGGAGCTCGGATTTCTCTTGTAGACCGGATCTTCGGGATCCGGGTTGAGCAGGAATGGCAGGTCGCGATCCTTCGCGCGGATCGTGGTTTCTCCGGCCATCTTTGTCATGTCGGTCAGATCGAATGCGTAGCTATCGAACTTGATGATCGAGACATTGCCATCCGGCAGCTTTCGATGGACCTCGCCATCCTTCATCACTAGGGCCGAACCGTTATCGTCGACGGCGCCTTCGCGGGCGTAGTAGACCAGTTCATAAGCCGGATCGCGCGAATCTGCGACGAAGATTCCGTGCAGGACGCCGCCGCTGCGGCGCGAAGCGACCTGAACATACAGACCGTCGGCAATCTTGCGGAAGGTGTTTTCCTGAACCACCGATGACAAGAGGTCAGCATGAGCGGTGGCGATCATCTTGCGCACCGCCATGCGCGAGTAGGGCTCGACGAAGTTATCCACCGTGAACGACAGCACACTCAGCGCGATCCCGAGATAGATGACCGGGCGGATAATGGTGCTGCGCGAGGCACCGGCGGCGTTCAGCACCGTCAGTTCCGAATCGGAATTCATCGCCGTCAGCGTTTGTGCAACGCCAATGACCAGCGCAAAGGGCAGAATGAGTGGAATGATCGAAGGCAGAATAAGCGTTGCGAGGCGCATGAACGCAAGCGTCGACTGGCCGCTGTCGGTGACGAGGTTGACGCTGGTCAACGCCTGCGTCGTCCAGACGATCGCCATCAGCGGCAGCAGCGTTGCAAGGAACATGCCCGTTGCCCGCCGGAGAATATAGCGCTCGATCAGTTTCATGCTGTGTCCCGGCTCATCTTCCTGCCGCATGAGCAGCCAAGCGCCGCCGATAGGTCTCCGGCCGTTCCCTTTGCCCGTATTGCGCTGTTTGAAACGGTTTGCAAGTTTTCCACGACTATCAAATTGTAAAAGGGCAGGGCTAAGGCTTGGCAAAGAATGATAGTTAACAGCATGTAAACGCGCCGGTGCGGCTTGCCAAGGCCATCAAAACCAAGAACGGTGCACGAACCTGTTTCGGGCTTGCGGTTGATGGCGAATGTTTGCCACTGTAACCGCCATGTAACATGCCGGCATCTGCGCAAGGCCATTCTGGAGTCTCTTCATGTCATTGAAATTCGAAATCGGTTTCAGCAAATCAGCCCGCCTGTCCGGCGGTCTGGCGATCCTGCTCAAGACTCTTGACGGAAAAGAGGCGGCAGGGGCTGCGGAAGCCGATCCGGATGGAATTGTTGCAAAGGCAGCGCGTATCGCCAAATTCAAGGCAAAGTCGCTGCGCGCCCTGGATATCGTTGCACCGCAGGGCGCGCCCGTCGATCGTATTCTGGTGCTCGGTATCGGCGAGGGCGCCGATCTGACGGCGCATGACTGGCTGAAGGCCGGCGGTGCTGCGGCGTCGAAAGTCCGTGGTGCCGAAAAGGTCGTGATTTTTCTCGATGCGCCCGGCCTCGAGGTTTCCGGCAAGGCTGCCGCCGATTTCGCCCTCGGCATGGAGATGAATGCTTACAGCTTCGACACTTACAAGACGACGAAGAAGGACGACGACGACCAGAAGGGGCCACCCAAGCCGGTCAAGGTGACCATCGTCACGGGCGCGGTCATCGCCGCCAAGAAGGCGGCTACCCATTCACAGGCGATCGCCGAAGGCGTCTTCATTGCCCGTGACCTCGTCAACGAGCCCGCCAATATTCTCGGCCCTGTCGAATTCGCGGCCAAGGCGAAGGAGCTGGAAAAGCTCGGCGTCGAAGTCGAAATCCTCACCGAACGGGAAATGAAGAAGCTCGGCATGGGCGCGCTGCTGGGCGTGGCACAGGGCTCGGTGCGGCCGCCGCGCCTGGCGATCATGCAATGGAAGGGCGGCAAGCCGAAGGACCGGCCGGTCGCCTTCGTCGGCAAGGGCGTGGTGTTCGACAGCGGCGGCATCTCGATCAAGCCGGGCGCCGGCATGGAGGAGATGAAGGGCGACATGGGCGGTGCGGCCGCCGTCACCGGCCTGATGCACGTGCTGGCAACCCGCAAGGCCAAGGCGAATGTCGTCGGGATCATCGGCCTTGTGGAAAACATGCCGGATGGCAACGCCCAGCGTCCGGGCGATATCGTCAACTCGATGTCCGGCCAGACCATCGAAATCATCAACACCGATGCGGAAGGCCGGCTCGTGCTCTGTGACGCGCTCTGGTATTGCAACGACCGCTTCAAGCCGCAATTCATGATCAACCTCGCGACCCTGACCGGCGCCGTCATGGTGGCGCTCGGCAGCCATCATGCGGGCCTGTTCACGAATGACGACCGGCTGGCCGGCCAGCTGACCGCGGCCGGGCTGACGACGCACGAACGCCTGTGGCGCCTGCCGCTCGGCAAGGAATATGACAAGATGATCGACAGCAAGTTTGCCGACATGAAGAATACGGGCGGCCGTTATGCCGGTTCGATCACCGCCGCCCAGTTTCTGAAGCGCTTCGTCAAGGACACGCCCTGGGCGCATCTGGATATCGCCGGCACCGCGATGGGCTCGCCGACCGACGAGATCAACCAGTCCTGGGCCTCCGGTTTTGGCGTGCGCCTGCTCGATGAGTTGGTCCGCGCCAACTACGAAAGCTGACCGGCGACGTGACGGAAATCCTGTTCTACCACCTGACGGAATCCAAGCTCGAAGACGCGCTGCCGCCGCTGCTTGACCGTTGTGTCGAGCGCGGCTGGCGCGTCGTCGTCCAGACGGTAGCCGATGAGCGGCGCGACATGCTCGATAATCATCTCTGGACCTATCGCGACGACAGCTTTTTGCCGCACGGCACCGATGCGACGGAGTTTTCCGGCGATCAGCCGATCTTGCTGACGGCCAGTGAGGGCAACGCCAACAGTGCCACCGTCCGCTTCATCATCGACGGCGCGGTGCCACCGCCGGTTAGCACCTATGAGCGGGTGGTGTTCATGTTCGATGGTTATGATCAGGCCCAGCTGGAAGGCGCGCGGGCGCACTGGAAGGTGCTGAAAGCCGAAGGGCATGCGCTGACCTATTGGCAGCAGAACCAGGACGGGCGCTGGGTGAAGAAGGCCTAGGCGCGCGTATTATAAAATAACGTTTCTGCCACCGTAAAATATTCGTACGATGGTGACAGTGTTGTCGCGGATGCGAAAGGCGATAGTTGCTTGCCGGCGATAGCCGACCAGTCGTAATCTTGGAGAAATGTCTTCGCGTTTGATGCCACGTTTTGGAAATCTTTCGAAGCCTGCGCAATATGTCAGAGGTCTATCGACGTAAGCGTCCGCGACTTGCTCTCCGGCGTTGACCAGAATGTAACGATACAAATCCTTGATGTCGGCCCGCGCTGATGCGTCAAAACCAACAACATAGCTCATCGGGCCGCTTTGCCGACATTCTTAACGCCATCCATGTAGCGGTGTAGCTCTTCACGGGTCTCTGCGACCGATCGGACCCGGCTGGGATCCTTGTCCATCGCGTCGATGGTCGGCACGACCTCCTCGATCAGCCATTTCTCGATGGCTGCGTCGCGGGCGGCAAGCGTGCGTAATCCATCGCGGATGACTTCGCTTTCGCTGGCATATTCGCCGGACGAGACCTTCGCCTTGACCATTTCGGCCATTTCTATGGGAAGGGTTATGCTGAGCGCCTGTGTCGTTCGCATTGCGAGAGCCTCCATTTCCCTGATTTTAGCACGCAGTATGATTTAATCCTGTCGCATGACATAAAAAAGGCCGCGCAACTGCAGTTGCGCGGCCCTGATTGTTCTTCTGAAGGTTTCAATCGAAGAACGCATCCACGAACTTGCGCCGGCCCAGCATGAACGCATCGGCCACATGCCGCAGCGGCGCCAGATCGACATCGGAGGTCTTGGTCTTGATGATCTCGGCGAAGCGGGCGTAGAGGGCTGGGTATTCCTGTTCCGGCTCGTCATGCACGAGCTTGCCGTCGATCGACAGCTTGGCGCCGCCTTCGGAGAGAACCATCATGCCGGCATCGGTTTCGGCAACGATGTCCCAGCTCTGGTGGCCGGTCTGGCGCCAGTCGAATTCGGCGGAAACCGGCAGATTGTTGGCGTCGCTGAAGACGATCGAGGCGGCAATCGGAGCGTCGCGGTTTTCCGGGAACTCCAGCGTCGCCGAGGTGATGAACAGCGGGTTCGGCAGGATATGCGTGACGATCGACAGGGCGTTGATGCCGGGATCAAAGACGCCGAGACCGCCGGCGGCCCAGATCCAGTCCTGGTTAGGATGCCAGTGGCGCACGTCTTCCTTCCAGATCACCTTGACGTCGTTGATCCTGGTGGAGGCAAGGAAAGCCTCTGCGGCTTCGACGGCGGGCGCATAGCGCGAATGCCAGCTGGCAAACAGCGACAGGCCCTTTTCGTCGGCCAGCGCCTGAAGGTCGGCGACTTCGCTGAGCGTCGCGCCCGGCGGCTTTTCGAGGAACACATGCTTTCCGGCCTCAAGTGCCGTGCGGGCGGCCGCATAGCGGAACTGCGGCGGCATGCAGAGCGAGACGGCATCAATGGCCGGAACCGCGTCGAGCATCGCTTCGATAGACTTGAAATTGTCGATGCCATCGACGACGCCGTGGCGGCTGGCGGCGGCAATCAGCTTGTAATCCGCATTCTTGGCGATGGAAGGAAGATGCTGGTCGCGGACGATCTTGCCGACGCCGACGATCGAGATATGGATGGGGCTCATGGTGTGTCGCTCGATTTGTATGACTTTTATGGTGGGCTTTTGTACCAGAAAGACAAGCCCGGGCAAGCGGCTGTCGCACACCGTAAACGATACGCTGCAGACAATCGTTATTGCGGGTGGTGGACAATAGCCAAGCTGCGCTATTTGGGTAGTCTGCAATGTCAAAGGAGTGTCCATGCCCCCGATCATTCGAAAAGCCGGCCGTGCCGATCTCGATGTCCTGATCGACTGGGCGGCCAGAGAGGGCTGGAATCCCGGTCTCGACGATGCGCCGGCCTTCTGGGCGGCGGATACGGACGGCTACTGGATTGCAGAGGAGGATGGCACCATGGCCGCGGCGCTTTCGCTGGTGCGCTATGACGAAACCTACGCGTTTCTGGGTTTCTATATGGTCCATCCGGATTATCGCGGGCAGGGGATTGGCCTTGCTCTGTGGCAAAGGGCGCTGGCGGAGGCGGGCAGCCGGACGGTCGGGCTGGATGGCGTGGTGGCCCAGCAGGACAATTACCGCAAGTCTGGATTCGTCTATGCCCATGCCAACTTCCGCTATGGTGGCGAGATCCAGTGCACCGAGCCGCCCGGTACGGAGCTGGTATCGGTCTCGCGGGTGCTTGTGCCGATGCTGGCGGATTATGATGCCAGGTTCAATCCAGCCCGGCGGGATGCATTCCTGCGCGAGTGGCTGAAAGCCATGGATACACGCGAAAGCTTTGCCCTGCTGCGCAACTCCGAAATTGCCGGTTACGGCACCATCCGCGCCTGCCGCGAGGGCCACAAGATCGGTCCGCTGTTTGCCGACAGCGAAACAAATGCCGATCTGATCTTCCGCAAGCTGGTGACCAGCGTTGGCGGCGGCCAGGTCTATCTCGATATTCCCGAGCCCAATGCCGCAGCCCGCGCGCTGTGCGATCGCTACAATTTGAAGCCGGTGTTCGAGACGGCGCGGATGTATCGTGGCCCGGTGCCGGACCTGCCGCTCGGGCAGATTTACGGGATCACCACATTCGAATTGGGATAAGGCAGACTGGGATAGGCCGCTTCAGTTCCAGAGGGGCAGGCTGCGATGGCTGCCGAAGATGACGATGCTGACGAAGATGGCGATCACCAGAAGCACGACGAGCACCCAGAACAGGCGGCTAGAGGCCTGGGCTTCCTCGACAAACACCGGCTCCTTGTTGCGCAACGCATTCATCGCGTGTCGGGGATCGCCCCATTTGACGCGCCGGAATCGGAAGGCATTTTGGGTTTCGTGCTTCATGAAACGGAAAGTTAAAGCCTCGATTTGAACGGTGGCTTAAAGGTTTTGGTAAAATTTTAGCGTTTGCTTGTGGATAGTGCTCCGGCGGCGCAAGGCTATCGCTTCCGCGCAATAGCCTTGCGCAGTGCCGCAAAGATGCGGTCGTCCTGGGACTGCGAGACATTGAACCGCAAAAAGCTTGTTGCCGACTGCGACAGGCTGAAGACGTTGCCGGGAGCAAGGACGATGTTGTCCGCCAGCGCTTCGCGGGCAATCTCTGCCGAATCGAGACCATCCGGCAGCCGGCTCCAGAGAAACATCCCGGCCTGTGGCTCGATCCACGGGACGAGCCCAAGGTTTTTCAGCCGGGCGCTCACGTCGGCCATGGCGCGCGAAAGGCGCGGGCGCAGTCCCTCCATGTGCTTGCGGTAGCTGCCGTCGCGCAGCACATTCAGTACCAGTTCGGCGGTAAGGGGCCCCCCGCCGAATGTGGTGGCGATCTTCAGGTCGATCAGCCCCTCGATCCAGTCCGGCCGGGCGGCGATGAAGCCGCAGCGCGCCGATGCCGACAGGGTTTTGGAAAAGCTGCCGATATGGATGACGCGCTCAAGCCCGTCGAAGGCGGCAAGCCTTGGGGCGGCAACATGCTCGAAATCGGCGAAGATATCGTCCTCGATAATGGTGAGCCCAGCCTGTTCGGCCAGTTTCAGCACCCGGTGCGCCGTCACTGGCGAGAGCGTCGCCCCGGTCGGGTTGTGAATGGCCGAATTGGTGATGTAGAGCCGCGGCTTGTGCTCCTGCAGCACTTTGGCGAACTGCTCGATATCAGGCCCGGTGGGCGTATAGGCAACGCTGACGATGTGGGCGCGGTGGGCGCGCAGCAGTGCATGGAAATTGAAATAGCAGGGGTCGTCGACCAGCACGGTATCGCCCGGCTCGAGCAGAAACCGGCAAATGAGATCGAGCGCCTGCGTTCCCGATTCCGTCAGCATGATCTGGTCCGGCGAAGCGTCGATGCCGTGATCGCCCATCCGGCGCGCGATCAGCTGGCGCAGGGGTGGCAGGCCGAGCGGCGCGCCATATTCGGCCAGCGACGGGCTTCCGGCGCGCGACAGGGTCCGCAGGGCGCGGCGCATGCCGTCGTCCGGCAACCAGGAGGGCGGCAGCCAGCCGCATCCCGGCTTGAGATCATCGCCACCCGCATCCAACGACTGGCGCGAGACCCAGAAGGGATCGACTGCCCGATCCAGTTTCGGCCCGATTTCCGACAAGGCGAGGGGCGCTGCCTGGCTTGCCACATAGAACCCGGAGCCGGGACGCGGCTGGATCACGCCTTCGGCGGCAAGCCGGTCATAGGCTTCGACCACGGTGGAGGTGGAGACCTGCAAGGTCCGTGCAAACGCCCGGATCGATGGCAGCTTGTCGCCGGGCGTCAGGCTGCGGCCGGCAATGCGCTGCGTGATCGCGGCCATAACCGCGGCGATACGGGTGCCGCTCTTCGTTTCGTCAAGCATCTGTATGTGATCCGATACCATTACAGTTTTACCAAAGTGTATATGACTGTTGCTGGCTTTGCCAGCCGCCGCCGTCGATAAGGGCGAAACGAAGGAGTGTGACATGGACCGTATGGCGAGCGGGTGGATCAATGGATTGATCGGCGTGGTGATCTTCAGCGGCTCGCTGCCGGCGACCCGCGTGGCGGTGATGCAGCTGGACCCGGTGTTCTTGACCGTTGCGCGCGCGGCGATTGCCGGCCTCTTGGCACTTTGCCTGCTTCTCGTCTTCCGGCAGAAGCGGCCGTCGCGCGGCGATATCGTCTCGCTGGTTGTCGTCGCCCTCGGTGTCGTCGTCGGCTTTCCGCTGTTGACGGCGCTGGCGCTGCAGCACGTCACCTCAGCGCATTCCATCGTTTTTGTCGGCCTGCTTCCGCTCGCGACGGCGATCTTCGGCGTGCTGCGGGGCGGCGAGCGGCCAAAGCCGGCTTTCTGGATATTCTCCATTCTCGGCAGTTCGCTGGTGGCTGGTTTTGCCCTGCTGCAGGGCGGAGCGGTTTCCCCCATCGGCGACGGGTTGATGCTTGCCGCCATCATCGTCTGCGGGCTCGGTTATGCTGAAGGAGCAAGACTGTCGCGCACGCTGGGCGGCTGGCAGGTAATCTGCTGGGCGCTGGTCCTGTCGCTGCCGGTGATGATCGTGCTGTCGCTTGTCTTCATGCCTGCGACCTTTTCCAACGTTGCGCTGCCTGCGTGGCTCAGCCTTGCCTATGTGTCGCTGTTCAGCATGCTGATCGGCTTCATCTTCTGGTATCGCGGCCTCGTACAGGGCGGCATTGCTGCCGTCGGCCAATTGCAATTGCTGCAACCGTTTTTCGGCCTCGCGCTGGCTGCAACCCTGCTGCATGAGCCGGTGAGTTGGACGATGCTGGCGGTCACCGTCGCGGTCATTCTATGCGTAGCGGGCGCGCGAAAATTCGCCCGGTAGAATCAGGTGGCTTTGCCTGTGGCTGATTGAGTTCCCTCAATAGAACTTTTACACTTCGGTCTTCATCGAAGCATTCCGGCGTCACGGTCGATATAGCAGGATGGAATTTGGCAATCCTTCTGATGCGAGACGATCATGACACCGGACACGATAAACCTGAAAAAGGAACTGGCGCTGTTGCTGGCGCTCGCAACATTGTGGGGTGCGTCCTACACCTTCATCAAGATCGGCGTGGAGACCATTCCGCCGGTCACGCTGATTGCCACCCGCACCCTCATCGCCGGCTTTCTGTTGCTGGCGGTCCTGCGCTTTCGCGGGCTTTCCCTGCCCAAGGATAGGGCGACATGGGGCAGGTTCCTGTTTCAGGCCTGCCTGAACAGCGCGATCCCCTTCACGTTGATCGCCTGGGCGGAACAAACCGTTGATGCCGGTCTCGCCGCCATCCTGAATTCAACGACGCCGATCTTTGCGTTTCTGCTCACTGCGGTTCTCACCCGACACGAACCGGTGACGGGACGCAAGCTGTTCGGCGTTATCGCCGGGATTGCCGGGATTACCCTTGTCGTTGGCCTGGAAGCGTTGAACGGTGCCGGTGACCAGCTGCCAGCCCAGCTCGCCATCGTCGCTGCAACGATCTGCTACGCAGGTGCCGCCATTTTCGGCCGTGGTTTCAAATCGCTCGATCCGATGATGCCGGCGGCGGGCTCATTGATCTGCGGCGCCATCATCCTCATGCCGCTCAGCCTTGCGATCGATCGGCCATGGACGCTGGCACCGTCCACGGGCTCGATCCTCGCCCTGCTGGGTCTCTCGGTATTTTCGACGGCTTTGGCCTTCGCCATCTATTTCCGGCTGGTGCACTCGCTGGGCTCTGTGGGCACGACGGCGCAGGCCTATCTGCGCGTCCCCATAGGTGTGGCGATCGGCGTCATCTTTCTGGGGGAGAGCATCAGCAGCACTGCCCTGATTGGCCTTGCCTGCGTCATCGCCGGCGTCATGGCCATGACCATCCCCGCCCGCAAGCGCGCCCTGGCCGTTTAAAAGGCGGCAAAGACTATGAGGAAAATGGCGACATTGTTCCGCCGTTCTAAAAGCGGATAAAATGCGCCGGGTTCTGTTCTTGAAAAACAAAACTCACCTCCGTCATCTCCGGGTTGATTGTCCCGGACATCCAGCAACGCAACAGCTGTCGCGTAAAAAGAGTCTCTTGCGCTCAAGGACTTGAACGGACTGGATGCCAGCCACAAGGGCGAGCATGACGGACGAGATCAGGTGCTCAAACCAATCGAACTGACCGCCGCCGATCAGCTTGCCATTGCCTGTTCGTATTCGTCGGACAATGTCATCCAGTGCTCCTCGGCCTTGGCGAGCTTGGCCACGACTTCGGCGCGTTCCTTGACCTTGGCAGCCGCCTTTTCCGGGAACTTGTCGTAGAGGTCCTGGTCTTCAAGCTCCTTGTCGAGGGCCTGAATCTGTTTGTTCAGTTTTGCCGTCAAGGATTCGACATCGTTGATCTTTTTCTTCAGCGGCGCAAAGGTGGCGCGCTTGTCGGCATTGGCCTTGCGCTGCTCGGCTTTGCTCAGCTGCTCCTCGCCGCCATTAGTCTTGTTCTTGCCGCCCTTGCCCTTGGAACTCTGGACGATGGTTGCGCGATAGTCCTCAAGGTCGCCGTCATAGTTGGAGACCGTACCGTCCTTCACCAGCCACAGCCGGTCGGCCGTCGCCTCGATCAGGTGGCGATCGTGCGAGATCAGGATGACGGCGCCGGTATATTCGTTCAGCGCCTGGATCAGTGCGTTGCGGCTGTCGATATCCAGATGGTTGGTCGGCTCATCGAGGATCAACAGGTTCGGCGCATCGAAGGCGGCAAGGCCCATCAACAGGCGGGCCTTTTCGCCACCGGAGAGGTCCTTGGCGGGCGTGCTCATCTTGGCGGTCGCAAGGCCCATCTGGGCGACGCGGGCGCGCACCTTGCCTTCGGTGGCACCGGGCATGCGCTGGCGCACATGCTCGACGGCATCGTGTTCGGGGATCAGGTCGTCGAGCTGGTGCTGGGCGAAGAAGCCGATCTTCAGGCCCGGCGCCGTCTGGACCGAGCCGCCGGTGGCGGGCAGGCGGCCGGAGATCAGCTTGGCGAAGGTGGACTTGCCATTGCCGTTCGAGCCGAGCAGCGCGATGCGGTCGTCGGTGTCGATGCGCAGCGACATGTGCTGCAGGATTGGTTTGCCCGGCGTATAGCCGACGGTGCCGTTTTCCAGCGCGATGATCGGCGATGCGGCTTCTTTCTCCGGATCGGGGAACTTGAAGCCCTGGACGTGATCCTCGATGACGGACGAGACCGTGCCCATGCGCTCCAGCGCTTTCACGCGCGACTGCGCCTGACGGGCCTTGGAAGCCTTGGCCTTGAAACGGTCGATGAACGCCTGCAGATGCTTGCGCGCTGCATCGTTCTTGACCTTGGCCTTGGTCTGCAATTCCATCGCTTCGGCGCGCTGGCGCTCGAACTGGTCGTAAGAGCCGCGATAGAAGGTCAGCTTCTGCTGGTCGAGATGGACGATGGCATTGACGGCGGTGTTCAACAGGTCGCGGTCATGGCTGATGATGATGACCGTGTGCGGGTACTTGCTGATGTAATCCTCAAGCCACAACGTGCCTTCAAGGTCGAGATAGTTGGTCGGCTCGTCGAGCAGAAGCAGATCCGGCTCGGAAAACAGCACGGCTGCCAGCGCTACGCGCATGCGCCAGCCGCCGGAGAAGGACGAGGCCGGGCGCAACTGCGCTTCGGCGTCGAAGCCGAGGCCGGCCAGGATGCTGGCGGCGCGCGATTCGGCCGAATGTGCCTGGATATCGGCAAGCCGCATATGAATGTCGGCAATGCGATGCGGGTCGGTGGCGGTCTCGGCTTCGGCCAGCAGCGCCTCGCGCTCCTTGTCGGCCTTGAGCACGATCTCGATCAGCGGCTCCTCGGTGCCGGGGGCTTCCTGCGCCACCTGGCCGATGCGGGCGTTCTTCGGGATCGAGACCGAGCCGGTCTCGGCTTCCATGTCGCCGGTGATGATTTTGAACAGGGTCGACTTGCCGGCGCCGTTCTTGCCGACGAGGCCAGCCTTGATGCCGGCCGGAAGCGCAACGCTGGCCTGGTCGATGAGAAGGCGTCCGACAATGCGGGCCGAAAGATTATTGAGCGTGATCATGGCGGCGTTTTGGCCGAACTCGGCCGAGAAGGCAAGGGTTTGCCGCAGTGCAACAGGGTCAGGCGGCGTGTGGAGAGTAGGTTTTTTTCGTCCGGCCGCCGATTGCGGCGGAAAACACCAAAGTTCCCGGCTTGCCCCGGCTGCGCACCGCCCTCAAAGCCAGTTCGGCCTGGGTGAACAGATCGACGCCGCCGGATGCGGTAAACGCCATGGCGATGCCGGTGGAGAGCGATAGAGCCTGCGTCGTGAACGCCCGGTTCGGCAGGGCGACTTGCACACCTTCGACGGAGGTGCAGATGCGTTGAGCGATGGCTTCGGCATTGTCGGCCGAGACGTCGTGGAAGACGAAGGCAAATTCGTCGGTGCCGATGCGGGCGACGAAATCGTCCTTCTTGACGGATTTTCGGAATTCCGGCGCCAGTTTCTTCAATGCCTTTTCGACAGCGGTTGCGCCATGACGCTCGCCCATCTCGCGCAGGCCCTCGACGGTGACCAGCGCCAGCGCTGCCGGGCCGACCGCCTTGCCGTCGTCATAGAGTGCCGTGAGTTTGGCCGAGAAGGCGATGCGGTTCGGCAGGCCGGTGACGGGATCGCGGGTGGCGGCCTTGCGCATCGTCTCGATATCGCTGTCGATACCGCCAAGCTGCGTCACGGTCTCGTTCATCGCAGCGGTAAAGGCCTTTTCCTCGCGTTCGAACACGGCGACCGCATCGCGCAGGCGCGCGGCGTCATCGGCGAAGTCCGACATGCTGGCAACCGGATCGGTTTCCAGCCGGGTTATGAAGCTGCGCAGCATCGCAGCAAAGACTTCCTTCTTGGCGATGCTGTCCTTCAGCACATGGCTGACGGCGGAGATCGAGCGGGCGGTATCGGCGCGAATCATATCGGCCTCGATCGCGGCAAAGCCGGAGAGGTGATATTTGACGCCGATCTGCTCGATCGGGTTCTGCATCGGGTGGGCGCCAAGCGCCGCAACCTCGCGCGTCAATTGCGGATTGTTGCCGGACAGCGCCTCGTAGAACAGTTCGTAATTGCGCGGGAAAGCGGCAACGCCAAGCTTGGCCATGGTCTGGGCGACCCTGAGCAGGATCGCGGCGTTCTGCGCCTGATTGCCGTCGTGCTGGGGCTTGTCCGTCATTGCGCGTCCCTCACAAAACCGCGGAAAGCGCGGTGGTTGCAGGAGAAAGCTGATAAAGCATCGGGATTAAAAGACTGTCAAAGGCAAGAGCGTTTTGACAAAGCACAACTGCCCGGCTGCTTTCATCGGCAGACATTATCGGGCCGGGCAGGGCCATTTCGCCTGCATCGCCATTTGGACCAGCATATCGGCGCTGCGGCCATGTTCCTTCGGATGGGCGGCGACAAAGGCGCAGACATTCCGCACCTGCTCCTCAAGCGTGATGGTGTCGGGATCGCAGACATTGGCACGGATCTTCTCCGTCACCGGGACCTTGCTGTCCGGCCGGTTGTTTTCCTTATCGACGACATCGGACATTTCGGCGTGATACAGATCGCGCGACCAGCGGTCGAGCACGCCGGCGACGTAACCGAAGGCGACGGGGTGTTTCTGCCGGCAGAACGTGTTGAGGTCGTCGGCATCCATGAACTGCGCCTGGCTCGCCGAAGCAAACATCAGACCGGCTGTCATCGCAAGCATCCGTCTTTTCATGCGACGCCTCCATCAGGGATCACGTATCGGGCAAGCTTACAGGAGGTCGGCCGATATGGGCAACGGATTGTCCGTTCCGTCTGTCATCGGCGCCGTTGCCGGCTGCGGGCGGCGCTCTATATCTCGGCAAAATCAAGCAGGAAAAACATCATGCGCAGAGATGGTGGAACCAAAAGCAGCGGCGAACATATCGTCACCGGCGGCAAAAACGGAGCGTCTCATGCCGGTTAAGCGTCCGAATTGGCTGCGCACAGAAGAGCCCGACCAGACCAGCGCCAGTTTTCCCGAACTGTTCTTCGATCTGGTCTTCGTTTTCGCGCTCGTGCAGCTGTCGCATACGCTGGCTTCCGATTTCGGGCCGACGGCGGCATTCGAATCCATGCTTTTGGTCCTGGCGATCTGGTGGGTCTGGATCAATACGACCTGGGTCACCAATCTTTTGCACACCGGCACGGAAGCCGTCAGGCTGATGCTGTTCTGCCTGATGTTCTGCGGCGTGCTGCTGGCGCTGGCGCTGCCGGAAGCCTTTGGCGAGCATGGGCTGATGTTCGCGCTGATCTACTGCGCCATGCAGGTCGGCCGCTCGCTCTTCACGCTCTATGCCTATCGGGGTGTCGACGACGCATCCTTCACCACCTTCGTGCGGATCACGCTCTGGACGCTGGCCTCGTCCGTCTTCTGGCTGGCCGGCGCGATGATGGAGCTGGAAGGCCGGATCGCGCTGTGGAGCTTCGCTTTGATCATCGACTATGCCTCGCCCGCCGTCCGCTACGCCGTGCCGGGCCTTGGAAAATCGCCGCCGGAAACGCTGGATGTCTCGGGCGAGCACATGGCCGAACGCTGCGCCCTGTTCGTCATCATCTGCCTGGGCGAAACCATCCTGACCACCGGCAAGAACGCCGCCGAGCATATGAACTCGAACACGACCTTTGCGGTGTTCTGCAGTGCATTCCTCAGCACCGGCTTCATGTGGTGGATCTATTTCCATCATGGACAGGCAGATGCGGCCGACAAGGCGGAAAACACCTCCCGCCCCGAGAGCGTCGCGCACAACCTGTTCACCTACGGCCATCTGCCGATCATCGCCGGCATCATACTGACGGCGGTCGGCGAAGATTTCAGCCTGTCGCATGCGCAGGAGGATAGCTCGCTGAAAAACGCGCTGGCGATGATCGGCGGCCCGATCCTGTTTCTCGCCGGCAATATCTGGGTGAAGATGGCCGTTGCCCGGAAAATCCCGGTTTCGCATATCGCCGGGCTGGTTCTTCTCACGGCAACCGCCGTGCTCGTGCCGTTCAGCAGCAATTATGTCATCCAGATCACCGCGACCGCAGTGCTGTTCGTCGTGGCTCTCTGGGAATATCTGGCTTTGCGGCCCGCGTCGGGCGCGGCCGCATAACCGGGCAGCCGCCTAAAACGAAGCCGAGACGATCTGCTTTGCGCTGTCGGGCAGGGTGGAGAACAGGGCGGAGAGGTCCTGCCAGCCATCGGGGCGGCGTCCCGACACATTCTCCGGCCAGTGGCAGATGCCGTCGTCATGGATGTAGCCGACCCAGCGCTGTTCGTCCTGATTTTCAAAATGCAGCACGGCAAGCTTGCCGGCCTCAAGCGCTTCGATGGGATACCAATCCATGGCGTCGTCCTGCTCCATTCTTAAAATATGAACGGACTATGACGCGGCTGACTTGCTCAAGCCTTGTGACATTGCTGTGACGGCAGCGAAGAACCAAATGATTTCCGGTGCTTGCCTCACTCCGCGTAATGCCGGAATTCCGGCGCCCGTAAAAAATAGCTCATGTCCAGCGCAAGGCTCGGCCCGCCCAGCGCCGTCAATGTCATGTGAAACTGGCCGCGATGGTGGGTCTGGTGGTTGAAGAAATGGGCGAGCGGCGGGGCGAGGCGCTGGGTGACGGGGATGGGGTTGCTGACCGGCGTATAGGTAAACCGGCCGGCGAGATCGTCTTCGCTGAGGCCGGCGACAAAGGCGACGATGCGCGCGTCTTCCGCGGTTCGTGCAGCCGAGAGTTCGGCGAAATCATCAAACAGGATGCCGTCGAGTGTCGCCGGCGCTTCGCCGGTGCCGGTAAAACGCTTCATCCAGATCCGGTCGGCTGATAGCACGTGGTTGAGCGTCGCGTGCAGCGAGCCGAAAAAGGCGCCCTTGTTTTGGCGATATTGCGCATCGTCGAGTCTGCCGGCGGCCTCATAGACGAGCCGGTTGGCCCAGAGGTTGTAATCGGCAAACATCCGGTAGTGATCGAGCATCATGGTATTCCCCAGGGTTTTGCGCAGTCTAGCGCCAAATCGCATCGCGGTGGGTGATGCGATCCATGAAATTTACTGATTTGATTGTTGGCTGTCTGTGGTTTCGAATGCCCATGTTGCCATGCTTTTGATTGCCATGCCTTTGAAGGAGACGACATGACCCGCACCCTCTATACGCTCTGCGGCGCAGACCGGAGCCGCCCGTTTTCGCCCCATACGTGGAAGACGGTCCTGTCGCTTGCCCACAAGGGCATGGATCACCAGACCATGCCGGTGGGCTTCACCCAGATCCCGGTGATCGAGAACGCGGCCACCAAGATCGTACCCTTGCTGCGCGACGGCGAGCAATTGGTCAGTGACAGCTTTGAGATCGCGCTCTATCTGGAGAAGACCTATCCGGATCGTCCATCGCTGTTTGGCGGCGAGGGCGGCAAGGGGATGGCACGGTTCATCGAGAGCTGGTCGCTGATGACATTGCACACATCGCTTGTGCGCATCATCCTCATGGACATTCACGACCGCCTGGAACCGGTCGATCAGGCCTATTTCCGCACCTCCCGCCAAGCCCGCTTCGGCATGAGCCTCGAGGCGGTGGCGGAAACCGGGATAGAGGAACTAAAGACCTTCGCGGCAAAGCTTGAGCCGTTGCGTATGATGCTGAAGAAGCAGCCGTTCATCGGCGGCGAGACGCCATTGTTTGCCGACTATATCGTCTTCGGGCCGCTGCAATGGGCCCGCATCGTCTCGACGAAGCGGATTCTAGAGCCGGGCGATCCGGTGATCGACTGGTTCGAGCGTTGCCTCGATCTGCATAACGGTGCCGGGCGCTGCGTGACAGCGGCGTGAAACTTCTGCGCTCCCCCTTGTTTTGCACGGAATTGGCGGCTATTGAACCGCAAAATTCGCGGAAAAACCCCCGATTTATGTAAGCAAAGGGAATTGAGACAATGGCGATTGAACGCACATTTTCGATGATCAAGCCGGACGCAACCAAGCGTAACCTGACGGGCGCCATCACCAAGATGCTCGAAGACGCAGGTCTGCGCGTCGTCGCTTCCAAGCGCGTCTGGATGAGCACGCGCGAAGCCGAAGGTTTCTACGCCGTTCACAAGGAACGCCCTTTCTTCGGCGAACTGGTTGAAGGCATGACCTCCGGCCCGACCATCGTTCAGGTTCTCGAAGGCGAAGGCGCCATCCTGAAGAACCGCGAAATCATGGGCGCGACCAACCCGGCCAACGCCGACGAAGGCACGATCCGCAAGACCCACGCCCTGTCGATCGGCGAAAATTCGGTTCACGGTTCGGACGCTCCGGAAACCGCTGCACAGGAAATCAAGTACTGGTTCTCCGACACCGAAATCGTCGGCTGAATCAATCTCTGAGGGTTTTGACCCGAAGAGTTTGAAAAGACTGTAAAAAGCCGGGGCGGAAACGCTCCGGCTTTTTTTGCATTATGGCGTCTCAGGTCGGGCATTTCGCAGTCTGGAAATGTTCGGGTGCCTTGCCGTTCTTGAAGACGTCCGGGTTCTTGTCATAGGCCGGGCCGACCACCAGCGCTTGCGCCGGCATGATGTCCTGGTCGAGATTGGAAATGACAGAAGTCTTCAGCGTCTGCAGGATGGCGCCATCGGGGCCTTTGACTTCGATCGTCACCGAATAGGGTTTTTGCTTCTTCACGCAGGTGACGTCGGGGCTTTCAAGCACGATCTTGTCAAGCTTTTGAAACAGTGTGCGGTCGAGCTTCAGGGGCGGTCCACCCGACGGGTTTTCGAATGTGGCGACGACGGTGCTGCCATCCGGCACCGGTTGGGTCTTCGTGAGCGTGATCATGTAGGTGGCATAGGCGAGGCGGTAGTTGAAGATGAACATCTTGCCGGTCAACTGAAGCGGGTCGGGGCCGGTCTCGCGCTGGCAGGCAGGCAGAACGGCCATAACGGCAAGAAGCGTCGCGGCAAGGGTGAGGCGCCGGGTGCTCATGCGACAAAATCCTTCCTCTGACGCTGGTAGTGGCGGTTGGCCTTGGCGCGGTTGCCGCAGACCGTCATGTCGCACCAGGTGCGGCTGCGGTTGCGGCTGCGGTCGAGAAACAGCCATTGGCAATTGGGGCAGATTTTCAGCCGTTCCGGCTCGTTGAATGCCGCAAGCATCAATGCCGAGCGGGCGGTGGCGGCATCGAGCGGCGTGCGGGCGGTTTTTGCCGGATGCCTGCGGATGATGGTGGAGGCCGCATCGAGCAGGTCGGCCAGGTCTTCTCCCGTAGAGGCGCCGAGCACCCCGGCGCGAAAATGCCGGTCGGCCGCCTCGCGTAAATCCAGAAACGCATCGCGGTTTTCCGGCGCCACCGGCTCCAGTGTTCCAAACTGTTCCTTTTCCGCAGAGAACCGGTTTGCGGCAGTGGCAAAGTCGCGCATGGCAGCGGGATCGGCGTAGCGGTCGATCCGCCGCTCGGCGTCGAAGCGCAGGATCACCGAATTGGCGACATCGAGGGCGAGCGCGCCACCGGAAAAGCGATGCTGGGTCCAGGAAAACGTCATACAATATCCTAACTGGTAAAACGTATTTTACCAGTTATAGTGATTTTGTCATCAGTGGATGTGTCATGGCCTATTTTCTGCAGCAGCTTGCCAGCGCACTGCCTATCGCGGCCCTTTATGCGCTGCTCGCCTTCGGCTATTCGATCGCCTTTTCCGTCACCCGGCGGGCTGATCTGACCTATGGTGCGCTGTTCGGCTTTGCCGGCCAGATATTCCTGCTGTTTTCCGATTTCGCCTGGAACCGCCTGTGGCTGGTGCTGCCGGCAGCGCTTGCCGTCGGGGCGGTGTCGGCTCTGGTCTATACGCTCGGTGCCGGCCTGTTGATCGGACGTTCGGTCATGCACAGGCTGGCGGCGACATCGGCCAATACGGTGGTGGTCGTCTCGCTCGGCATCGCGCTGGTGCTGATGGAAGTGTCGCGGATCGCGGCGCAGACACGCAGCCTGTGGCTGCCGCCGTTTCTCAATACGCCGGTGACGCTCTGGTCCGATCCGCGGTTTCCGGTGACGCTGACGGTGGTGCAGCTCGTGAACACGGCCCTGATGCTGGCCATCGTCGGGGCAGGACAGCTGTTCCTCGCGCGCTCGGCCTGGGGCCGTGCATGGCGGGCCGTGTCCGACGATGCGGGTGCTGCGGCATTGTGCGGTGTGGATGGCCGCCGCATCTTCATCGCCGCCTACGGATTTTCGGCCCTTTTGGCAGCGATCGCGGGCATTCTGGCGACTGCCTATTACGGCACGATGGATTTCGGTGCCGGTCTGGTGTTCGGCGTCAAGGTGCTGTTCATTGCCGCCATCGGTGGCCAGACCGCGCCTGTCCTGGCAGCGGTGGGGGCAGCGGTGATGGGATTGAGCGAAACCCTGTGGAGCGCCTATGGGCCAATGCTGTGGCGGGATTTTGTGATCTTTTCGTTCCTGGTGCTGCTTTTGGTGCTGACGCGCAAGGAACGGTTTCAGCCCTGACAGATGGACCTGGTCAGTCCGACCAGCGGTCCCTCGCACTGTCGTCCTCGTCCTTGGCGCTGACCCAGCCACCCGCAGTGCCATCGGCGGCGTGTTCTTTCTTCCAAAAGGGGGCCGAGGTTTTCAGGAAATCCATGATGAAATTGGCGCCATCGAAGGCAGCCTGCCGGTGCGGCGAGGCGGTGATGACGAGGACTATGTTTTCGCCGGGTACGATTTTGCCGTAGCGATGGATGGCTGTGGCGGCCTGAAGGCCGAAGCGGGTGATAGCTTCGTCGCAGATACGGGTGATTTCCGCTTCCGCCATACCGGGATAGTGCTCGAGTTCAAGGGCGCTCAGCGTTCCGGCTTCATCGCGGCAAAGCCCGGAAAACGTCACCACGGCGCCGATATCGTGGCGGCCGGCCGACAGAGCCTGTACTTCCGATGCCAGATCGAAATCGCCACGCTGGACGCGAACCGTGACGGGAGCACGCGTCACCGTCTCAGCCTCCGGTCATCGGCGGGAAAAGAGCGATTTCCCGCGCACCGGCAATCGTCTCGTCGTGATCGACATGTTCCTGGTTGATGGCGACGCGGATGACATTCTCATGTTCCAGCGCCGCCTCATATTCCTCGCCGAGCGTCTTCAGGTGGGCGAGCAGGTCGCCCGCCGTAACGACGGTACCCGGAAGCACCAGCGTTTCTTCGCCCCTGCCGATCCGCTCGCGCACCCAGGCGAAATAGACGAGGTTGACGCTCGCCATCAGTCAACCATGTGTTTCAAGCCGGCGCGAAAATAGTCGTAGCCGGTATAGAGCGTGATGGCGGCGGCAAGCCAGAGCAGGCCGATGCCCATTTCGGTCGTGTAGGGGAGCACCTTGTCGCCGGCAGGGCCAGCCAGCAGGAAGGCAATGGCGACCATCTGGATCGTCGTTTTCCATTTGGCGATGCGGGTTACCGGCACACTGACCTTCAGGGCGGCGAGATATTCGCGCAGGCCGGAAACGAGGATTTCACGGCACAGAATGATGATCGCCGCCCAGATCGACCAGCCGGCAATCGTGCCATCGGCAGCCACAAGCAGAAGAACCGAGGCGACCAGCAGCTTGTCGGCAATCGGATCCAGCATGCGGCCGATATTGGAGGTCTGCTTCCAGATACGCGCCAGATAGCCATCAAAGAAATCGGTGATCGAGGCGACAGCAAAAAGCCCCAGCGCCGTCCAGCGGGCGAAATCCGAACTCTGCAGCCTGCCTTCGACGAAGAAACACAGGACGATCAGCGGCACTGCCAGGATCCGGGCATAGGTCAGGAGATTGGGAATGTTGTAAGCGGCAGGCGTGGTGGACATCGATTCGGGTTCTCTGCGAGTTCTTTGACGACAGATGAAAGACTTTGTGACAGCGGCGTCAACCGGTCATTAGAGATCGGCCTGAATTATGGCGGAATTCGTCTGAACGCAGGGTGAACTAAAACCCCTATTTTTAGGGACCGGCTGCATTGCGCTTGGCAAAACCTGTCTCCTTGGGGCACTATCGAGTAAATGCTCCAACATAGAGCAAATAATGTCCGATGCCTTGACGCTGATCGATCGTATCTATGAAGCCGCAGTTATCCCTGAGCTTTGGCCGGACGTCTGCGCCAGTCTGGCGGAAGAGGTGAACGGTTTCTCGGCCTGCATTCTGACCGCCGATACCGGCGGAGCAATCCGGTGGGTTTGCTCGCCAAACATCGAGGAACCGATGGAGCGGTATGCAAGCAGCGATGCGAGGCCGCACAATCCGCGGCCGGAACGCTCCATGCTGTTGGCACCGATGTCGTTTGCCCGCGACGTAGACCTCATGACCGCAGAGGAAATCGCTGACGATCCGATCTACAACACCTTTCTGCGACCGCTTGGCCTTGGCTGGAGCATGGGTGCGGTGTTGCCAGAGCCTTCGGGGCACACGCTCGTCTTTGATTTTCTTGCCCGCAGCGAGGACGGGCCATTCTCAAGTCAGGCGCTCGATCGCATCAACAGCGTGAAAGGTGATCTCGCCCGCGCAGCGCTGATCTCCTCGCGAATGATTTTCCGGCAGGCGCACAGCATCACATCGACGCTGTCATTGATCGGGCTTCCCGCCGCGGTCCTCAGCGATGATAATCGGGTACTGGCCATGAACGAGGATATGGAGGCTCTTGCGCCGCGTATCCGCACCGGCGCCGCCAACCGGATTTCGCTCAAAAACCCTGCGGCGAATGGACTGGTTCTCACCGCGCTGGAACAATTGAGCGTCGCGCGGGCGTCGAATGTGCAATCCATCCCTTTGGCGGCGGAAGAAAACGCGCCGGCCTTGATCCTAAATCTCATGCCGGTTCGAAGAAATGCACGCGACATTTTTTCGAGAAGCCTTGCTGTGTTGATTGCAACACCGGTCGGCGCAGCCGGAGCGCCGGATATGCGGGTCCTCAGCGGATTGTTTGATCTGACACCCGGAGAGGCCCGCGTCGCGCGTGAACTCGCCTCCGGTGCAAGCCTGGAAGCGGTGTCGATCAAGCTTGGCCTGAAGCTTGAAACGGTCCGTACGTACCTGAAGCGCATCTTCCTAAAGACCGGAACGCGGCGTCAGGCGGAATTGACGCGGATGTTGTCTGGCCTCGGACGGCTGGCGATCTGAGGCTGCGCCACAGTCCCGTCATAGACCTGCTGTTTGATAGCCGCCGATAGGGTGTATTGCTCATATCGGCCTGCCGTTTCCAATCAAATCTGCTGGGAGAACATCACATGGCACAGGTTCCGACGATCCTTCTCGTGCATGGCTTCTGGGGTGGCGCTGCCCACTGGAGCAAAGTCATCCTGGAACTGACCCGTTTGGGTCATCGTTCCATCAAGGCTGTCGAACTGCCGCTGACATCTTTGGCGGACGATGCCGAGCGTACCCGCAAGATGGTTGCCCAGGTAGACGGGCCTGTTCTTCTTGTTGGCCATTCCTACGGCGGCGCCGTTATTACCCAAGCGGGCAACCAGCCGAATGTCACTGGGCTTGTCTATATCGCGGCATTTGCGCCCGACGCGGGCGAGAGCCCCGGCGGCATCACGGCGAAAAGTCCACCAGCGGCGGCCGCCAATCTGGCGCCGGACAGCGATGGTTATCTCTGGGTCAAGCCGGAGAAATATCATGAGAGCTTCTGCCAGGACCTCAGCGCCGATGAGGGGCTTGTCATGGGCATCACCCAGAAAGCGCCGCTTGCCAGCACGTTCGGCAACGAGATCAGCAATCCGGCATGGAAGAACAAGAGCAGTTGGTATCAGATTTCCAGCGAGGACCACATGATCCATCCGGACAACCAGCGCTGGATGTCGGGCCGGCTCGGGGCAAAGAAGGTCATTACGCTGAAGGCAAGCCATGCTTCGCTGGCCTCGATGCCCGTCGACGTCGCAGCCTTCATCGATGAAGCCGCAAAGGCCTAGTCGCTTGACCTTACCATTGGACTGAATGGCAAAGGCGGCAGATCTGGCCGCCTTCGCTTATTTCGCGCCGTCCTCATGGAAATGATCGTAGACCAGTCGCGCCACCGCTTCCGAAATGCCCTCGACGGCGATCAGGTCATTGATCCCGGCGCGGGATACAGCCTTGGCGGTGCCGAAATGGTGGAGCAGGGCGCGCTTGCGCGTCGGGCCGATGCCGCCGATCTCGTCGAGCGGGTTCTTGACCATTTCCTTCTTGCGTCGCGCCCGGTGCGAGCCGATGGCAAACCGATGCGCCTCGTCGCGCATGCGCTGGATGAAATAGAGGACGGGATCGCGCGGCGGCAGCGAAAACCCGTCGCGGCTACCGCCCGGCGGGAAGAACCTTTCGCGGCCCGCTTCACGGTCAACACCCTTGGCAACGCCGATGGCAACGACGCAATCCTCGATATCCAGCTCTTGGAGGATGGCCCGCACCGCCGTCATCTGGCCCTGGCCGCCGTCGATCAGGATGATGTCGGGCCAGGCCGGGAACGCGCTGTCCTCGTTGGTCTCGATACTGCGGTCGGGCTTCCCCTCTTCCTTCAACAGGCGTGAAAACCGCCGCGTCATCACTTCCTTCATCATCCCGAAATCGTCGCCGGGGGTGATGTCGGTCGATTTGATGTTGAACTTGCGGTACTGGCCTTTGACGAAACCTTCCGGCCCCGCCACCACCATACCGCCGACGGCATTGGTGCCCATGATATGGGAGTTGTCGTAGATCTCGATACGGCGCGGGGTGCGCTCAAGCTTGAACGTCGTGGCAAAACCTTCGAGCAGGCGCGACTGCGAGGCGGTTTCGGCGAGTTTGCGGCCATGTGCCTCGCGGGCATTGGCAACGGCGTGCTCGACCAGATCTTTCTTCTCCCCGCGCTGCGGCACGAGGATCGCGACCTTGTAGCCGGATTTTTCGCTGAGTGCTGCGCCCAGCAGATCCTGTTCCTCGACCGTCTCGCAGAGCAGGATCTGCCGGGGACAGGGCTTGTCGTCGTAGAACTGTACGAGAAACGCGCTGAGCACCTCGGCGGATGTCAGGGTCGGGTCGGCCTTGGGGAAATAGGCGCGGTTTCCCCAGTTCTGGCCGGTGCGGAAGAAGAACACCTGGATGCAGGAGACCCCGCCCTCGTGATGGATGGCGAACACGTCGGCTTCCTCGACCCCGGCCGGATTGATACCCTGGTGGCTCTGGACATGCGACAGCGCCGCCAGCCGGTCGCGGTAAAGCGCTGCCCGCTCGAAATCGAGGTTTTTGGAGGCTTCGCTCATTGCGGCTGAAATCGTCGCCTTCACCGCCTGACTCTTGCCCGAGAGAAAATCCTTGGCCTCGGTGACCAGCTCGGCATAGTCGGCGTCGCTGACCTCATGGGTGCAGGGGGCCGCGCAACGCTTGATCTGGTGCAGCAGGCAGGGGCGGGTGCGGCTTTCAAACACGCTGTCGGTGCAGGTGCGCAAGAGGAAGGCGCGCTGCAACGAGTTGATGGTGCGGCCGACAGCGCCGGCGGAGGCGAAGGGTCCGAAGAAATCACCCTTGCGGCTGCGCGCACCGCGATGCTTGTAGAGCGCCGGTGCGCGTGTATCTCCGGTCACCAGAATATAAGGAAACGACTTGTCGTCGCGCAACAGCACGTTGAAGCGCGGCCGCAGGCGTTTGATCAGGTTGGCTTCGAGCAGCAGCGCCTCGATCTCGGTGCGCGTCGTGACGAATTCCATATTGGCGGTTTCGCGCACCATCTTGGTCAGGCGGTTGGAATGCAGCCGCCCTTGCGCATAGTTGCTGACGCGCTTCTTCAGGTTTCTCGCCTTGCCGACATAGAGCACGTCGCCGGCCTCGTTGAACATGCGGTAGACGCCGGGGCTGTTGGGCAGGCGCTTGACGAAGGCCTGGATAAGGTCGGCGCCGCGCAAACCGTCGGGAATGGCGCTGGTCTCTGCCCAATCGAGGATCGGCGCCGGCGCAGCAGCATCCGGCACCTCGATCAGGTCTTCGTCGTCGCTGGCATTTTCATCATAGAGAATGCCGCCGTCATTGGGCACGCGCCCGTTCATTCCACAATCTCCAAAATATCCGGCGTTTCCCAGGCAAGATGCTGGCCGCCGTCAAGCGCAATCATCTGCCCGGTGATCGACGGCGTGTCGAACAGAAACCGGATCGCCCGGCCGAATTCGTCAAGCTGCGGACCACGCTTCAGGATCAGCGCCTCGACCTGTGTGTCGAAATCATCCTTGTTTTGCCGTTCGTTCGGCAGGGTCGGGCCCGGCCCGATGCCGTTGACGCGGATTGCCGGTGCCAAGGCCTGTGCCATCGTTTTTGTCGCCGTCAAAAGAGCCGACTTCGACAACATATAGGAATAAAATCTCGGATTGGGAGCCCAGACGCGCTGATCGATGATGTTAACGACCAGCCCGGAATTCTCGCCCGGCAATTGTGTGGCAAAATCGCGGACCAGCAACGATGGGGCTTTGACGTGAAGGGCGAAATGCCGGTCCCAGATCGTCTCGTCGAATTCGTCGAGGCTGTCCTTCTTGAACAGCGAGGCGTTGTTGACCAGCAGGCCGAGAGGTCCCAGCGCCGAGACGGCTTTTTCCATGACGGTCCGCACGGACGCAGTATCGGCAAGATCGGCCACAACCGCCGCAGCCTTGCCACCTCTTGAACGAATCTCCGCTGCCAAGGCCTCCGCCTCGGTCAGCGATGTATTGGCGTGGATGGCGACTGCAAAGCCATGGGCCGCCAGATCCTCGACAATAGCCTTGCCGATGCGCCGGGCGCCACCGGTCACCAGTGCAGTTTTCAAAGGAGCCCGCAGCGTCCCGTTATGCGATTCGTGTTTTTGCATGCCGCAAGGATATAGGAGCCAGGCCAATATTGCGAAACAGCCCCACGCATTCGTTTCGGAAAAATTAATGCAAAAGCGGTAAATTGAATTGTTTTGAGCAGTTATAGTATATTTTCTATTAATAGTGTTTTGTGGTTAATAATTTCCCTGTGGCGATGAAGCAACATCGAATTTTAGCCATGCTCGTGCCACTAAAATTTCACAATTTGGCTCTTGAGAATCCGCATTTGACCGTCAATTTCCTCGTCAACCGGGCGGGTTAATTTGCAATTCCCCGATGTATCAGTTTGGGACCGCGAGGGTCCGGAGCATCGGTTCGTAAAGGAGACTTTTATGCGTACTCTCATCACCACCCTTATGGCTTCTGCCGTATCCCTCATCGCCTTCTCCGCTGTTCAGGCTGCCGACGCGATCGACGAAGTTCCGGCTGCTCCGGCTGCCGAATACAACGAACCCGCCGTGAAGAACTGGTCGGGCGCCTATGTTGGTGGTACCGCCAACTGGGGCCATGGTGAGTACAACGCTACGGGCGGCCGTAGCGCTGCTGGTTTTGGTGGCGGTCTCTATGGTGGCTACAACATGCAGAGCGGCAACATCGTTTACGGTGCTGAAGCTGACATCAACTACGGCGACAACGATACGAAGAATTCCGATCGCAAGATGGAACAGGGCGTCAACGGCTCCGTTCGCGGCCGCGTCGGCTACGACCTGAACCCGGTTCTGGTCTACGGTACGGCTGGTCTGGCAGCATCGAGCGTCAAGGCAACTGGCAATGCCGGCGGTTCGGACAAGAACACGCTGCTCGGCTGGACGGCCGGTGCCGGTGCCGAAGCCTTCGTGACCGACAACGTCACGGCGCGCGTCGAATACCGCTACTCCGACTACGGTTCGAAGAACTTCGACCTGCCGGGCGGCAAGGTTTCGTCGGGCTACGACGAACACAGCGTCCGCGTCGGTATGGGCGTCAAGTTCTGATCCATCGGATCGGGAATACAAAAAAGGCCGGAGCGATCCGGCCTTTTTTGCGTTTTATGCAATGATTTCCAAGGGTATTAGACCTTGAACTGTGCGTAGTCCGGGAAGAATTTTTCGAATTTTTGCGGCCAGTTCTTCAGCTTCGGGCGGCCCTTCTGCCACTCTCCGGTGAAACGAAGTTCGATATAGCGCAGCAGGGCCGCGAGCGCGAAGTGACCGGCATGCAGCTTGGCACCGGTCTTCGGCATATTGGCGTTGAGAAGGTCGAGGCCACGGCCGGCCTTTTCCCACTGTCTGTCGATCCACGGCTGATGGATCTTTTCCGGCGGGTGGAAGCGCTTTTCGTAGACAATCGCCAGCAGGCAGTCACAGATGCCGTCGCACAAGGCTTCCAGCAATTCCACGTCGGTACGCTTCTCGGCGTTGCGCGGATAGAGCTTGCCCTTGGTCTCGCGGTCGATGAAATTCATGATCACGCGGCTGTCGTAGATCGCCTTGCCCTCGGATGTCACCAGCGTCGGGATCTTGCCGAAGGGGTTGCTGGCGATCAGGTCCTGCGGGGTGCCGTTGGTGTCGGTCAAAACGTTTTCGGTCGCAAGACCGGCGTAACGCGCGGCCATGCGCACCTTGTTGGAATAGGGGGAAGTCGGGGAATAGAAGATCTTCATCAGAGCTTTCTTTCGCTGGATGGTTCGTTCGTTGAGGTGGTCTAGGGGGTAGCGGGCAGGTTAAGGTTTTTCACCTTGCAGCCGGCGCGATCGATCGCGCCGCAGGCGCGGAAGCTGAGATCCTTGTTGAAGCAGATGCGGACTTCATCGACGCGGCCGGAGGCACAGGTGACAGCGAGCGCATCAGGGCGAAGGCCCGGATTGGCCGATATCAGCGCCGTTTCGATTTGCGTGGCATTTGTTCTCTGATCCGGTCCGACCGATTGCAAAGCCGGCGGTATCACCAGTTTTTCACGGGCGGCGCGCAACACGGCAAAATAGTCCTTCTGGCTCAGCCCCGAGCAGGAACCGTGTTTGCGCCATTCATGGCCGATTAGCCCCATCGACGGCATGATATCGAACAGGCCCCGCCCCAGCGCGTCCGGCACCCGGTCCGATTCGCGCGTGCGGCAGAATTCCGGATAGCCTTGCTCGTTCTGCGGCCAGAGCCCGTGGACGATGAAGCCGTGATTGTTGTCCGGGTCGCATTGCATCGATCGTCCCGACGGATCGTTGTCCAGGCACCAGCTTGGCGACCAGGAGAGCGACAGGACATAGAAGTCGAGACCGCTGCCCAATGGGACGGATTTCTTGGCTCTCTGCGCGTTGACGGCAGGAGTGCCGACGATCGGCGTATTGGCGGAGCTACTTGCAGCAGGCGTGTCTTGTCCAGCCTGCTTCTTTTCTCCGCCTTCGCCACTGCATGCGGCAAGCGCCAGCAGTCCGAACATGACCACGATGGTTCTGCGAAATCCTGAAATCACCGATATCACCTTAGCGAAGCGGAGTGCGCCGTAGATATGCCACGGATCAGCGCGCCCATGCAGAAATTCAACATTCGACCGATGCCGGCCCCCGGTTCGGCCCGATGAGATACCAGATCGCCCGGCTTTCGTCATCGGTGGCGGTGGCCTTTGCCCGGCAATATTCAGGCCTGACCGGATGGGAATATCAGCGATGGTGATGCCGGGATCGCTCCGATCACCGCTTACGCGAGCAAACCATCAAGTCCCGCCCAAATCCCGTCCTTGCTCAATCCCGTTCCAGCACTTCCTCGCCGCGCAACCAGAAGGCGCGGGCAGAGGCATGGCGATCCTGCTTCAGCCGGTCCTTGAGGAAGGGGAGCAGGATGTCGAGTTCGCTTTTCAGCGTGAAAGGCGGATTGACGATGATCAGGCCGGAACCCGAAAGCCCGGTCGTATCGCGGTCGCTGCGGACCGACAGTTCGGCGCAGAGCATCTTGGGGATTTCCAATGCCTGCAGGGTAGCGTGGAATTCGGCAATCGGTGCGCCTTGCTTCAGCGGATACCACAGGCAGAAGGTTCCGCCGGAAAACCGCCGGTAGGCTTTGTGCAGGCCATCCGCCAGCCGTTCGTATTCGCCGGCGATCTCGAACGGCGGATCGACCAATACGATGCCGCGCTTTTCCTTCGGCGGCAGATGGGCGCCGAGCGCCAGCCAGCCATCGAGCTCGGTGATACGGCTCTGAAAATCACCGTCGAACAGCCGGTGCAGTGTCTCGTAGTCGTCGGGATGCAGTTCCAT
Source organism: Pararhizobium sp. PWRC1-1 (assembly GCF_049897905.1). Lineage (NCBI taxonomy): Bacteria > Pseudomonadati > Pseudomonadota > Alphaproteobacteria > Hyphomicrobiales > Rhizobiaceae > Pararhizobium > Pararhizobium sp. PWRC1-1. The sequence continues at coordinate 189,102 of NZ_JAFCXE010000002.1, read as the reverse complement.
CGCCGACAGCCGGTCCTGCGGCCGCATCAGCATGCGGGTCAGCTTTGGCGATCCCGGATAGAGCGTCAGGCCGCCATCAGGGTTGAGATCGCGCACGGCCGTGAGGTAAGGCTCCAGAATCGCCTTTGCCTTGGCCGGAATGTCAGTGTCGAGAATGCGGCCGATACCGTCGACCCATTCGCCGGTCTTCTGCGCTTCTTCGCTCGAAAGGTCATAAATACCAATACCGGCATGGGTATCGAGCACGCGAAAGGCCTTCTCCTTCTGCGCCATATAGACGATCAGCCGGGCGAGAACGGCGTGCTTGAGGACGTCGGCGAAGTTTCCGGCGTGGTAGATGTGACGGTAATTCATTCGCGTCCCTTATCGTCCCGTGAAATGTTGGAATGTATGGCGAAGGGGACTGTGACACCCTTTCGCGATGCAATATAGAAAAGCAATGAACGTTGCGACCCCCATAAAACCAGAAAAGTCCGTCGGCCACACCGTCTGTCCGCACGACTGTCCCTCGGCCTGCGCGCTGGAGGTCGATATTACTCCCGAAGGCCGGATCGGCCGGGTGCGCGGCGCTGGCGCCAATACCTACACCGCCGGCGTCATCTGCGCCAAGGTCGCACGCTATTCCGAGCGCATCTATCACCCCGGCCGCCTGATGGTGCCGCAGCGCCGCAAGGGCGCCAAGGGCGAGGGCAGCTGGCAGGAGCTGTCCTGGGAGGACGCGCTGGACGAGATCGCCGGAGCCTTCGTCAAGGCCGAGCAGGCGCATGGCTCCGAAGCCGTCTGGCCCTATTTCTATGCCGGCACGATGGGGCAGGTGCAGCGCGATTCGATCGACCGGCTGCGTCACGCCAAAAAATATTCCGGCTTCTTCGGCTCGATCTGCACCAACCTCGCCTGGACCGGACTGGCGATGGCGACCGGTTCGCTGCGCGGCCCCGATCCGCGCGAGATGGCGAAATCCGATTGCGTTGTCATCTGGGGCACCAATGCGGTCTCGACCCAGGTCAACGTCATGACTCACGCGATCAAGGCCCGCAAGGAGCGTGGCGCCAAGATCGTCGTCATCGACATCTACGACAATCCGACGATCAAGCAGGCCGATATGGGGCTGGTGCTGAAGCCCGGAACCGACGCGGCCCTTGCCTGTGCCGTCATGCACATCGCCTTTCGCGACGGATATGCCGACCGGGCTTACCTTGCAAAATACGCCGACGATCCGGCGGGGCTTGAAGCGCATCTGAAGACGCGCACGCCGCAATGGGCTTCTGCCATCACCGGGCTTCCCGTGGAGGAAATTGAGGCTTTCGGCAAGCTGGTCGGCACCACCCCAAAAACCTATTTCCGGCTCGGCTACGGTTTTACCCGCCAGCGCAACGGCGCGGTCGCCATCCACGCCGCCGCCTCGGTGCCGACCGTACTCGGCTCCTGGCAGCATGAGGGCGGCGGCGCCTTCCATACCAACAACGATATCTTCAAGTTCGACAAGCGCGAACTGGTAGGTTCAGCAATGCTCGATCCGGATATCCGTATGCTCGACCAGTCGCAGATCGGCCGGGTGCTGACCGGCGATGCCGAGGCGCTGCGCCATCGCGGCCCGGTGACGGCCATGCTCATCCAGAACACCAACCCGGTCAACGTCACGCCGGAACAGCGGCTGGTGAAGCAGGGATTTTTGCGCGACGACCTGTTTGTCGCCGTGCACGAGCAGTTCATGACCGATACGGCCAAGGTGGCCGACATCGTGCTGCCCGCCACCATGTTTCTCGAGCATGACGATCTTTATCGTGGCGGCGGCCACCAGCATATCCTGCTCGGCCCCAAGGTGGTTGAACCGCCATCGACCGTACGCACCAATCTGTTCGTCATCGAGGAACTGGCAAAGCGCCTCGGCGTTGCCGACAAGCCCGGTTTCGGCCTCAGCGAACGCGAGCATATCGACCATATCCTGGTCAACTACGGCATCGGCTATGAGGGGCTGAAGCGCGAGAAATGGCTCGACGTCCAACCCGATTTCGACACCGCGCATTTCGTCGATGGTTTTGGCCATCCCGATGGAAAATTCCGCTTCAAGGCCGACTGGACCGGCACACCGGCGCCGAACCGTCCACCGAAAGCGCTCGGTGTCTTCGGCCCGCATGCGCAGTTGCCCAAGTTTCCCGACCATGTCGATCTGATCGAGGTAGCCGACGAGACACATCCTTTCCGGCTGGCGACATCGCCAGCCCGGTCGTTCCTGAACTCGACTTTTGCCGAAACGCCGTCTTCGCTGCAGAAGGAAGTCCGGCCCGAAGTGATGATCCAAGCGGAAGATGCTACGGCGCTTGGTATCGCCGAGGGAGACATCGTGCGGATCGGCAACGAGCGCGGGGAAATCCGCCTGCATGCGAAAATCGGTGGCGGCACGCGGCGTGGCGTGGTCATCGCCGAAGGCCTTTGGCCGAACGACGCGCATCTGGACGGTGAGGGCATCAACGTCCTGACCGGTGCCGACGCGGTCGCCCCCTATGGCGGGGCGGCTTTTCATGACAATCACGTATGGCTGCGCAGGGATTGAACACTCAATGACGAAATTCGAGAATGCAAAGATCGAAGTCCTCAAGGACGAGACGCTTTCGAAAAACTGGTATCACCTGCGCAACATCACCTTCAATTATACCGGCTCGAACGGCGCTACGAAGACGCTGAAGCGGGAGGTCTATGACCGCGGCAATGGCGCCACCATCCTGCTCTATGATCCCAAGCGTGACAGCGTCGTCCTGGTGCGGCAATTCCGCATTCCGACCTATCTCAACGGCTATTCCGGCTGGCTTCTGGAAACACCGGCCGGACTGCTCGACGGCGATCATCCGGCCGAGGCGATCAAGCGCGAGGTAATGGAAGAGACGGGATATCTGGTGACGGATGTCCGTCCCGTCTTCCAGGCCTTCATGTCGCCCGGTGCCGTGACCGAAACCGTACACTTCTTTGCCGCCATCATCGATGTGACAGTACGCGCCGAAGACGGCGGCGGTGCCGCGCACGAGGACGAGGATATCGAGGTCCTGGAAATCCCGCTCGCCGACGCCATGGCGATGATCGACAGCGGCGAGATCTGCGACGGCAAGACGATCATGCTGTTGCAATGGGCGATGCTGAATAGGGAGAGACTGGCGGCGGGGTGAATTATGCGGAGAAGAGCTGAACCGCTTCTGCGGCGGCTGCTTGTCGAAGCTTTTTATCAAGCGTGGCGAGCGGAATCCCTTCTGTGATCGCAAGCGCGAGATAAGCCGCATCATATGTTGAAAGTTGATGCGCGCGTGCGAGGCCGACAACGAGAGCATCGTCGCCGGAATCGGCAATGACGATTGGCAAGTGATGCAACCGAATGAGGGATGCCAAGACAAGATCACTGCTGATCCGTTGGCGGCGTTCTGCCATCAAAAGTACACTGCGAACTTCGTGTCGCAGAAGATCGGGCGCACATGCAGTTTTGCGAAGCAGTGCGTCCATGACGGCGTCAGCGACGTCGCTCTGCTCATCTGCCAGAAACCACACAGCGGCGACCGAGGCATCAACGACGAAATCGGACTTCATTTACGACCTTCGTCCCGCCACTGTAAAATCTCTTCAAGCGAGACCGGTTTGTTTTTCGCGCGGTCTCGCCGGATCAGGCGGAAGAGATTTGCACGGCGCTCCTCATCATCGATTGGCACGAGCCGTGCAACCGGCGTGTCGCCTCTCGAGATAATGATTTCTTCGCCTAACTCCACCTTCGTAAGCAATTCCGACAAATGCGTTTTGGCTTCAGCGACCTTTACAGTTCTGGTCATAGCCTGATCTCCGCTGGTATGCGGACGTACCCTAACGGAAGATATCGCAGTTGGTCAACCGGTTGGTCATGCCTGTCCAGCCGCTCAGGATGCGGCGGACACAACCCCATCATCTAGCATCCGCACCTTGCCCTCGGCCACAAGCCGCAGAGCCGCCGGATAGGACTTGTGTTCCTCGACCAGCACCCGTGCTGCAAGGTCGTCCGCCGTATCGCCCGGCAATACCGGCACTTTGGCCTGCAGGATAACCGGGCCTTCGTCCATGCCTTCTGTGACGAAGTGCACGGTGCAGCCGGCCTCCGTCATGCCGGCATCGATGGCCCGTTGATGGGTGTGCAGGCCGGGGAAGAGCGGCAGCAGGGAAGGGTGGATGTTGATGATCCGGCCTTCATAGGCATTGATAAAGGTGGCGGTAAGCAGCCGCATGTAGCCGGCCAGGCAGATGATGTCGGGCGACAGGTTTTTCAGTGTCGCGAGGATCGCCGCTTCATGGGCGTCCTTGCTGTCGAAATCCTTGCGCACGAACGAGAAGGTGGCGATGCCCAGCGCTGCGGCTTTCGCCAGACCACCGGCATCTGGCTTGTCGGAGATCACGGCGATGACTTCGGCGGGGTAGTCTGGCACGGAGGCAGCCTTGACCAGCGCCAGCATGTTGGAGCCGCCGCCGGAAATGAACACCACGACCCGCTTGCGGGCCGCTTTCACCGTATCGTTCATAGAGTAAGCGTGCCCTTGTAGACCGTGCCGGCAGCGCCTTCGTCGCGGGCGACCATGCGGCCGAGTGCAAAGACGGTCTCGCCTTCGGCCTTCAGAACCGAGGTGACCTGATCGGCATCTTCTGCGGCCACGACCACGATCATGCCGACGCCGCAGTTGAAGGTGCGCAGCATCTCGTTGGCGGCGACGCCGCCGGTCTTGGCAAGCCAGGAAAACACGGCCGGTGCCTGGATCGCGGCAAGGTCGATTTCAGCGGCAAGATGCTTCGGCAGCACCCGCGGAATGTTTTCCGGAAAACCACCGCCGGTGATGTGGGCGAGCGCCTTCAGTTTGCCGGTTTCGCGGATGGCCTTCAACAGCGGCTTCACATAGATGCGCGTCGGTGTCATCAAGACGTCGGCCAATGTTTGAGAACCGGTACCTTCGCCGAACGGGGCAGGCGCGTCCCAGGCAAGACCCGACAGCGAAACGATCTTGCGCACCAGCGAATAGCCGTTGGAATGTACGCCGGACGAGGCGAGACCCAGAATGACGTCGCCTTCGGCGATATCGCCTGCCGGCAGCAGCTGGCCGCGTTCGGCAGCACCGACGGCAAAGCCTGCGAGGTCATAGTCGCCGCCGGCATACATGCCGGGCATTTCAGCGGTTTCGCCGCCAATGAGCGCGCAGCCTGCCTCGCGGCAACCGGCTGCGATGCCGCCGACGATGGCAGCACCCTGATCCGGATCGAGCTTGCCGGTGGCAAAGTAGTCGAGGAAGAACAGCGGCTCGGCGCCTTGGACGACCAGGTCGTTGACGCACATGGCGACGAGGTCGATGCCGACCGTGTCATGCTTGTTGGCTTCGATGGCGATCTTCAGCTTGGTGCCGACGCCGTCATTGGCAGCCACAAGGACCGGATCCTTGAAGCCGGCGGCCTTGAGGTCGAAAAGACCGCCGAAGCCACCGATCTCGCCGTCGGCGCCGGGGCGCCGTGTCGAGCGCACATGCGGCTTGATCTTTTCCACCAAAAGGTTTCCCGCATCGATATCCACACCTGCATCGCTGTAGGTCAGACCGTTCTTTCCTGGCTCGCTCATGGCTTGATCTCCGCCGGCTCGTCATATTTGGATTGCGATTGGCATGGTGGTGCCGCAAGTGCAAGCATATTGCCCCGATTACTCCCGCTTTTTTGATGTTTTGCCGGTCATTGTCGGCCCTTTTGCGCCACAGGCTTGACCATGGTCGGTGCCACATCCTATCTCCAGCTAAGGAAGCGGCGCTGGGCAGCGCTAGCGGCAAGACATCGGAACAGTGGCATGGTCAACAAATTGAGCGGCAGCGGGCTGCAGCGCCAGATCATCTTCTGGCTGCTTTTCCTTGCCGGATTCATTGCCTTCCTGATGGTGTTCTCCACCATTCTCCTGCCGTTCATTGCCGGCATGGCGCTCGCCTATTTTCTCGATCCCGTTGCCGACCGGCTGGAAAGAATTGGCCTCAGCCGGCTGATGGCGACGGTGGTCATCCTGATCGGCTTCGTCGTCGTCTTCGCTTTGTCGCTGGTCGTCATCATCCCGATCGTGTTCACGCAGGCATCCGAATTTATCCAGAAGATGCCCGGGTATATTTCGCTCCTGCAGGAATTCCTGACCAGCCAGCGCGCCGAGTGGCTTCCTGAATGGATTACAAGTCAGATGGACACGATCAAGCAGAATTCCGCCAAGCTGCTCGAGCAGGGGGCCGGCTTCCTCGGCACGCTGTTCCAGCAATTGTGGAATTCGGGCATGGCGCTGCTCGACATCATTTCGCTGTTCGTGGTCACGCCGGTGGTCGCCTTCTATCTGCTGCTGGACTGGGACCGGATGGTCGAAAGGGTCGACGGCTGGATCCCGCGCGATCATGTTGCGACCGTGCGCCAGATCTCCCGTGACATGAACACGACGATTGCCGGCTTTGTGCGCGGGCAAGGCTCGCTATGCATTATTCTCGGACTGTTCTATGGGGTTTCGCTGACCTTGGCAGGCCTGAACTTCGGTCTGCTGATCGGCCTGTTCGCCGGCATGATCAGCTTCATTCCCTATGTCGGCTCGATGGTCGGGCTGGTGCTCGCTGTTGGTGTGGCGCTCGTCCAATTCTGGCCGGATTATCTGCATATCGGTATGATCGCGGCGATCTTCTTTGCCGGGCAGTTCATGGAGGGCAACATCCTCCAGCCGCGGCTGGTCGGCAAGAGCGTCGGCCTGCATCCGGTCTGGCTGATGTTCGCGCTTCTGGCCTTCGGCGCACTGTTCGGTTTTGTCGGATTGCTGGTCGCAGTTCCGTGTGCTGCCGCTATCGGCGTGCTGGTCCGTTTTGGCATCGGCCGTTATCTCGACAGCACGCTCTATCACGGCCATCGCCACATTCTGACGATCGAGCCGGAACACAAGACCCCTGAGTACAAGCTTCCAGAGTAACAGCGTATGGTCCGCAAGTTCGAACAATTGCCGCTCGTTTTCGAGCACGAACCGCAGACGGGTCGTGACGACCTTCTTGTGTCCGAACGGCTGAAGGCGGCCGTGACGATCATCGACAGCTGGCCGCGCTGGCCGTCGCCGGTGGTGATCCTGGCTGGCCCCATCGGATCGGGTAAATCGCATCTTGCGGCAATCTGGCGCGAAAACAGCGCAGCTGTTTCCATTCACCCGACGGCAGGCAGCAATGCGGCCGAGATCGCAGCGGCAGGCCCGGTGCTGTTCGAGGATGCCGACCGGCAGGGCTTCGACGACCGGGCATTGTTCCACGTCATCAACAGCGTGCGGGAAAACGGTACCAGCCTGCTGATCACCAGCCGGCTGTGGCCGATGTCCTGGCCGGTCGAATTGCCCGACCTCCGCTCGCGCCTGAAGGCAGCGACCGTGGTTGAGATCGGCGAGCCGGATGATGAATTGCTGGCGCAGGTTCTGGTCAAGCTTCTGGCCGACCGCCAGCTTGCCGTCGATGACCGGCTGATCGGCTATATCGTCGCCCGCATGGAGCGATCGCTTGAATCCGCCCAGACGATCGTCGAGCGGCTGGACCATCTGGCGTTGGCGCGCGGCACCCGCATCAGCAGAGCCTTGGCGCTGGAAGTGCTCAACACCCTTGGAAAGACACGCGAAATCGATTGACTGTCATAGTTAGGTCGTCAAACTGCGCTAGCTGCTTCGAGAAAAGCAAAAGGCGGACCGGGGATAATGGACACTGTGACATCTGCAACGACTGCAAACGCGCCGGTGGCCGACGAAATCGACCTGATGAACAGCCCCGAGCGCTTCATCAACCGCGAATTCTCCTGGCTGCAGTTCAATCGCCGCGTCCTTGAGGAAACTCTTAATACCGCCCATCCGCTCTTGGAGCGCGTCCGCTTCCTGTCGATTTCCGCCGCCAATCTTGACGAATTTTTCATGGTGCGTGTCGCTGGTCTTGAAGGGCAGGTTCGCCAGGGTGTCGTCGTGCGTAGCCCGGATGGCAAGACGCCGGTCGAGCAGCTGCAGGATATCCTCAAGGAAATCGACAATCTGCAGATGGAGCAGCAGGCCTCGCTGGCCGTGCTGCAGCAATATCTCGCCAAGGAAGACATTCTGATCGTCCGGCCGATCTCGCTGTCGGCGCAAGATCGCGGATGGCTTGCCACCGAATTCGAGCAGGCGATCTTCCCGGTCTTGACACCGCTTTCGATCGATCCCGCCCATCCGTTTCCGTTCATCCCCAACCTCGGCTTCACCATGGGCCTGCAGCTGACGAGCACGCGCGGGCGCGAGCCGATGACGGCGCTTTTGCGTCTTCCGGTCGCGCTGGACCGCTTCATCCGGCTGCCCGATTCAAAATCGGTGATCCGTTACATCACCCTGGAGGATGCCGTCGGCCTGTTCATCGAACGGCTGTTTCCGGGCTATGAGGTCAAGGGTTCCGGCACCTTCCGCATCATTCGCGACAGCGATATCGAGGTCGAGGAAGAAGCCGAAGATCTCGTGCAATTCTATGAGACCGCTCTGAAGCGGCGCCGGCGCGGTTCGGTCATTCGCATCGAGATCGATTCGGAAATGCCGCTGGAACTGCGCCAGTTCGTCGTCGGCGAACTCGGCGTTCCGGAAAACCGCGTTGCGGTCTTGCCGGGCCTTCTGGCACTCAACACGCTCTCGGAGATCACCAAGGCGCCGCGCGAGGATTTGCGCTTCGAGCCGTACAATGCGCGATTTCCCGAGCGCGTCCGCGAACATGCCGGAGACTGCCTCGCCGCTATCCGCGAAAAGGACATGGTCGTCCACCACCCCTATGAAAGCTTCGACGTGGTGGTCCAGTTTCTGCTCCAGGCTGCGCGCGATCCTGACGTTCTGGCGATAAAGCAGACGCTGTACCGCACCTCCAACGACAGCCCGATCGTCCGCGCGCTGATCGATGCGGCTGAAGCCGGCAAGTCGGTAACGGCGCTGGTCGAGCTGAAGGCCCGTTTCGACGAAGAGGCCAACATCCGCTGGGCGCGAGACCTCGAACGCGCCGGCGTGCAGGTGGTGTTCGGCTTCATCGAACTGAAGACGCATGCCAAGATGTCGATGGTGGTGCGCCGCGAGGAAGGCAAGCTTCGGACCTACTGTCATCTCGGCACCGGCAACTATCATCCGGTCACGGCAAAGATCTACACCGACCTGTCCTTCTTCACCTGCAATCCGAAGATTGCCCATGACATGGCCAACATCTTCAATTTCATCACCGGCTACGGCGAGCCAGAAGCCGGCATGAAGTTGGCGATTTCGCCGCACACGCTGCGCCCGCGCATCCTGCAGCACATCGGTGAGGAGATCGTCCATGCCGAAGCCGGCCGTCCGGCCTCGATCTGGATGAAGATGAATTCGCTGGTCGATCCGGAAATCATCGATGCGCTCTACCGTGCCAGCCGCGCGGGGGTTCAGATCGACCTGGTGGTGCGCGGTATCTGCTGCCTGCGGCCGCAGGTTCCGGGGCTATCCGACAAGATCCGCGTCAAGTCGATCGTCGGGCGCTTCCTCGAGCATTCACGCATCTTCTGTTTCGGCAACGGCCATGGGCTTCCCTCCGAGCACGCGCTCGTCTATATCGGATCGGCGGACATGATGCCGCGTAATCTGGACCGGCGGGTGGAGACCCTTGTGCCTCTCATCAACCGGACTGTGCATGAACAGGTGCTGTCGCAGATCATGCTGGGTAATCTCATCGATAACCAGCAGAGCTACGAGATCCTTCCTGACGGAACGTCGCGGCGCATGGAAGTCGCCAAGGATTCCGAACCGTTCAATGCGCAGGTCTATTTCATGACCAATCCCAGCCTGTCCGGGCGGGGAGAGGCTTTGAAATCCAGCACGCCGAAGGTAATTGCCGGCTGGGATAGCGGCCGCAGAAGATAAAACTGGAATTGCATGGTAGAGTCTGAAGCCCAGGGGCGTTTGCCTGGTATTGCCCCGGTCTCCGTCGTGGACATTGGGTCGAACTCGATTCGACTTGTGATCTATGAGGGGCTGAGCCGGTCACCGGCCATTCTGTTCAATGAAAAGGTCATGTGCGGTCTCGGCAAGGGCATCGATGCGACCGGCCGGATGGACGCCGAAAGCGTCGAGCGGGCGCTGAAGGCGCTGCACCGGTTCCGGGCATTGTCGACGCAGGCGCGGGCCTCCACGGTTTTCGTGCTGGCGACAGCCGCCGCACGCGACGCCTCGAACGGTCCGGATTTCATCCGCCGCGCAGAGATAATCCTCGGACAGAAGGTCCGCGTGCTGACCGGTGAGGAGGAAGCCTACTTCTCCGCGCTCGGCATCATCAGCGGCTATCACGATCCCGATGGCGTTGTCGGTGACTTCGGTGGCGGTTCGCTGGAGCTTGTCGATGTCTTCGGCCCCAAGGTCGGAAAAGGCATCACCCTGCCGCTTGGCGGTATCCGCCTGTCGGAACATGCCGAGGGATCGGTCGTCAAGGCCCGCAGCCATGTGCGCCGCTACCTGAAGGGCGCACAGGTCCTGCAGAATGCCGGCGGCCGCACGTTCTACGCGGTCGGTGGTACCTGGCGCTCGATCGCCAAGCTGCATATGGAATTGCGTGATTATCCGCTGCACATGATGCAGGGCTACGAAATCTCCTTTGACGAAGCCATGGCCTTCCTTCCGGAAGTGATCGATCCCAAGGATGTCAAATCGCCGGCTTACGCGCATATTTCGAAGAGCCGCCGCGCCCTGCTGCCGTTCGGCGCCGTCGCCCTGCAGGAAGTCGTCGCCCAGATGAAACCGTCGGTGATTTCGTTTTCGGCGCTCGGCGTTCGGGAGGGCTATCTCTATTCGCTGCTGTCCGACACGGTTCGCGCTCACGATCCGCTGCTGGCTGCCGCGCGCGAAATCGCCATCCTGCGCGCCCGCTCGCCCGAACATGCCCGCGAGCTTGCCGACTGGAGCGGCAAGATGGTGCCGCATTTCGGCATCGCCGAGACCGAGGAAGAGGGCCGCTACCGACAGGCAGCCTGCCTGCTCGCAGATATCAGCTGGCGCGCCCATCCGGATTATCGCGGCCTGCAGGCGCTCAACATCATCGCCCACAGCACGTTTTCCGGGATTACCCATGCTGGCCGCGCCTATATCGCGCTGGCCAACTATTACCGTTTCGAGGGCCTGAACGACGACGGCGCCACCGAGCCCTTAGCGGCAATCGCCACGCCGCGCCTTTTGGAACTGGCAAAGCTTCTTGGCGGTCTTTTGAGGGTGGTCTATCTTCTGTCGGCATCCATGCCCGGCGTCGCGCGCAATCTCGATATCCGGCCATCGGCCTCGCCAGACCTCGATCTCGAGTTCATCGTCCCATCCGCCTATTCGGAATTTGCCGGCGAACGGCTCGACGGCCGTCTGCAGCAACTTGCCAAGCTGACCGGCAAGCGGATCGCGTTCCGGTTCGAGTAACCAATAGGTGACTGGGTATAGGCGCAGCGATCTGGTATCGCTGGATCGGTGACCAGGCCCTGGGAATGTTCTCGTTGGCGAAGCGGCACAACCCAACCCCGTCATCCTCGCCCTCGTGGCGGGGATCCAGCGACCCGACGCCCGTCGGGTCAAAAGACTCTTCCAGCTCAAAGACTTGAGCTGACTGGATCCCGGAACAAGTCCGGGATGATGGAGAGTGTGGAATGTATCCCGCACGCATTACTAATGTTATGAAAGTAGGCAACGTCACGGCTGTCAGCAGTTTAAAGGCCCCACTACTCCCGTTGCGGGGCCTTCGTCTTTTGGAATGGCTTACTTGGCGTTCAGGAATTCGCCGACTTCGAGCAGGACGAATTCGTTGTCGTCGGCCTTGTCGAGCGAGCGGCCAGCCGAGAACGGCAGGTTGTTGTCGTTGCCGACGATGATGTGGGTGTCATCGACGCGGTCGACGTTCTCGATGGTGACGAACGGCATGTCATAAAAACCTTCGCCGCCGCCCTGGCGCTTCTTGTTGTCCGGGTCGGCGATCTTCAGGAGATCGATATAGCCGATCTTGCGCACGGCCTTGCCGGCGTTGTCATCGGTCATCTCGATCTTGTAGATGCGCTTGACCTTGGAGCCGACGGCAAAGCAGTCCGGCTTCGGTTCCTTCGGGTTGGCGCAGGCCTTGTCGACAGTGCCGGCACCATTGTCGCGCTCGATCACCAGAGCGGTCTTGTCGTCGAGCATGTTGAAATCGCCGATGGCTTCGCCGCCTTCAGCCAGCGGATAGAGCCAGCTGCGGCCGGTCCAGGCCTTGGATGCGACATCGAGTTCGATGATGCGCAATGCCGGGCGGCCTTCGGCCTGCTCGACTGTTTCGGCGTCGGTCCAGAGCGGGCCTTCGAGCAGGCCGTAGAGCTTGCTTCCGTCCTTCGACAGGGCCAGGCCTTCATAGCCGCCGGAACGCTTGACGTTGAGTGCGGGCATCGGCTTTGAAGGGTCGGCCTGAACAGTCAGCGTCGGGTTGTCGGGCGACATCACCGGCTTGTCGTTGACCGTGGTGGCGATGACGTCGGTCAGCTTGCCGTCGAGGTCGAACTTCAGGATATAGGGGCCGAATTCCTCGCCGACCCAGAAACCGTCGGCAACCGGCTGGATGGATTCGACGTCGAAATCAGCGCCCGTCAGGTAGCGCGTCGCCGCACCTTCCATGACGATCGGGAACGGGGCCTTCTTGTCGGGATCGGACAGGAACAGCGTCTTCACGGCTTCGACCTTGCCGGCGTCCCAGTCGATCTTGATATTGTGCAGCATCAGCATCGTGTCGGACGAGTTCAGTTTCGAGCCGAAACCGTTGTCGGACATGCTCCAGAAGGTGCCGTCCGCCATGGTCTTGATACCGGAAAATCCCTGCATCGGCTGGCCATCGAAGGGCAGCGACAGGCCAGTCAGGCGCACGCCGTCCTTGCCGGGCACCGTGCCGAGAGCCTCAGTGCGCTTGCGGTCCGGCGTCGTGAACTTGCCCGATGTCTTCAGGTAGTCGGCAGCATCCGCAGGGGCAGCGATGATCGTGTTGGCCGGCAGGATGGCGTGGGCGGCAAGCTTGGCCGGGAAGACGGTGTCTTCGGCAAAAGCGGCCGATGTCATCAGAAGGCTGAAAGCCACGGAAGCGAAGAGAGCGTTTTTCATGATGTCCCCATTGAGCGGTTGGTCGAGGGGTTCCGCTTAGCAGGGCTTTGATGTCGGCGACTTGACGGCTGGATGAAGCTTTGGTGACGGTGGTAATGGCAGGCCGCTTACTCGGCTGGTATCCGCAGTTCGAAGGGGGCGAGAAGCTCGGCTTTGGCTTGCTCGGCCAGTGCCATGACGCCGAGCGTTTGGCCACGCCCCTTGACGGCATGCGTGCCCAGATCTTCGATGGCGATCGTGTCAGGAAAGCTGATGCGATGGGCAAGTTCCGTCGAGATCAGTACCTGCCTGCCCAGCGACTTGCACAAGGATTCCAGCCGCGCCGTCGTATTCACCGTATCGCCGAAATAAGCGATCTTGTGATGATCGACGCCGATTTCCGCCGTGATGATGAATCCGCCGTGAAGGGCTGCGCGCAGCCGCGGAACGTGGCCGAAATTCTTGTGCCAGGTATCCGCATTGGCCTCGATGTCATCAAGGATATCGAAGACGCAGCGAACGCAGCGGGCAAATTTGACACCTCTGGCCAGAGGCCAGGTGACGATGGCGGCGTCGCCGACATAGTCATCGATCGCACCCTTGTGACGCCGGACCGGTTCGGCGAAAGCCGCAAACAAGGCTTTGAGAAACTCCTGCGCGCGCAAGTCGCCGTGCTTTTCGGCAAAGGACGTCGAATCGGCGAGGTCGATGAACAGGAAGACGCGCTCCTCCTTCACCGGCCGGCGGTAGCGGCTGATCAGCATGCTGGTGAACACGTCGCGCCCCAGCAGGTCGCGCACGCGCAGGATGAAGACGATCAGGGCGCAGACGGCAAGCGCATAGAGGAAGACGTTAAAAGGCATCACGATGGCCTCGGCCAGCGGTTTCTGCGGCATAAACCCGAGCGATCGCATCAGCAGGGTCGCCAGTGCATACCCGATGCTCATCAGGATTTCGTAGATGACCAGCGCTGCCGCGATGAAGGCAAAGGTCGGAAGCCGCTCGATGCGCCGGTAAAGCGGCCGCAACAGGATGCGCCGTTCGAAGGCGATCATTGGCATGTTCATGAAGGCCGCGAAGACCGCACCGATGATGATCGGTTCACCGGGATAGGCCACAAGGCCGTAGAGTACACCGCTCAGCGCCATGCCAAGGGTGATCAGCAGCCAGTTCTCCGTTGGGGATATTTCTCTCATGAATCGGTTCCACTTCCCCGTGCAGGCAGGTATTGTTCCCCTTGGACAGGTCGGGTCAAGCGATTTTGTGTAACGGTTTGTCGCATCCTTTAAGCCCGGCCGCGAAGGCTTGCCCAGCGTCCCGGTGTCATCCCGTGGGCCTTCTTGAAGTGCCGGGTGAAATGCGCCTGGTCGGAAAAGCCAGTTTCGAGCGCGATCTCGACGAGGCTCCTGCCGCTGCCGATCATGCCGCGCGCCCGCTCAAGCCGGCGCATCACGAGATAGCGGTGCGGGCTGGTGCCAACACTCCAGCGGAAATGCCGGGCGAGCGTAAACCGGTCGAGGCCGCTCACAGCCTCGAGTTCACCGGAGGTCACCTGCCGGTCGGAATGCGCCTGCAGAAAGTCGCAGGCGCTGCGGATTGCCGTGGGATCGAACGCCCGGCCGGAGGCCTTGCCGCCGCCGTCCGAATGCCGCAGCAGGGCGTCGGCGATACCGGTGAGCATTTCGTCCAGCTGCAGGTCGCCGATCGCGCCATCCAAATCGCGCATTACCTCCGCAAGACTTGCGGCAAAGGCTTGGTCGGCGATAACGGGCGAGGGAACGAAGGGCAGGCCGCGTGGATTGTCACTGAGCGCACCGCTCAGCATTGCCGGCGGTAGATAAATCATCCGGTAGCGCAGACCTTCGTCGGTTCCGGCACCGCCATCATGTACCTCGTCGGGATGCAGCACGATGATATTACCGGGCTGGCTGTAGCGGACTATTCCACGGTAGCGGAACGCCTGAACACCTTGCAGCGTCAGGCCAAGCGCATAGGTGTCATGGCGATGCGGCTCGAAGGCGTCGCCGTGAAAATGCGCCTCGATCCTCTCGATGCCACCCGAGGCGGGCGCGACCCTGATGCTGTCAAAGGTCGCCGATGTGCACGAACGTTCAAGATCGCCACCGCCCGCGCGGGCTATGGAGCCCCCGGACGCTTCGAGCGTCCTGTTTCCTAAAGTGGAGTTGGCATTCATGTTCGAGACCAAATTTGCAATCGTGCTGCGCGAGGACCTGGCCGTCTGGCAAAAGCTGAACGTCACGGCGTTCCTGACCAGCGGCATTGTTGCCGAAAAGCCCGGCATCATCGGTGAAGTCTACCGCGATGCGGATGGCAACGTCTACAATCCCTTGAGCATCCAGCCGGTCATCGTGCTATCCGCCGACGAAAAGACCATTGCCGCTATTCATCGCCGGGCACTGGAGCGCGCGGTCAAGACGTCGCTCTATGTCGAAGAAATGTTTTCAACCGGCCATGATGCGGCCAACCGCGAGGTGTTCGCCCGGTTTGGTCCAGACAATGCCAAGGTTGTCGGCATTGCGCTTCACGCCGACAAGAAGATCACTGACAAGATCACCAAGGGTGCAAAGATGCACCCCTAGAGCAATTTCAGCAAAAGTGCGCAGCGGCCGAAATTGCGGCAAAACAAAAAGATAGAGCGTTTTTGCGATCCGAAGAAAAGCGGAAATGCTCTAGCGAAATGTCTTAAAGTTCCACGGCTTCGATCTTGCGATCGACGAAACGTAGGGCGACTTCGCCGTTGATCAGTTTTAACGCGGTATCGCCGAACAGTTCGCGACGCCAGCCTTTCAAGGCGCCGACATCGGCGTTCGGGCCTTCCGACGCGATCCGTTCGAGATCCTCGCTATTGGCGATGATCTTGGCGGCGACGCCCTGTTTTTCGGCGATCAGCTTCAACAGCACCTTGAGCATTTCGCCGGCGGCCTGGGCGCCTTCCGGCGCCTGGTTCTGGCGCGGCAGCTTCGGCATATCGGCCTTGGGCAATTCGAGCGCGGCGTTGACTGCCTCGAGGATTGCCGTGCCTGCAGAGGAGCGCTCCCAGCCCTTGGGGATGGTGCGAAGACGCGAGAGGGCTTCCATGTCCTTTGGCTGCTGCTGAGCGATCTCGTAGAGACCGTCGTCCTTGAGGATGCGGCCGCGCGGAACGTTGCGGCTGCGCGCCTCGCGTTCGCGCCAGGCGGCGACCTTCTGCAGGACGGCGAGTTCGATCGGCTTCTTCAGCCGCATCTTGAGGCGCTGCCAGGCGTCGTCCGGATGGATATCGTAGGTTTCCTTGGCCTCGAGGATGGCCATTTCCTCAGTCAGCCATAGCGAGCGGCCTTCGCGCTCAAGCTCGGTCTTCAGGTGCAGGTAGACATCGCGCAGATGGGTAACGTCGGCCAGCGCATAATCGAGCTGCTTTTCCGACAGCGGCCGGCGGCTCCAGTCGGTGAAGCGCGAGGACTTGTCGATATGAACGTTCTTGATGCGGCTGACCAGCTGATCGTAGGAGACGCTGTCGCCGAAGCCGCAGACCATGGCGGCGACCTGCGTATCGAAGATCGGATGCGGGATCAGCTTGCCGAGATTGTAGATGATTTCGATGTCCTGGCGGGCCGCATGGAACACTTTGACCACGTCCGTATTGGCCATCAGCTCGAAAAACGGCGCAAGGTCGATATCCTTTGCCATCGGATCGACAATGACGGCAATATCCGGCCCAGCCATCTGAATCAGGCAGAGCTGCGGCCAGAAGGTCGTCTCGCGGAGAAATTCCGTATCGATCGTCAGGTATTCCCCGCTGGCCAGCGTTTCGCAGGCGGCGGCAAGTTCGGCGGTTGTCTCGATCATCAAACTTCAATCACTGTGGCGGAAATGCGGCCGTTAAAACTCACCCGATGTATCCCGTCGCGCCCGGTGCCACAACGAAAAAAGCTCAAACGACGCGGAAATATCCCGACATTCCCGTCTTCTGGTGCTCGATGATATGGCAGTGGAGCAGCCAGTCGCCGGGATTGTCGGCAACAAGACCGAGTTCCGCCTGTTCGTCGGGCAAAAGCAGGATCGTGTCTGTCGGCGGCGGTAGGATGGTGCGCTTGTTGGAACTGAGGATGCGGAAGCTCAGGCCATGCAGGTGGATCGGGTGTGCATGCGGGGTGCGGTTCCTGACCTGCAGCACATAGCTCTTGCCCAATTTCAGCTCGGAAACCGGGGCTCCCGGATCCGGCGTATCGCCCTGCCACGGCACCTTGTTGATCGCCCAGAACGTATAGCCGATCGTGCCGCAGATGCTGGGAACCGGTGCATGTTCGGCCGTTGCGGTAAAATCGAGCGGAATGCGCGTCGCCGTCGAAAGATCGGCCTCGGCAACCGGATTGGCCGGCAACGGTTTCACATCACGGATATCGCGCTTCAGCGAGGTGCCGGTTGCGCGCAGCGTTGCCACCGTGAAGGGGTTCGAGCCGCGGAAATTGCCGATCTTGACCACGGCGCCTTCCTTGTCCGGCATGCGCACGACCAGTTCGACGCGCTGGCCGGGGCCGACAGCGAGGAGTTCGAGCGGAAAGGGCGCATCGACCGGATTGCCGTCAAGCGCGATCACCACAGCCGGCGCGCCTTCTGCGGCAAGCGAATAGATGCGCGTCACGTCGGTGGCGGCGATGCGGATGCGAACGAGACCGCCCGAAGGTGCGTCATAGCGCGGCTGCTGCTGCCAGTTGGTGGTGCGCACCGTGCCATAGGTACCGCCGCGTGCGGCATCGCGTGGCTTGAACGGCGCAATGAAGGCGCCGCCGGTGCCGAGCCGCCAGTCGCGCAGGTTGAGCACGATCTCGGCGTCGAAGACGGGATCATCGGGATTCTCGACGACGATGACGCCGGTCAGCCCGTGGCCCATCTGAGTCAAGGTGTTGCAATGCGGATGGTACCAGAAGGTGCCGGCATCCGGCGGCGTGAAGGCATAGTCGAAAGCATCGCCGGGATAAACGTAAGGTTGGGTCATCTCCGGCACGCCATCCATGGCGTTGACGATGCGCAGGCCGTGCCAGTGGACCGTCGTCGGCTCGTCCAGGGCATTCATCAGCCGGGCGGCGAAGGGCTCGTCCTTTTTCATGCGGATCACCGGCGGCATGCCTGTAGCAGGCGCCTCGCTTGTGCCGTAGGTCATGATTTTCGGGGTGATGCCGTCAGTGGCCAGTTTTGCCTCGGTAAATTGCGCCTTGAGCAGCATCGGCGCCGGGGCCGCAATGCCATTTCGCGCCGCAAGCCCACCACCGATGGCAAAGGAGGCAGTGGCCGCAGCCGATCCTTTCAGAAGTGTACGGCGGCTGATGATCGGCATGGGCAGGATTCCGGACATTGAGATGCCCCCGTTTAAACTTGAAGGCGACATTCATCAATTGGCATTTGCGCGCATCTTGCCGCAGTCCGCCGGCCAAATGTTACTTCTTGTCCTCGGGCCTGGCCGCCAGCTTGTTGAAGAAGGAGGAGGTGCGCAAAAGGTTGCGAAACCGCATCGAGCGCTCCCCGGCAGGGACCGCACCGCGCGCCATCATTCGCTGCAGCGTATAGAGCATGAAGGCGGCGAGCACGGCGGCGGTATAGATGAACAGCGCCTGCGGCCCAAAAATATCCAGCATGAACGAGGCAAACAGCGGCCCGATAATCGCCCCGCACGACCAGAAGAACAGCATGCCGGCCGAAACCAGCGCGTGCTGCCCCTCGGCGGCATGATCGTTGGCATGGGCAGAACACAGCGAATAGAGCGGCATGGCGAAGGCGCCGAAGATGAAGATGCCGATGAAATTCAGCCATTCGTCGCTGCCGGCATAAAACGCGAGGAAAAGCCCCGCCAGCAGCGAGCCGAAGGTGGCAAACAGAATGATCAGCCGCCGGTCCAGCCGGTCGGAATAAAGCCCGAGCGGATATTGCAGCACCACGCCGCCGATGATCCCGACGCTCATGAAGGTGGCGATCGCGGTGATCGACAGGCCGATGCCCTCGGCATAGATCGGTCCGAGCGAGCGGAAGGTGGAGTTGGTGAGCCCGACGACGATGCAGCCGATCGTCGCCAGCGGCGAGATATTCCACAGCGCCCTGACGTCGAACTTGATCGCCTCCGGCAACCCAGGGCTGGAGCGGTCGGCAAAGGATATCGGCACTAGCGACAGGGTGAGCGCCATCGAGACGATGGCAAACAGCTGGAACCCCTCGATACCAACGGTCGGAATCAGGTACTGCGCCGCCGTCACCGAGCCGAGATCGACCAGCCGGTAGATCGACAGAGTGCGGGCACGGTTGGAATTGTTGACCCGGGCATTCAGCCAGCTCTCAACGGTGGCAAACAGGCTGGCAAAACAGATGCCGGCAATCAGCCGCATCAGGAACCAGAACCACGGATCGATCAAAAGCACCATGGCCAGCGAGGCTGCCGATGCAATCGCCGCCATTGCCGAAAACGTCCTTATATGACCGATCGAGCGCAGGATACGCGTCACATAGATGCAGCCGATGGCAAAGCCGATATTGTAGCCGGTGCCGACAAGGCCGATCAGCGATGTCGAAAAGCCCTCCTGCAGGGCGCGCAGCGAAATATAGGTCCCCTGCAACCCGTTGCCGCCGATCAGGATGCCGGCGGTGATGAGGAGAGGGATGAGCGGGCGAAGCTGCGACATGACGAAACGTATCCGGGCGGACGCGACTCCATGCCGGCGTGCCATGCCTCAGTCTTAGACGCAGCCATCCGGCAAAAACAGTCACGATAATTGATGGTCCGGTCAGCATCCGGCATGAATGGGCGGCTTCCGCAGTCGCGCAAACGCGGTCCTATGGTTGTCTTTGATTGCCTGCGCGCACGTCCCGGCCTTGACAAATCGGCCCCACCATGCGCTTTTCCGCCCGATTTTGACGCTGCCGCAGCGCGCTTTGGCGTGGCCGCGCAGCCCCTTGGTTCCAGGATAATATCATGCATCGTTACCGCAGCCACACTTGTGCCGCTCTTCGCAAAGCCGATGTCGGCCAGACCGTCCGCATCTCCGGCTGGGTCCACCGCGTTCGCGACCATGGCGGCCTGCTGTTCATCGATCTTCGCGATCACTATGGCATGACGCAGATCGTCGTCGATCCCGACTCACCGGCTTTCAAGGCGGCCGAGACGGTGCGCGGCGAATGGGTCATCCGCATCGATGGTACCGTCAAGGCGCGCTCGGACGAGACCGTCAACAAGCAGATGGCAACCGGCGAGATCGAACTCTACGCGCAGGAGATCGAAGTGCTCTCTGCTTCCAAGGAACTGCCGCTGCCGGTGTTCGGCGAGCCGGACTATCCGGAAGACATCCGGCTCAAGTACCGCTTCCTCGACCTGCGCCGCGAAACGCTGCACAAGAACATCGTCAAGCGCAGCCAGATCATTTCTGACATGCGCTCGCGGATGAACTCGGCCGGCTTTGCCGAATATTCGACACCGATCCTGACGGCCTCGTCGCCGGAAGGCGCGCGCGACTTTTTGGTGCCGAGCCGTATTCATCCCGGCACGTTCTTCGCGCTGCCGCAGGCGCCGCAGCAGTACAAGCAGCTGTTGATGGTCGCCGGTTTCGACCGCTACTTCCAGATCGCCCCGTGCTTCCGCGACGAAGACCCGCGCGCCGACCGCCTGCCGGGCGAATTCTACCAGCTCGACCTGGAAATGAGCTTCGTTACCCAGGAAGACGTCTGGGACACGATGGCACCGATCATGACCGGCGTGTTCGAGCAGTTTGCCGAGGGCAAGCCTGTTACCAAGGAATGGCCGCGTATTCCTTATGACCAGGCGATCCGCAAATACGGTTCCGACAAGCCGGACCTGCGCAACCCGATCGAGATGCAGGCCGTCACCGAACATTTCGCCGGCTCCGGTTTCAAGGTGTTTGCCGGCATGATCGAGCGCGATCCGAAGGTCGAGGTCTGGGCGATCCCGGCCAAGACCGGTGGTTCGCGTGCCTTCTGCGACCGCATGAATGCTTGGGCGCAGTCGACCGGCCAGCCGGGCCTCGGCTACATTTTCTGGCGCAAGGAAGAAGACGGCACGACTGCCGGCTCCGGTCCGCTTGCCAAGAACATCGGCGAGGAACGCACCGAAGCGCTGCGCACGCAGCTTGGTCTTGACGCAGGCGATGCCTGCTTCTTCGTCGCCGGCGATCCGGCAAAATTCTACAAGTTCGCAGGCGAAGCCCGCACCAAGGCCGGCGAGGACCTGAACCTCATCGACCGCGACCGTTTCGAGCTTTGCTGGATCATCGACTTCCCGTTCTACGAATGGAGCGAGGAAGACAAGAAAGTCGATTTCGCCCACAACCCGTTCTCGATGCCGCAGGGTGGTCTCGAGGCGCTGCAGACGCAGGACCCGTTGACGATCAAGGCTTATCAGTATGACGCCGTCTGCAACGGCTTCGAGATTGCTTCGGGCTCGATCCGTAACCAGTCGCCGGAACTGATGGTCAAGGCGTTCGAACTGGTTGGCCTGTCCCAGACGGACGTTGAAGAGCGTTTCGGCGGCATGTACCGCGCCTTCCAGTACGGTGCACCTCCGCATGGCGGCTGCGCCTTCGGTATCGACCGTGTCGTCATGCTGTTGCTCGGCGCCAAGAACCTGCGCGAGATCACGCTGTTCCCAATGAACCAGCAGGCACAGGACCTCCTGATGAACGCACCGGCCCCTGCCATGCCGAAGCAGCTGCTGGAACTGTCGCTGCGTGTCATCCCGCCGCTGAAGAAGGACATATAAAAAATAGATGACTAGATATACGGCCTTCCACTGCCACAATGGTTTGTTAAACTCTATAAAAATGGGAGATTCTAAAATGAGCACAGAGTTAAACGAACTTATTGAAAAAGCTAGAAAAATAGTGATGAATGATGACCACCGGGAAGAGCAGCGGCGAAGCTTTGCTTACGGGTCTGCCAAAATAGAAAATGATGATATAACGCGTGAAATTATTGACCAGGCTGCAGCCCGTTTGAGTTCACGAAAAAATGGCGAATGACAGATCGAGTGAGGCGGATGAGCCAATTTTGGTTCATGATGCTCAAGAGGTTGCCCGGATTGAGGCTGAAAATACCCTGCGGCAGTTCGATGCCGCTATGGAAGAATTAAAGCTATGGATAGGCAGTCAGAATTATAAACTTCGGCCTTCCACAATCATGAGGTTGAACGGAATGCGTTGGAGCGCCTTAGCAAATACGCAGGTGTAACACGCCCTGGAAATATAAAAATTACTGGTAGTACGCATATTCCTGTAGAAGCAAAAGAAGTACCGAGATTTTTGGAGGAGTTTTGTGATTACATAAATGATAATTGGCATGATAAGAATGCGATACATCTCTCTGCATACTCTTTATGGAAGATAAACTGGATACACCCATTCGTTGATGGCAACGGAAGGACTTCAAGGATACTATCTTATTTAATAATTTGCGCTAAACTTGGTTATCGTCTTCCCGGCGTGAAAACAGTACCTGATCAAATAGCCTCCAATAAACATCCATACTATAAAGCTCTAGAGGCTGCGGATGTGGCATTTTCTGCTGGCCGAATTGATGTCGGTGAGCTGGAGAAATTAGTTGATGCACATTTGGCCGTGCAGTTGCTGGATATTCATAAAAGGGCAGCCTCAGGAAATGGCGACGACCGTGCTGCTGTCGCCGAAATGCCTGAATACGGACCACCGAAGAGTTTAATAAATATAGAGAACAATTTTAACTTGGTGTCTCATATTGAGAAGCATCCAGTAGTTTATACTTTTATTGGCGGTTTTGTGTTGTTGGTGATTAGTGCTCTGTTGTCTTAGATTGTCTTGGCTATATTTCTTGATAACGTCCGTTGGTACGTAGATGTTATTCCCGACACTGTCGACCTTCATTTGATGTGAGGCGTGACAATTGATACCTATACTATGTTCGGTGGGTGCAAAATGATCGTTATCCGCGAGCGCGTAGCGCGTGTAGTCATCAAGGTTTAGGAAATAATCTATATGCAATGTAAACCCTGGCCGTTTACTAACGGCCAGGGTTTATTTTTAATTAGCGGATACCTTTCGAAGAAAGATCAGTCGTTCGCGCTAACCTTGACGCCAAGCACGCCCGGTACCGTGTTCGGCGCGCCCATGGCGGCGCCGATGATCATCGGGAACGGAACCGGGTTGGCCGGTTCGGCCGAGATCGTCAGGCTCTTGGGTGCATCCAGATAGGTGTTGACGGCACTCGAGACCTGGTTCTGCAGTTCCGGCACGTTCAGCTGTGCCATCATCAACGGCACCATGCCCTTCAGCGACTGCGCCAGCTGATCGCCCGTGGTGCCCTGCTGGGAGCCGATATAGTCGAGAACGCGCTTGGTGATTGTTGCGTCGTCGAAGCGGATCGAGGCGCTGTTGAACGTCAGCTGCTGGATCAGGCCCATCATCGACAGGCCCATGGCCTGATTGGCCTCTTCCTTGTTCGGATTGGTTTCCGCTGCCTTCATGGCTTCCTGCACGGACTTCATGAAGTCCAGCGTGTAGCCGGAAACGTCGAAGGCGATCGCCAGGCGGCCGACATTGGCGAAGTCGAAGGCATATTCCTCAAGCGAGACATTGCCCGTGGCCACTTCCCAGCTGCCCTTCATCGTCATCTCGCCGGCAAGGTTTTTCAGGCCGAGCTTTTCAATCGCATCCTTCGACTTGGGGTCCTCGACGCCGGAGAGGTCGGCCTTGATGCCCGAGAAGGTGGCGTCAAAATCGAAACCGGCGTCGCTTTCCTGCTTCGTCAGGTTGGCTTCCGATTCGTCCATCGAAAACACTGGCTTGCCCTTGGCGGTGACTGTCACCGGGCCAGTCGTTGCGGATTCGTAAAGGACGATATCGTTGACCGTGCCTCCGGCCGGATTGCCGGGTATGCTGAGGCCGCCGACGGAGATGTCCTTGGCGGTAATCGCTGTTTCGTCTTCCTTGACGTCGACATCCGGCAGCGTGACGGTTTCGGCATAGTAGCCGCCGCCATCGGTTTCCTCGACGCCCTCAAGCGTAACGTGGCCGATCTTGAAATCCTTGCCGGGGGCGGCCGTCGATTTGACGCTGACGCCGGTAAGCGTCACCGTCGTGCCATCGACAGCGACCTTTTCATAGGCAACGGTTGCGCCATTGAGGGCATAGGCGGCGTTCAGCTTGGTGACGAGATCCGCGCCGTCGAGCGCGAAGGCCGGACCGGAAAGGCCGATAAAAGCGGCGCTCGCTAGCATCAGACGAAGGTTGCGGGTAGGCATCATGGAGCGGTTCCTTGTTGTAAAGCTCTAATTTCGAAGGCATTTCTAATACGGATTAAGGCCGAAATATATTCGAATTGCTTCGACAGGCTATGTTTCGTTCGAGCGCCCGTTTTTGGGACAAAAATTGCTGCCTGGCGGTTTCCGAACGCGCCTATTTCACCACGACATCGAGTTTATGCTGCTTGTACTGGGTGTCGGAGCTTCCCTCGTAGCGCTGCATGCTGGCGCCAAAGGTGAAGCTGTCCTTGCCGCGATAGCCAGGCTGTGGCTTGAAAAAGATCATCATGCCCAAAGCCGGCTTGCCGTCGCAAAGGCGGGAAATGTTGCTGATCTTGTATTTCGTCCATTGAAACCGGACGGTGCCATACGCGGGCGCCTTGACGACTTTCATTTTCGGCTTAGCGATATTGCGGCAGTTTGCCGTTACACCGGTGATGAAGTTGACGGCCGTTTCGCGATTGGCAGGGATTGCTGCTTCTTCTGCGCTTGCTGGTTGGCTGGCAAGCATGGCGAGAGCGGCGGCAATCGTGGCAAGTTTCGACGGGATGCGCATTCCATAACCTTTGCTGGAGAATCGGTATTGATTTCACCAGTGGCCAATTAGCACGGATACAACCATATGGGGTATATGGCCGGGTGCATTTTAGCGATCACTGCCTGACGCTGGGCAAGACCCAGCCACACACGGGTTCTCCACAGCGCAATGCCCTGCAATCCTTGCCGTTCAGGGTTTGTTGCGGTAGCAAGAAACCATGGGAAAGAGCCTTTTGCCGCCGTCGGGCGGAGACGATCACATTGTGCCGGTTGACCTCAAGGCGGCGCTGGAAGAGCGCTACCTTGCCTATGCGCTATCGACCATCATGCACCGGGCACTGCCCGATGTGCGCGACGGCCTGAAGCCGGTCCATCGCCGCATCATCCATGCCATGAGCGAAATGGGGCTGCGCTCCAATTCGTCGTTCAAGAAATGCGCCCGTATCGTCGGCGACGTCATCGGTAAGTTCCATCCGCATGGCGACCAGTCGGTCTATGATGCGCTGGTGCGCCTGGCGCAGGATTTCTCGCAGCGTTACCCGATCGTCGATGGCCAGGGCAATTTTGGCAATATCGACGGCGACAGTGCGGCCGCTTACCGGTACACCGAAGCCCGTATGACCGATGTGGCGAGCCTTCTGCTTGAAGGCATCGACCAGGACGCGGTGGATTTTCGCCCAACCTACAATGAGGAAGATCAGGAGCCGGTCGTCATGCCTGGCGCCTTCCCGAACCTTTTGGCGAACGGCGCTTCCGGCATCGCCGTCGGCATGGCGACCTCGATCCCGCCGCACAACGCCCATGAACTTTGCGACGCCGCACTGCACCTGATCAAGAACCCGGGCGCGACCATCGAAGAGCTGATGCTCGATCCGAACAATCCGGAGCGTGGCGGTATCGAAGGCCCCGACCTTCCGACCGGCGGCATCATCATCGATAGCCGCGAGAGCATCATCGAGGCCTACAAGACCGGCCGCGGCGGGTTTCGCGTTCGTGCAAAATGGGAAGTCGAGGATACCGGCCGCGGTGGCTACCAGATCATCGTCACCGAAATTCCCTTCCAGGTGCAGAAGTCGCGGTTGATCGAAAAGATCGCCGAACTGCTGATCGCCCGCAAGCTGCCGCTGCTTGAAGACGTGCGCGACGAATCGGCCGAGGATGTCCGCCTCGTTCTGGTGCCGAAGAGCCGCTCGGTCGATCCGACGATCCTGATGGAATCGCTGTTCAAGCTGTCGGAACTGGAAAACCGCATTCCGCTGAACATGAACGTGCTGTCCATGGGACGCGTTCCCAAGGTGATGGCGCTGAACGAGGTTCTGCTGGAGTGGCTGGACCATCGCCGCGATGTGCTGCAGCGCCGCTCGCGCTTCCGGCTGGCCGCCATCGACCGCCGTCTGGAAATCCTCGGCGGCTACCTGATCGCCTATCTCAACCTCGACGAGGTGATCCGCATCATCCGCGAAGAGGATGAGCCCAAGCCCGCCTTGATGGAGCGTTTCACACTCACCGACCTGCAGGCCGAATCGATTCTCAACATGCGCCTGCGCTCTTTGCGCAAGCTGGAAGAGTTTGAGATCCGCACCGAATTCGACTCCTTGTCGAAGGAGAAGGCAGAAATCGAGACGCTATTGGCGTCCGACGAAAAGCAGTGGCAGACCGTTGCGTGGGAAATCGGCGAGGTGAAGAAGAAATTCGCCAAGGCCACCGAAATCGGCCGCCGCCGCACGCTGTTCTCCAATGCGCCGGAAGCCGATCTGGAAGCGATCCAGCAGGCGATGATCGAGAAGGAACCGATCACCGTCGTCATCTCTGAAAAGGGCTGGATCCGGGCGCTGAAGGGCCACATTTCGGATGTCTCGACGCTGCAGTTCAAGGAAGGCGACGGGCTGAAACTGTCGTTCCCGGCCTCGACCACCGACCGCATCCTCGTTGTCACCACCGGCGGCAAGGCCTATACGTTGGGCGGCGACAAGCTGCCGGGCGGACGCGGGCATGGCGAACCGCTGCGCATTATCGTCGACATGGAAAACGACCAGGACGTGCTGACCGCCTTCGTCCACGATCCCGCGCGAAAACTGCTGATCTCGTCGGCAGCCGGCAACGGTTTCGTGGTGCTGGAGGGCGATATGGCTGCCAATACCCGCAAGGGCAAGCAGATCATGAACGTTGCCATGCCGGATGAAGCCAAGCTGGTCATTCCGGTCAAGGGCGATCATGTCGCCATCGTCGGTGAAAACCGCAAGATGCTGGTCTTCCCGCTCGCTCAAATTCCGGAAATGGGTCGCGGCAAGGGTGTTCGCCTGCAGCGCTACAAGGATGGCGGTGTCTCCGACATGCGCTGCTTCGCTATCGCAGACGGCCTCACCTGGGCCGACAGCGCCGGCCGCAGCTTCACCAAGAGCAAGGACGAATTGCTCGAATGGATCGGCGACCGCGCAACGGCGGGCAGGGCAGTGCCGAAGGGCTTCCCGAGGAGTGGTAAGTTTACGGGGTGATCGGGTTTGTTACGGCTGAGGTGATTAAATATCCCAGCCGTCAAAAATCAAACGGAACGGTGTGATCCCGCAGGAATCGCGCGGTGCCGGCTTCGTCAATCTCTCCTGCAGCGACGGATAGAACAAAAGCGATAACGTTAGCTTGTTCTATTTCTATCAAAAGACCATTGATCAGCAGGAAGGTAAACGCTGCCAGCCAGCCCGTCCTCTTGTTGCCGTCTGAAAATCCGTGGTTTCGAACGATGCCGTAAAGGTAAGCTGCCGCGAGGACGTGTAAATCATCCTCGCCGTAGGCTGCTTTGTTAACCGGACGCGCCAAAGCAGACTCAAGGGCGTTACCGTCCTTTAGGCCCGGCAAGCCACCGTGTTCCAATATCTGTTCGTGATGTATGATTTCAATGGCTTCGCTTGACAGCCACTTAACGGAAGTCATTTCGCCAGTTCACGCAGCGCAACATGATATTTTTTCATGCCAATCCTCGCCGCTCGCAATTGTTCTGCAAGATCGTCCTTCTGGGGCGCTAGCTCAAGAGTATTTCCCGTTTCCTTCAATTCAAACTCGTCGCCCGCTTTGAGCCCGAGGCGATCAAGGACTTCCTTCGGGATGATCACGCCTTCCGAATTGCCGATCTTGCGGATGGTGATGTTCATGGCAAAACTCCAATGTTATAATCGTGTTATAACATTGATTTTTCTCCTCAGCAATTGGTAGGGAGCTTCACCCCGTGAACGGAAGCTCGTTCGACGCGTCCACGGCCGATTTCTTCCGCATCTGCCACACAGAATGCCCGACCAGCGCTAGAATCAGCACGGCGCCGCCGACCAGCGTCTGCGAGGTCGGGACCTCCATGAAGACGATCCAGATCCAGAGTGGCGCGAGGATGGTTTCGAGCAGGTAGAACATGCCGACTTCCGGGGCCGACAGGTAGCGCGGGCCGGTGGCGAGGCAGAAGAAGGCGAGCGGGATCATGATCAGGCCATCGAACATGATCCAGCCGGGATGGGCGATCGCGAGGCCTTCGGCCGGCGACAGCATGTAGCCGATGATGGCGGGGAAGATTGCGGTCGCCAGGGGCACCAGCCCCATGTCCTTGCCGCTGGCGCGGCTGACGGTGATGGCGGATGCCAGCATCAGGGCCGAGCAGACAGCCATGGCATCGCCGAAGAAACTGCCGCTTTTCAAGCCGTCCTGAACGATCAGGCCGACGCCAAAGACCATCACGGCCATGGTCACCAATGTGGCGTTGGAAGGGCGTTCCTTGAGGAAGACCCAGGACAGGATAGCGGCGAACATCGACGTGAAGGCGACGATGAACACGACATTGGCGGTCGCGGTGTTGAAAACGGACAATAGGAAGGTGAAGGAACCGAGGCCGTAGAACAGGCCGGCGAGCAATCCCGCTTTGCCGGGGACCAAAGCGATCTTGCGGCCGAGACACTTGTTCAGCACCACCCAGGCGATCAGCGCGACGATGAAGGTGCACAGACTGCGCAAAGCCAGCAGCGACCAGACTTCGCCATCGGCGGAGCGGATCAATGGGATGTCGAAGGAGAGGGCAAGGCCGCCAAGGCCGGTGATGAGAAGTCCGCGGCGGTGGTGGGCGGCATCGATGGCTTCACTCAAGATTTTGTCCTGTCAGGTGGCTGCGCTTTATTCTGTATAGCGCTCCCAGCCCTGGGCCATAAGGTGCTCTTGCGGCAGAAACTTTGTTTTATAGTCCATTTTGCGCGATCCCTTGACCCAATAGCCAAGATAAACGTGCGGCAGGCCACGTTCCTTCACTTTGCGGATGTGATCGATAATCATGAAGGTACCGAGCGAGCGGTCGGCCAGATCAGGGTCGAAATAGGAATAGACCATCGACAGGCCATCGCCCATCCTGTCGGTCAGTGCTGCCGAGATCAGCGGTCCCTTCGCCAGGCCGATCCCATCGCCTTCGACCTTGAGGCGGTACTCGATGATCTTGGTGTTGACATGGGTATCCTCGACCATCATCGCATAATCCAGCACCGACATGTCGGACATGCCGCCTTTCTGGTGGCGATGGTCGAGATAGCGGCGAAACAGGCTGTACTGCTCGCTGGAGGGCTCAGCCGGGTATTCGGTCGAGACCACATCGCTGTTCAGCGCCAGGATACGCCGCATCGAGCGGGTGGGTGAGAACTCGCCGGCGACGATGCGCACGGAAACGCAGGCCCGGCAGCTTTCGCAGGCCGGCCGGTAGGCGATGTTCTGGGAGCGGCGGAAACCACCCTGGGTGAGGAGATCGTTGAGTTCAGGCGCCCGCTCGCCCACCATATGGGTAAACACCTTCCGCTCCATCTCCTGCGGCAGATACGGGCAGGTTGCCGGCGCGGTCAGGTAGAATTGTGGAGACGGTGTAGTTTGCGTGTTCATGTGGTGCGGAGATCGCTCTTCTTGGCCGCCTGGATAACATTAGCATGGCGCAAGATTATAAAAGGTCAATCGCGACTTTTTGAACTGTCGCGTTGCGATGCAGTAAACCTGTGGTTTTTAGGTGATCGGCTGCATGATAGCGACGGAATGCGGTAAAGCATCCCGTCGCAAGTCAAGCCATTCAATAGGCGTCGCGGCGGACCGTAACCGTGCCGATGAGCAGGTCGTGCAGCAACCGGCCACGATCGGTGAACAGGCCGACAAGCAGCACCAGCGGGGTCAAAATTGCGTTGGCGATCCAGAAGATCACCAGATGGACGATTGCCGTGAGAAAATCCATCGGCCGGCCGTCGGTGCGGGCGATTGCCAGCCCCATCATGCTCATGCCCGGCGAAGCCTGCTTCGGACCGCCCACCGTGATGCCGAAATACAGCATGGCGAGACCGGCAAACAGCACGGGATAAAGGAAGAAACCGAGGCCGAGCGTCAGGATGCCGAGAAAGAACACGACGACGGCGGCGGGAATCCAGAGAAGCCCGACGATGGCATAGTCGATGATGAACGCCATGACGCGACGGCTGAGCACGCCCTGATAGGCCCGCCAGTCATTGCTGGGAATTCTGAGATTTTCGTCCTGCACGCTCATGTCTGTGTCTCCAGTTCTCTTCCTGATATGGGAAGTGGCCGCAAAAATGCAAATCCCGTGGAGCTTGGCGCTGATAAATTTGTAGTTCGACGGCCAGGAAAATTCTGCAGCACTAGCCGGTTTCGCAGGTGCTTCAGCCTGCATTCATCAGAATGTGCTAGCGGAAGGAAAGCCCTGCGAATCTGGGACGCTCACCTTCCCAAAAGACACTGGTTCAAATCCGGTTTGTTGATATGCAGCAATCGTCAGACAGTTCACCGGTTCCTCGCCCAATGCCCCTCAGCGTCAATGCAGATACCAATGCCGGCCGGTTTGGCGGTCTCCGCGGGCGTCTCTGGTGCATGGCCTTGCTTGCAGTTGTCTGCACGTTGCTGCTTGCAACCTCGACGCTGTCTACCTCGATTGAAGCTTTCCGGATCCGGCGCGGAAAACATGCGGCAGTTTACCGCCATCTTCGATGCGGCAAATCTCATTTCGGCCGAACGCGGTCCTGCCAACAGCCTGATGACGGCATCCGAACCGAAGCGTTTCGAGGCACTGCGGGCGTGGCGTGGTTTCATGCAGGATACGGACGCAGCGCTGGACGATCTCAAGCGGCGCGACATACCCGATGAGATGATCAACCGTGTGCGGGTACAGCTTGACAGAGGCCGCGCTTTGATCTCCGCGTTTGAACACAAGCCGCGCCCCGAGCGCAGTTACGCGGAAATCCGTGCGGCAATCGATGCCATGTTCCTAGCCCGCGATGACTATCGGCCGATCATCGAATGGCATAGTGGTGAAATCCTGAAGCTGGACCGGGAGCTTGGCGCCATCATCGTGCAGGGGATCGCGTTAAGCGATATGCGCGAATATGCCGGGCGGCTTGGTTCCTATCTGATTGCGCCGATGGCGGCGAGCACTGCAATGCCGCCGCAGGATATCGCGGCCAGCAATGCTGCGCGCGGCAGACTGCTCGAAATATGGGACCTGCTAGGCCCGAATGCGTTGGCATTGCCCGAGACCGTGGCGATCCGGACGATGCGCGCCGAGGCGGATGAAACATTCATGGGGCGGGGGCTTGCGCTGATCGACGAACAGATGGCGCTCGGCGGCAGGACCGGCCAGTTTTCCCTCGATGGCGTGAGTTTCACCGAGCGTTACGTCGCGATGATGCGGCCGCTGGGTGAAATGCGAGACATCTATTTCAAGGAGATCGCCGGTCAATTCGAGACGAAGGAGCATGACGCATTATCGGCTCTTTATCGCAACGGGCTGACCACAGCCGTACTTCTGCTGCTCGTGGTGGGCCTCGTTGCCTCCGTTCAGTTTTATATCCTGCGCCCCCTGCTCAAGGGCGCGCAGGCGGTGATCGCGCTTGCAGATGAGCGCCCGGCGGTTCTCGTTTCGGCGCCAGATGAGGTGAGGGAGATCCAGCGGCTCTACGGCGCTATCGGCATTCTTGCAGAACGGCTTAATGAACGGGCGTTGTTGACCCGCAAACTCGAAGCGCTGGCCACGACAGATGGGCTCACGGATCTTCTGAACCGGCGCGCACTTGAGAGCCGTGGCGAGACCTTGATGGCGGATGGAGTTCGTTTCCTGATCCTCCTGGATATCGATCATTTCAAATCGATCAACGACCGCTATGGCCATCCCTTCGGGGACACCGTGCTGCGGGCGACTGCCGATCTGATGCGGCGTTCCATCGGTACGGCAGTCCCTCTAGCCCGTTTCGGTGGTGAGGAATTTGCAGTTCTACTCGAAAGCGGCTCCTTGGCAGAAGCCGCCAACGCGGCGCGAAAGCTGAAGAGCGCCATAGCCAACTACGCAATGGCAACGCCGGATGGAGGACTCTTGAAGGTGACGGCGAGCTTCGGCGTTGCGGGTGGCGCCGATCAGCCATGGAGCGATATGGTTGCCCATGCGGATGCTGCCCTTTACCGGGCAAAGGCCGCCGGCCGCAACCGGGTCAGAGTTTTTCACCCAACCGAAGCCAGCAGGCCCGCCCAACCTTACAGGAAGGGCGCCGGGCCTGTGCGCTGAAGCGGAGCGGGCGGACCGGTTTATCGTTTGGCTAGAATCCGTGCCACGTCGACAGCGAAATAGCTGAGGATGCCGTCGCAACCGGCGCGCTTGAAGGCAAGCAGGGTTTCCAGCATGACGCGTTCGCCGTCGATCCAGCCATTGGCGGCGGCGGCCTTGATCTGCGAATATTCGCCGGAGACCTGATAGGCAAACACCGGCAGGCCAAAGCTTTCCTTCATCCGCCAGCAGATATCGAGATAGGGCAGGCCGGGCTTGACCATCAGCATGTCGGCGCCTTCCTCGACGTCGAGGGCGGCGTCGCGCATCGCCTCGGTGCCGTTGGCCGGATCGATATAATAGGTTTTCTTGTCGCCCTTGAGCAGGCCGCTGGTGCCGATGGCTTCACGATAGGGGCCATAGAAGGCCGAGGCGAACTTGGTGGCATAGGCCATGATGCCGACATTCTGGTGACCGGCCGCGTCCAGCGCCCGGCGGATGGCGCCGACCCGGCCGTCCATCATGTCGGACGGGGCGATGATATCGGCGCCGGCATCGGCCTGCAGGACCGCAGCCCTGGCGATTTGCGCCACCGTCTCGTCGTTGACGATCTCGCCGTCGCGCAGGATGCCGTCATGGCCATGGCTGGTGAAGGGATCGAGCGCCACGTCGGTGATGACGCCGATATTCGGCACGGCCTTCCTGATGGCCCGCGTCGTCTCGTTGATCAGATTGTTGGCCGCAAGGCTGTTGGAACCGGTGTCGTCGCGCAGCGAAATATCGACATTCGGGAAGGTCGCAAGCGCAGGGATGCCGAGATCGGCGGCGAGCCTTGCCGCCTCCACGGCCTTGTCGATGCTCATCCGGTTGACACCGGGCATGGCGTCGATCGGCTCGACGATGTTTGTGCCGGGAACGACAAAGATCGGCCAGATCAGATCATCGACCGTCAGCCGGTTTTCCTGCACCAGCCGGCGGGTCCAGTCGGCCTTGCGGTTGCGGCGCATGCGGCGATGGCCGGTGATGAGGTCAACGGCATTGGTCTTGTCGGTCATGGCGTTCGTCTTTCGTCAGCTTCATCTCATCTGGTCGCGGTTTATCACGGGCAATGGTCAAAGGAAAATGATTGAGGTGCGGCGTTTCATCATCCCTTTACCCGCCCCCCTTGAGGGGGAGGGTCGGCACGCAGTGCGGGGGGTGGGGTGATCTGCGGCATGCAATAGACCGTGGGGTTCGCTGTATCGCCCCCACCCGCGACTGTGTCGCGACCTCCCCCTCAAGGGGGAGGTGGAAGCCCCTGCCGTGTCCCGCCCAACGGCTTTACCGCCGTTCGATAAGCTGAAATCGGGTCCCGGTACCTGCGGATTCATTTCACGAAACCGTGATGACGAAG
Source organism: Pararhizobium sp. PWRC1-1 (assembly GCF_049897905.1). Lineage (NCBI taxonomy): Bacteria > Pseudomonadati > Pseudomonadota > Alphaproteobacteria > Hyphomicrobiales > Rhizobiaceae > Pararhizobium > Pararhizobium sp. PWRC1-1. The sequence continues at coordinate 155,249 of NZ_JAFCXE010000002.1, read as the reverse complement.
GAACCATTTCCCCCGTATTCGGGTTTGGTCTCGTCTTATGGAGTGTCTGATACAAATCACCGATGAGCGGTGAGAGGCCTCCGAACCAGAGGAGAAGACAATGAAAACTGTTGTCAAACTTGCCCTTGCTGCTGCCCTGTCTGCGACAACGCTCAGCGGCTATGCCTATGCACAGACCACGAGCTCGACGACGCCGATGATGGCTGATGACATGATCACGATCGTCAATGTCGGCTCCGAGAGCAATGCCAATACGGACACGTCGTCTATCCCAGCGAGCTATCGCAACCCGTCACCGGAATCGATCACCAAGGCCCAGACCGAAATCCAGAACGACCCGGCCCTGATGGCGACGCTTGAAGCGAAAAACGTCCAGCTGGACAATGTGATCGGCATCCAGACCGCGGCCAATGGCGGCAAGATCGTCTACACGAAGTAGCGCGGGTTATGTGAGATGACGCTGATGTTCGAAAAGGGGCTCCCTGTTTGTGGAGCCCCTTTCTACGTCGCGTGCAGAACCCCTGCGGTGTCGGCAAGCGATAACCTCATGATCCGCCGAAACGTCTGGCGATCGATCCTGAAAGGGCCTCTCCCGGAGAGGAGAGGCCAAATGTTCAAGTTCCGGCGTGCCCGGTCAGACTGCCAACCGACTAGGCATTCGAACTGTTTCTCAAACAGCTTCTGCTCACAATTAACTTTGTTAATCCCACAATCTTTTTTCCGGCGTTAAAGTGGCGAAAGGCGGCTCGCTGAAGGGCGCCGGCGCGGTCAGACGCGGCCGAACGGCGTGGAACACCCAGAAAATACAGGGCATCCTCATGCTTCGGATATAATTTGCGGCAATCTGCCCATGGGCCTTTTCCTGCAAGTTGCAATCCCCATATCCTTCCCTAGGCAACCGGGCTAGCCTGGTTGTGAGGAGACGGGGAATCATGAGCGACACATTGCGCGGCACACAACGCAAGCTGACGACGATCTTCTGTGCTGATGTGCAGGATTACACACGTCTGATGGGCGTGGACGAGGAAGGCACGCTGGCGATGCTGAAGCATTACCGCGATGCGATGTCCCGGCTGATCGAGGCGCATGGCGGGCGGGTGATCAATACCTGGGGCGACGGGGTGATTGCCGAATTTCCGAGCGTCGTCGAATGCGTACGCGCAGCGATGGACGTTCAAAACGAGCTGGCAGGCCAGAACGCTACGCGGCCATTGGATGGACGCATGCTGTTTCGCATCGGCATCAATCTCGGCGATGTGATCGTCGATGGCGACGACATCTATGGTGACGGTGTCAATATTGCCGCGCGCCTGCAGGCATCGGCCACGGCTGGCGGGATCGTGATCTCAAATACGGTCTATGATCAGGTTCGCAACAAGGTGGCGGTCGGTTTCGATTTCCTTGGGCCGCTGACGATCAAGAATATGGCCGACGCGGTGCCGAGCTACGCCGTGCGTATTGGCGAGGGCACCACCCAGGCATCGCCACCGGCCGATCCAAGGCCAGGCATCAAGGCAAAGCCGGACGTGGATGCCGGCCCGCAGGCGAAGGCCAGCTCTGCGTTGCCCCTGCAGGCATGGCCGGCGATCATCCGCTCGATGTTTTGGCTGGCCGCGCTGGCGGCTGGCGTGCTGGTCGCCATCAATGTCCTGTCGTGGGATGGCGATTTCTGGTCGGGCTGGGCGGTTTTGGGGCTGGCGGTCCTGTCGGCCCTGATCTGGGCAGCAATTCAAAGCCGGTACGACCGGCTCCTTGCCGTCCTTGGGATCCTTGGCCTGGGTATTGCCGGAATCAATGTTTTGACATGGCACGGTACTTTCTGGTCAGCTTGGTCGCTTCTCGGGATTGGTATCGTTGCCGGCCTGTACAAGATCTTCCGCCGGTGACCGGGCAGCGCGCCATCGGCGCTCCGATGCCTGTGTTCGCTATGGTCCGGCTCAAGAAATAGCTGCTTCGGATCACGGCGGAGCGTTCGTGGTGATCCCGGGCGCGGAAAATATCCGTCTGGCAAAGCGTTCGTCCGCGACATATCTTGCCCGCCATGGCCCTTGATTCTGTCAAAATCCCCAAACTGTCGCTCACCGAAACGCTGTTCGGATTGTTCCTGCGGCTGGTGGCCGTGTCGTGTTTCTGGTTCGGTCTGAACTATTGGGCGATGCTGATCGGCTTCTCGTTCGGAGGCGGCGGGCGGTTCGATCTGCTACCGGTGCAGTGGCGGGTGGCAGCGACGGCACTTGCTGTCGTCTATCCCGTTGCGGCGCTTGGATTGTGGCTGCTGGTCTCCTGGGGGCCGGTGATCTGGGTGGTGGCAGCCGGGGCGGAAATCGTCATGTTTGCGGTCTATCCGCAGATTTTCGGGGAGAAGCCGCTGCTGGTCATTCTGCACGCTGCAGTGGCCGTCACCTTCGTGGTTTTCCGGGCTGCCATCTTCTATCAGCGGGCACGCCAAGCCCGTGCTGCAAGAATTGATTTACCCTGACACAAGGGCTGTGGATAGTAAGGCGCTGTTAAGGCTGGTGTTTAAGTAGAATTTTATACGTATTCGATAGTGTCTACCTCAAGGCGGGAAGAGAAACACACCGCCAAACAAAACAGTGAGGCAGTCATCATGAACACCAAAATGAAACCGCAGGCCGTTGCCGTCAAAGATCCCCACGAAGATGCGATCCGTTCGCTCTACATGGAATCCCTCCACCTGGTTGAGCGTCTTCACCGTCGTCTGCTCGACGTCGTCAAGGATGAATTCGACCGGTCGGGCCGCTCCGATGTCAACGCCGTCCAGGCACTTCTCCTCTTCAACATCGGCAATTCGGAACTCACGGCCGGCGAACTGCGCTCGCGCGGTTACTATCTCGGCTCCAACGTATCCTACAATGTTAAAAAGCTGGTTGATCTCGGCTTCATCAATCACCAGCGCTCGCGCATCGACCGTCGCTCGGTTCGCATCAGCTTGACGGACGAGGGCCAGGAGATCGCCGAAACGGTCGCCAAGCTCTATGAGCGCCATATCGGCTCGATCCAGAAGGTTGGCGGCATCGGCACCGACGAGTTCGGCCAGATGAACAAGCTCCTGCAGCGCCTCGACCGCTTCTGGAACGACACGATGCTCTACAAGCTCTGATCAGCGCTACAAACTGACTGCTGTTTCTCCTCTCCTGCGGCTTAACTGCCGCAGGATGAGAAGCGGACATTAGGGCGCACAGCGCCACCGTTTTCTGGCCCGATTGATGCGTTACCCGACTGAAGCCATGCTCGTCGGGGCGCCGGAGATCAATGACCTTCCGGCATCCGATCAATCCTGCCGCGCTCCCACGCGCAAATTTCCCTGTTTGATAGAAATGAACTCCCCAGTGCGGTCTCTTCGCCGCCTCCTGATGCGAGAGCGAGCACAGAGGCAGTGTCTCCGGAATGCTGCACCGGGGTCCGTAGCGCATGCTGTGAAGTCCAAGGTCGCGGGCAGGTGACACGAATTGGCCATATTACTGTGACAGCGACGATGCACGAGAATGCGGGTTTGCGTTGCTTCTGTTGCCAATGGGCGACTGGCCGCGAGTTGCGTTCGTAATCTCACAAATGTGAACTGCGGGCAGGGAGCTGCAAGTATAGTTTACGTTAACTGTGTTCGTGATAGCTCTGCGTTTTGCGTAGCAGCATTGGATGGTAGGAAACATGTCGAAGAAACCCGGAATTGATGCACTTTCGCGTCGTGGCTTCCTTGCCTCGGCGGCGGCTTTTGGCGCTGCAACATTCGCCGGTGGCGCTTTTGCGCAGGACGCTCTTGACGATATCATCAATGCACCGCGCCGCGGCGCCTGGGACGACCAGTTCGATGCCAAGGCTTCGCGCAGCGCCACGGCCGTCGTGTCCAACACGCCGATCTTCGGCATGGATACACTTGCCAATACCCAGAACGCCGTTGGCCAGTATCAGCAGATCGTTTCGGCCGGCGGCTGGCCGCAGGTCAATTCGTCGGTTCGCCTGGAAATGGGCGTTGCCGATCCGTCCGTACAGTCCCTGCGCCAGCGCCTGATTATTTCGGGTGACCTGCCGCAATCCGCCGGTATTTCCAACTCCTTCGACAGCTATGTCGATGGCGCGGTCAAGCGCTTTCAGGCCCGTCATGGCCTGCCCGCCGATGGGGTGCTCGGCGAATATTCGATCAAGGCGATGAACATCGCGGCCGATGTCCGCCTTGGTCAGCTGAATACCAACATCGTCCGCCTGCAGTCGATGTCGGGCGATCTCGGCGAGCGCTATGTGCTGGTCAACATTCCGGCGGCCTATATCGAAGCCGTCGAAAATGGCCGAGTTGCGACACGCCACACGGCCGTTGTCGGCCGTATCAGCCGCCAGACACATATCATCAACTCGAAGATCTACGAGGTCGTCATCAACCCTTACTGGACATCTCCGCGCTCGATTGTCGAGAAGGACATCGTTCCCTTGATGCGCAAGGATCCGGAATATCTGAAGAAGAATTCGATCCGCCTCATCGACGGCAAGGGCAACGAAGTCTCGCCGGAGACGATCGACTGGAATGCAGAGAAGGCGCCGAACCTGACGTTCCGCCAGGATCCAGGCAAGACCAACGCCATGGCCTCGACGAAGATCAACTTCCACAACCCGAACAACGAATACATGCACGACACGCCGCAGCAGGGCCTGTTCAACAAGCTCGCCCGCTTCGAAAGCTCCGGCTGCGTGCGCGTCCAGAACGTGCGCGACCTGACGACCTGGCTTCTGCGCGATACGCCCGGCTGGTCGCGTCAGCAGATTGAGGCGACCATCCGTGCCGGCCAGAACTCGCCGATCAAGCTGGCAGTCGAAGTCCCGGTCTATTTCAAGTACATTACCGCCTGGGCGGCAACCGACGGTATCGTGCAGTTCCGCGACGACATCTACGAGATGGATGGTGAGCAGGAATTGGCGCTGCAGACCACGACCGGCATCGAGCAGGCCGCCGGCGCCGTCGAGCGCGACAACCTGCCGCAATAAGCGGCCCTGCATTCATCGAGCGAAGGCCGCGTCCCTTTGAAAGGGCGCGGCCTTTTGCGTTGCCGGCCCCTGTCGCATCCCGGCGCTGCGGATGGGGGAAATGGCGCAAATCGCACAGCCCGTATTGCCCTTGCCATGCGAGGACGGTAAACACCGTGCCACCGCCTCTTAAGGAGCTTTGAGAATGAGCGATTCCGTCGTCAACCCCGATGTTTTCTTCAGCCGTTCGCTTGCCGACACCGATCCGGATATTTTCGGTGCGATCGAGAAGGAGCTGGGCCGCCAGCGCCATGAGATCGAGCTGATTGCGTCTGAGAACATCGTCTCGCGCGCCGTGCTCGAAGCCCAGGGCTCGATCATGACCAACAAGTATGCCGAAGGCTACCCGGGCAAGCGCTATTACGGCGGCTGCCAGTTCGTCGATATCGCCGAGGAACTCGCCATCGAGCGCGCCAAGAAGCTGTTCGGCGTCGGGTTCGCCAACGTCCAGCCGAATTCAGGTTCGCAGATGAACCAGGCCGTGTTCCTGGCACTGCTGCAGCCGGGCGACACATTCATGGGCCTCGACCTCAACTCGGGCGGTCACCTCACGCATGGTTCGCCGGTCAACATGTCCGGCAAGTGGTTCAACGTCGTCTCCTACGGCGTGCGCGAAGGCGACAACCTGCTGGATATGGATGCCGTGGCCGAATCGGCTCGCACGCACAAGCCCAAGCTGATTATCGCCGGTGGCACTGCCTATTCCCGCATATGGGACTGGAAGCGTTTCCGTGAGATCGCCGATGAAGTCGGCGCCTATCTGATGGTCGACATGGCCCACATTGCGGGTCTCGTTGCCGGCAATCAGCATCCGTCGCCATTCCCGCATTGCCACGTTGCAACCACCACCACGCACAAGTCGCTGCGTGGCCCGCGTGGCGGCATGATCCTCACCAATGACGAGGCGCTGGCAAAGAAGTTCAACTCGGCCGTCTTCCCGGGCCTGCAAGGCGGCCCCCTGATGCACGTCATCGCCGCCAAGGCCGTGGCTCTCGGCGAAGCGCTACAGCCGGAATTCCAGGATTACGCCGCCCAGATCGTCAAGAATGCCAAGGCGCTGTCGGAAACGCTGGTTGCCGGCGGTCTCGACATCGTCTCGGGCGGTACCGACAACCATCTGATGCTGGTCGATCTTCGCAAGAAGAACGCCACCGGCAAGCGGGCAGAAGCTGCCCTTGGCCGCGCCTATGTCACCTGCAACAAGAACGGCATCCCGTTCGACCCGGAAAAGCCGTTCGTCACCTCCGGTGTTCGTCTTGGTACGCCTGCCGGTACGACACGCGGCTTCAAGGAAGCCGACTTCCGCGAAATCGGCAACCTGATCGTCGAGGTTCTCGATGGCCTCAAGGTCGCCAATTCCGACGAAGGCAATGCTGTTGTCGAGGCTGGCGTGCGTGAAAAGGTGGTCAAGCTGACCGATCGTTTCCCGATGTATCCCTACCTCTGATCCCAGACCTCTACTGAAGGAGCCTTGATGCGCTGCCCCTATTGCGGATCGGAAGACAGCCAGGTGAAGGACAGCCGTCCTGCGGAGGACGGCGCCGCCATCCGCCGCCGGCGCATCTGCCCGGATTGCGGCGGCCGCTTCACGACCTTCGAACGGGTGCAGCTCAGGGAGCTGATGATCCTGAAGAAGACCGGCCGCAAGGCGCCGTTCGACCGCGACAAGCTGCTGCGGTCGTTCGAGATCGCGCTGCGCAAGCGCCCGATCGACCGCGACCGGATCGAGCGGGCGGTGTCAGGTATCGTCCGGCGGCTGGAAAGCTCCGGCGAAACGGAAATTCCGTCGGAGGAAATCGGCCTGCAGGTGCTCGAGGCTTTGAAAGGCCTCGATGACGTTGCCTTCGTCCGCTACGCCTCGGTGTATCGCGATTTCTCCCATGCGGATGATTTCGAGAAGGTGATCGCCGAGATCAGCGCCAAGATCGCGCGTGATCCCGGCGTCTGATGGATGCCAATACTTGCGCCGCCCGAAAGGGCGGCGGTTGACGTCTGCAGGGTGAGGGATGGCATCGATATGGCGGAAATGGCTGACGACGAGCGTTTCATGGTGGAGGCACTGCGCCTCGCACACCAGCACCGCGGAGCCACAGGTTCCAACCCGTCCGTCGGCTGCGTCATTGTCCGCAATGATGGCGATGGCCCCAAGATCGTCGGTAGCGCCGTCACGGCCACTGGCGGCAGGCCGCATGCGGAGACGCAGGCTCTGGCAGCTGCCGGAACGGCCGCACGCGGTGCCACGGCCTATGTGACGCTCGAACCCTGCTCCCACCACGGCAAGACGCCGCCCTGCGCCGACGCGCTGATTGCGGCCGGTATTGCCCGCGTGGTGGTTGCCGTGACCGACCCGGATGAGCGCGTCTCGGGGCATGGGTTGGAAATGCTGCGCGATGCCGGCATCGAGGTCGTCACCGGGGTGCTGGAGGAAGAGGGCGAGCGCGAGCTTGAGGGTTACCTCATGCGCAAGCGCAACAACCGGCCGTATGTGACTCTGAAGCTTGCCGTTTCCGCCGATGGCATGATCGGCATCAGGGGGCAGGGGCAGGTAAGCATCACCGGCGCCCCGGCGCGGGACATCGTGCATCGGCTGCGATCCGAGACCGATGCCATCCTTGTCGGGATCGGCACGGCGATCGCCGACGACCCGGAATTGACCACCCGTATCCCCGGGCTGGAGCACCGTTCGCCATTGCGCATCGTCATCGACGGCGATCTCAACCTGCCTATCACCTCGAAGCTGGCAAAGACGGCGCGCACCGTCCCGGTCCTGATAGTCACCGGCGAGAGCGACGGTTCGGTCGCCTTTCTCGAGCGTCAGCAGGCATTGGAGGCAGCCGGTGTCGAGGTCGTGGTCTGCGATCCGCAGGTTCCGGCCGACCTGCTCGCGGCTCTGGCAACGCGGGGCGTGTCCTCGCTTCTGGTTGAAGGGGGCGCGCGTACGGCGCAGCAATTCCTCAATGACGGACTGGTTGACCGGATTCTTCTGTTTACAGCGCCGCTCACTCTTGGCGAGCAGGGGGTGCCATCCCCACTTGACCGGAAGCTCGTGCCGGTGGGCTTCGTCCATCGGCGGACAGATACATTTGGCGACGACCTTCTCGACACCTACGAATACGAAAGAACCCTCTGATGTTCACCGGCATTATCACCGATATCGGCACCGTCGAAACGATTACCAGCCTCGATGAGGGCATCAAGCTGCGCATTGCCACCGCGTATGATCCAAAGGGTATCGATATCGGCGCCTCGATTGCCTGTTCCGGCGTCTGCCTGACGGTGACGACGCTGCCGGAAGAAGGCGCGAATGGCCGCTGGTTCGAGGTGGAGGCCTGGGAAGAGGCGTTGCGGCTGACGACGATTTCGTCCTGGACGGTGAGCCAGAAGATCAATCTGGAACGCTCGCTGAAGATCGGCGACGAACTGGGCGGCCATCTGGTGTCCGGGCATGTCGATGACAAGGCTGAAATCATCTCCGTCGAGGCGGAAGGCGAGGCGACCCGTTTTCGCCTGCGCGCGCCAGCACATCTGGCAAAATTCGTGGCACCGAAAGGCTCCATCGCGCTGGACGGCACATCTCTGACCGTCAATGCTGTCAACGGCACGGATTTCGACGTGCTGCTGATCCGTCATTCGCTGGAGGTGACAACCTGGGGCGAGCGCAAGGCCGGCGATTTCGTCAATTTCGAAGTCGACACGATGGCCCGCTATGCCGCGCGACTGGCCGAGTTTCCGGCACCGAAGGCCGAGTAGGCTGGCCCGAACAATCTCTGCCTCGATCTGATCCCCGCCCCGGATGTCCGGGAGCGGATCGATGCATTCTCCGACCCGTCTCGCGCCTGCACGCAAGGGCGGGTAGCTGCACATTGGTCGCCGGTTTGCCGCAGTGACGCCGTTGCGCGAAACCTCACCGCTCCAGCAAAATCACATTCGCCCCATGATAGGTCGTTCGGCCGGTTTCCTTGAATTGCAGTTTCGAGGCCACTCTTAGCGATGCAAGGTTGCCGATATCGATGATGCAGGTCTTTTTCATCGACGGAAAGTGCTGGTCGCCCCATTTCATTGCGGCGCTGACTGCCTCGGTTGCGAGGCCCTGGCCGTGGGAGCGTGGCGATAGTGCCCATCCGGTCTCCATCGTGCCTTCGACCGAAGGGCTGATACCACGGTGCAGATCGTGAAAGCCGGCTTCGCCGATAAACTGGCCGGTCTCGCGGTCCTGCAAAACCAGAAAGCCGAAACCGAAATAGTGCCACATGCCGACCTGGCGCAGGAAGCGTGTCCAGGCCTGTTCTCGCGAAAACGGTATGCCGCCGACGAAGCGGGTGACTTCGGGATCGGCAAAGAGCGCAGCGTAGGGGGTAAAGTCGTCGCGACGATAGGGGCGCAGGATCAGGCGTTCAGTTTCGATGGTGGGGACGCTGTGCATGAGGTTTCTTTGGTCCGTTTGAAATAATGATTCCGGTATTCGATCAGATTCCCGGTTCACCGTCCCAATAATCGGTTTCGCTTTCCTTGCGTCCGACGAAACGGAAGACGGGTTTTCCGCCGGGTGTTGCGCGCGACTTGGCCAGAAACTTGCCTGAATCCGGATATTCGACGATTTCCGCCTTCGCATTGGCCGAAATCGACAGGTAGGTGAGGGGGACGGTGCCGGTATTGATCAGGTGATGGGCGGTTTCAGGTCCGCCCGCCGGTGCTCCCAGCACATCGCCGGGCTTGACGGGATAGCGATCCGGTCCGAACCGGTAATCGCCTTCGCCACTCAGAATGACGAACAGCTCTTCCTCGATATGGTGATTGTGGAACGGGCAGCCGGATTTGCCCGGAGGGACTTCACCGTAGCCTATGCCGAGATCCTTGAGGCCGAGTTGGGTGCCGAAGGGCGCGTCGCGGGATTCAAAGAACGTGCCTTCCTGCCAATGCTCAAGGTCAAGTTCAGCCGGATTGATGACGGGTCTCTGCATCTTTGTCATGTTTTTCTCCTCTTGGTCGAAACTTGTACAGAGACGCCATCGGATTGAAAAGATGGCGGCAATTTCAGGTGATCTGCATGAAGCGATGGTCAAACGCCTCGCCAAATCCATGCCCGCAACGAAAAATGCTTGCCAATCGGGCTCCAGCGTGGTTTGACCGCCGCCTGCGCTGGAGATGTCCGGCCCCCAATTTCAGACAGGTGACAAATGTCCGATACTGAGAAACCACATATTCTGATTGTGGAAGCGCGTTTCTATGACGACATGGCCGACGCCTTGCTTGATGGCGCCACATCGGCGCTCAAGGATGCCGGTGCAACCTATGACGTCGTGACCGTTCCCGGCGCGCTGGAAATCCCGGCGGCAATTGCGATGGCGCTCGACGGCATCGACAATGGCGCAACCGAGTATGACGGTTTCGTCGCGCTCGGCATGGTCATCCGTGGCGAGACCTATCATTTCGACATCGTCTCGAACGAATCCTCCCGCGCCCTGATGGATCTTGCCGTCAGCGAAAGCCTTGCCATCGGCAATGGCATCCTGACCGTCGAAAACGACGCGCAGGCCTGGGCCCGCGCAAAGAAGAGCGAAGGCGACAAGGGCGGCTTTGCTGCCCGCGCGGCACTGACCATGATCGACTTGAAGATCAAGCTGGGCGGCGAACAGTGAGCGACACTCCTACCAACCCGCCGGCCGACCAGCCGATCAAGCAGGCAAACCAGCGCGGCGCTGCCCGCCTGGCTGCCGTTCAGGCGCTGTACCAGATGGATGTCGGCGGCACCGGCGTGCTGGAGATCGTCGCCGAATACGAAACGCACCGGCTTGGCCAGGAAATCGATGGCGACACCTATCTGAAGGCGGATGCTTCCTGGTTTCGCTCGATCGTTGCCGGCGTCGTGCGCGACCAGCGCCTGCTCGATCCGCTGATCGGCACGGCCTTGCAGGACGACTGGGCATTGTCGCGTCTCGATTCCACCGTTCGCGCCATCCTGCGCGCCGGCACGTTCGAGCTGCGCGAACGCAAGGACGTCCCGGTCGCCGTGATCGTCACCGAATATGTCGAGATCGCCAAGGCCTTCTTCGAACAGGACGAGCCGAAGCTCGTCAATGCCGTGCTCGACCGGATCGCCCGCACGATCAGAACCGACGTCAAGAAGTAAGGTCATGCAATGACAGCGCAGGCAGGCACGGTGCAGGGCATGGATCATGAACTGCACGGTGCCCGGCGCAATGTCTATCTTCTGACGGCAGCACAGGCCATTCTCGGCACCATCGGCCCGATCGTCTTTTCCGTTGGCGGCGTCGCCGGTTATCAGCTGCTCGGCGACGACAAGTCGCTGGCGACTGCGCCGTTGACCGGTTTCAATGTCGGCGTAGCACTCGGCGCGGTCTTCGTCGCCGCCATGTCCCGATTGCTTGGCCGCAAGGCAGCCTTCATGGTCGGCGCTCTTCTCGGTGCCTGCGGCGGCGTTCTGGCTGCCTATGCGTTGTTTCAAAGTGACTTCTGGCTGTTTGCGCTCGGCTTGTGCATCTCCGGCATTTCCGGCGGTTTTGCCCAGAAACTGCGCTTTGCCGCCGCCGATGCGTCTCCCCGATTCTACAAGCCGCGGGCGATTTCGTGGATTCTTGCCGGCGGCATGGTGTCCGCCGTGCTCGGGCCGCAACTGGTCATCCTGACCAAGGATGCGCTGGCGCCGGTGTTCTTTGCCGGTGCCTTCATTGCGCTTGTTCCCACCTGCCTTGCGGCAATCGCCATCCTGGCGTTCCTGCGGCTGCCGGATCTGCGCCCAGTCACGGGCTCTGCATCCATGGGCCCCATCCGTCCGCTGCGCGAGATCGTGCTGACCCAGCGCTTCATCACCGGGATGATTTGCGGCATCTCCACCTATGCGCTGATGACCTTCATGATGACCGGCGCGCCGATCGCCATGGTCGTCGGCTGCGGTTTCTCGCAGGATCTGGCGACACTCGGCATCCAGTGGCATGTGCTGGCGATGTTTGCGCCGAGTTTCTTCACCGGCATGCTGGTCAGCCGCTATGGGGCAGAAAGAGTGGTCGCCTGCGGCTTGGTCATCCTGATGGCCTGTGCACTGGTAGCTCATGCGGGCATTGCGCTGTGGAATTTCTGGGGTGCACTGATCCTGCTCGGGGCCGGCTGGAATTTCGGTTTCATCGGTTCAACCGCGATCGTTGCGTCAAGCTACCGGCCGCAGGAAGCCGACAAGGTACAGGGTTTTCACGACATCATCTTGTTCAGCGCCGTGGCACTTGCCTCCTTCGGTTCTGGCAAGGTGCTGACGGCCTATGGCTGGGACATGCTGAGCGCTGCCGTCTGGCCGGTGGCGGCATTCTGCCTTTTGCTGCTCATTTCGCTATTTGTCGCCGAAAGGCGGCGTGCGGCCTGAGATTTTTCTCCCAAAGAAGTATTCCCGACTTGTAAGCCGCCGCCAACATACCGAAAAACGTGGGTTTTTCCGGTTTTCGCGGCTTGACGATCCCGATTCGCCACAGCACTCTGCAGCCACGTATGCGGCCCATGCTTGAAGAGGAGGCTTGGTCCGCAGCGCTTTTTGGGGGCCTGCGGAACGGAGTGAGCCCGTAGGCTAAACGGAGGAAATCGCGAAATGACCATCCTACTGGGCGTTATCGCATGCGGGTTGCTTTCGGTGGTTTATGCCATCTGGGCGACGCGATCGGTGCTGTCTGCCGATCAGGGCAATGCCCGCATGCAAGAGATTGCAGGCTTCATACGCGAGGGGGCGCAGGCCTATCTCACACGTCAATATATGACCATTGCCATCGTCGGTGCCGTCGTCTTTGTCGGTGCCTGGGTTCTTCTCTCCGTGACAGCGGCCATCGGCTTCCTGATCGGCGCGGTTCTGTCGGGTGCGGCCGGTTTCATCGGCATGCATGTTTCGGTCCGCGCCAACGTCCGCACGGCGCAGGCATCCTCCGTCAGTCTTGCGGCAGGTCTCGATATCGCCTTCAAGTCCGGTGCGATCACCGGCATGCTGGTTGCAGGTCTGGCATTGCTCGGCGTCACCATCTACTACCTCATCCTGACGGCCGGTCTTGGCCTTGCCGTAGGCTCGCGTGACGTGATCGACGCCCTGGTGTCGCTCGGCTTCGGCGCGTCGCTGATCTCGATCTTCGCCCGTCTCGGCGGCGGCATCTTCACCAAGGGTGCAGACGTCGGCGGCGATCTCGTCGGCAAGGTGGAAGCCGGTATTCCGGAAGACGATCCACGCAACCCGGCCACTATCGCCGACAATGTCGGCGACAACGTTGGCGACTGCGCCGGCATGGCGGCCGACCTGTTCGAAACCTATGCTGTCTCTATCGTTGCCACCATGGTTCTGGCCGCGATCTTCTTTGCCGGCGGTGCCAATCTTAGTCTGGTCATGAGCTATCCGCTGGCCATCTGCGGCGCCTGCATCATCACCTCGATCATCGGTGCCTTCTTCGTCAAGCTCGGCTCGAACGGGTCGATCATGGGCGCGCTCTACAAGGGGCTGATCGTCACCGGCCTGTTGTCGATCATCGGCCTCGCGGTTGCGACTTCGCTGACCATCGGCTGGGGCTCGATCGGCACCGTCGAGGGTAAGGACATCACCGGCACCAACCTTTTCATCTGCGGTATTCTTGGTCTTGTGGTCACCGCGCTGATCGTGGTGATTACCGAATATTACACCGGCACCAACAAGCGGCCGGTCAATTCCATCGCCCAGGCCTCCGTCAGCGGCCACGGCACCAACGTCATCCAGGGGCTTGCCGTGTCGCTGGAATCCACAGCGCTGCCCGCGCTCGTCATCGTCGGCGGCATCATCTCGACCTACCAGCTGGCAGGTCTGTTCGGCACTGGTATCGCCGTCACCGCCATGCTCGGCATTGCCGGCATGATCGTGGCGCTCGACGCCTTCGGTCCGGTCACCGACAATGCCGGCGGTATCGCTGAAATGGCCGGTCTTCCCCCGGAAGTCCGTAAATCGACCGACGCGCTCGATGCGGTCGGCAACACCACCAAGGCAGTCACCAAGGGCTATGCGATCGGCTCTGCCGGTCTCGGTGCCCTGGTGCTGTTTGCTGCCTACTCGAACGACCTCAAATACTTTGTCGCCAATGGCGACAAGTACCCGTACTTCGCCGATGTCGGGACGATCTCGTTTGATCTGTCCAACCCTTACGTTGTCGCCGGCCTGATCTTCGGCGGTCTCATCCCTTATCTGTTTGGTGGCATCGCCATGACAGCTGTCGGCCGTGCGGCCAGTGCCGTAGTGGAGGAAGTCCGCCGCCAGTTCCGCGAAAAGCCGGGCATTATGGCCGGTACCGACCGGCCGGACTATGGCCGTGCGGTCGACATGCTGACCAAGGCGGCGATCCGCGAAATGATCGTGCCGTCGCTGCTGCCGGTGCTGGCGCCGATCGTCGTCTATTTCGGCGTTCTGCTGATCTCCGGCTCCAAGGCGTCCGCCTTTGCAGCGCTGGGCGCCTCGCTTCTCGGCGTTATCGTCAACGGCATCTTCGTCGCCATCTCGATGACCTCGGGCGGCGGCGCGTGGGACAATGCCAAGAAGAGCTTTGAAGACGGTTTCGTCGATAAGGACGGCACGCGTCATATGAAGGGGTCGGAAGCCCACAAGGCCTCGGTGACCGGTGATACCGTCGGCGATCCCTACAAGGACACGGCAGGCCCTGCCGTCAACCCGGCGATCAAGATCACCAACATCGTTGCACTGCTGCTTCTGGCAGTACTCGCAGGATGATGATCTGAGGCCGCGCCTGCCGCACCATTTCGGTGGGGCGGGTGAAGGAACTAAAGACAAAGAAAAACCCGCCGACGCATTCATCGCCGGCGGGTTTTTCATTTGAAGTTCGCAAACGCGTCTGGCTGGGCTGCCCGTTACTGGTTGTTGGCGTTGCCCAGTACCGACTTCGCCATGCTCTTGCCGATGCCGTTGCCGGAGAGCAGCTGGCCGAGGAAGGTCATTTCCTTGCCGCCGGTCGGCGTGGTGCGGGAAATCGTGTCGAAGACCTTGCCATCCTGCAGCGTATAGTGCGCCAGCTGCGAGACGACGCCATCCTTGTCGAAATAGACGGCAAGAACGCTCTGATCGACCAGCTTCGGCTTCATGAAGGCGACCGGGCGTTGGCGCCTCTGCGAAATGTAATAGAACACTTCGTTGTCGAAGGTCGCCGTTGTCGAGGGCGTTCCCAGTGACAGAAGCACCTGCTCGCGGCTGGAGCCGACTGGCGCAAGAGCCAGTGTTTCCTGATCGACAACATAGCCCTGATTGATCGTCTGGCTAGTGTTTAGCACTTCAGCTGTTTTGCAGCCGGAAAGGGTGGTTGCGCAAATTGCCAATGTAAAAGCGACGTTATTCAGAAATTTCATGTCTGACCTGAAATACCGTTTCGTCAACGACATCTCCCCCAAGGTAACGCTGGCAGATGCGCCATTGCATTTCGTGCCTGCTTCGGTAAACCAGCTTCGGCAATCATGCAATAACAGGATGCGCGGGCTTGCGCATTTTGAAGCAGGCAAACTTGGGCTTTATGATGATATTCGGACTGTTCGGCAAAAAAAACGGCAATGCGGCCATTGTTAAGCGCCAATACGCGCTGTTGACCGCGGCCGCCCGCCGTCCGTACCTTTATACCGACCTCGATGTGCCGGACACAGTGATGGGCCGTTTCGAGATGCTGTCGGCATCGCTGATCCTGTATTTCCGCCGCACCCGCAGCGCGCAACGCGCCGGCCAGGAGATCGCCCAGGAGATCATCGATGCGTTCTTCGAGGACGTCGATCATTCGATCCGCGAACTGGGCGTTGGTGATGTCAGCGTGCCCAAGCGCATGAAGAAGCTGGCGTCGATGTTCTATGGCCGGCTTGAAAGTTATGCGGCAGCACTGGAGCGGCGCGATCGCGACGAGCTGGCTGCCGCGCTGAAGCGTAATTTCCATCCGCAGACGGACGATCAGGCCCTGTCGATGCTGGGCCTTGCCGACTATCTGCTGGCTGCCGAGGCCCAGCTTGCGCTGCAAGGCGAGGATGTCGTAGAAACCGGCCGGATCGACCTGCTGCAAGCGGCGGCCTGAGCCCGTCTTTCGCGACGCGATGCCAGAGTCTCGCGGATGGCCGGCAGCACTATCTTGGGCGGTATTGCTGCCTGAAAGGACCAGACAATGAACCACGACGAAAAACCTGCGCTTTCATACCCGGTCAAGGTCGGCAATATTTCCGCCAACGCCGTGACGGTTCGCATCAAGGCGAGCCAAGCCGAACGCAACGCGTTGCGCGACCTCTGGAATGTCCTGGAGGTGCAATCGCTCGACGCCGAGCTGCAGATTGCCCGATGGAAAAGAGACGGCGTCAAGATCAAGGGGCGTGTCCAGGCCAAGATCGTCCAGGCTTGCGTCGTGACGCTGGAGCCGGTGGAATCACAGATCGATGAACCCGTCGAAGCGATCTTCGTGCCGGAGGGCTCGCGGCTGGCGCGGATTGCCGCCAATGACAGCGGTGAGATGATTCTCGACCCGGAAGGCCCCGATCTTCCCGACATGTTTACCGGCGACACCATTGATGTCGGCTTGGCCGTGACCGAACATGCAGCACTCGCCATCGATCCCTATCCGCGAAAAGCGGGCGCAAGCTTCGGTGAGCGGATCGAAAGCAGCGAAAAAGACGATGTTCGCCCCAATCCCTTCGCTGCCCTCAAGGATTGGAAAAAGGATTGAGTGAACGGTGGCGCGTGGCATAATTCGGTTGTCACATCAGCGAAAAACGGTATTTTGGCCGAAATCCAGCCCGTTGGGCCGTTTTGCCTCGCAAGCGGGGCCGTTACGTCTCAAATGTTATGAAAACACGTGTGTCTCCATCGCCCATACTGATTGCGCCGGAACGAAACATGCAGTGTGGCAGGAAAAAAGGATAGGGCACGCGTGGTCAGAATTTCTCTTGATGTGATGGGCGGCGACTTCGGTCCGCAGGTCGTCATTCCGGGCGCCGCCAAGGCGCTTGAACGGCACCCCGATATCCGGTTCGCGCTGTACGGTCTTGAAGACCAATGTGCTCCTCTGTTGGAAAAATATCCAAAGCTGAAGGCCAGCAGCACGTTCCATGCTTCCGAACTGGCGATCGCCATGGACGAGAAGCCCAGCCAGGCGCTCAGGCGCGGGCGCGGCAAGGCGAGCATGTGGCAAGCGATCGAGGCCGTCAACAAGGGTGAGGCCGATGTGGTGGTCTCGGCTGGCAATACCGGCGCGCTGATGGCGATGTCGGTGTTCTGCCTGCGGATGATGCAAGGCATCCAGCGCCCCGCCATTGCGGCGATCTGGCCGACGCTGAAAGGCGAGAGCATCGTGCTCGACGTTGGCGCGACGATCGGCGCCGATGCGCAGCAGCTGATGGATTTTGCCCTGATGGGCGGCGCCATGGCGCGCGCCTTGTTCGAAGTCGAGCGCCCGACGCTCGGCCTGCTCAATGTCGGCGTCGAGGAAATCAAGGGCCAGGAACAGGTCAAGGAAGCCGGACGCCTGCTGCGCGAAGCCGGCATCGACAGCATCGACTATTTCGGCTTCGTCGAGGGTGACGATATCGGCCGTGGCACGGTCGATGTGGTGGTCACCGAAGGTTTTTCCGGCAATATTGCGCTCAAGGCTGCCGAGGGTACGGCCCGCCAGATCGCCGAATATCTGCGCGCCGCGATGTCGCGCACGCTTTTGGCCAAGATCGGCTATATCCTTGCCAAGGGCGCCTTTGACCGGCTGCGCGAGAAGATGGACCCGCGAAAGGTGAACGGCGGCGTCTTCCTCGGCCTTAATGGTGTCGTGATCAAGAGCCATGGAGGAACGGACGCGGAAGGTTTCGCAGCCGCCATTGATGTCGGCTACGACATGGTCCGCAACGGCCTGAAGGCCAAGATCGAAAACGATTTGCAAAAATACCATGCCTCGCGCCCTTCCGAAGGTGCAGCGACCGGCATGGCAGACGAGGTTTGAAAAGCATGATCCGTTCTGTGGTTCGCGGTTTTGGGGCATCCCTCCCGAAGCAGGTGATGACCAATCGCGAAATGGAAGAGAAGGTCGACACGTCCGACGAATGGATCGTGCAGCGCACCGGCATTCGCCAGCGTTACATTGCAGGCGAGGGGGAAACCACCGCGTCGCTCGGCGAGGGGGCTGCGCGCGCGGCTCTCACCAATGCTGGCCTGACGCCAGCCGATATCGATCTCATCATCGTGGCCACTTCGACGCCCGACAACACCTTTCCGGCCACCGCCGTCAACATCCAGAACCGGCTCGGCATGCACCATGGCGCGGCCTTCGACCTGCAGGCGGTCTGTTCGGGCTTCATCTTTGCCGTGACCACTGCCGATGCCTATATCCGCGGCGGTCTCGCCAAGCGGGTGCTGGTCATCGGGGCCGAAACGTTTTCACGCATTCTCGACTGGAACGACCGCACGACCTGCGTGCTGTTCGGTGATGGCGCCGGCGCGCTGATCCTGGAAGCCCAGGAAGGTTCAGGCACCACGGCCGATCGCGGCGTGCTGACCGCGCAGTTGCGCTCAGACGGCGCTCACAAGGAAAAGCTCTATGTCGATGGCGGTCCTTCGACCACCGGCACGGTCGGTCATCTGCGCATGGAGGGCCGCGAGGTCTTCAAGCATGCGGTCGGCATGATCACCGATGTGATCGAGGCAGCGTTCGAGGCCACCGGCACGACCGCCGACGATCTCGACTGGCTGGTGCCGCACCAGGCCAATCGCCGGATCATCGACGGTTCGGCCAAGAAGCTCGGCATTCCGCTTGAAAAAGTGGTGGTCACTGTCGATCTTCACGGCAACACCTCGGCAGCCTCCATCCCACTGGCGCTCAATGTTGCCGCGTCCGACGGACGCATCAAGAAGGGTGATCTCGTCCTGCTTGAGGCGATGGGCGGCGGCTTCACCTGGGGTTCCGTACTGCTGCGCTGGTAAAAAAATGTGATATGGTGCAGACGCTTGACCGGAATGGACAAGGGCAATACTCTTTCCGGGCTAATCGATATTTCAAGAAAATCGGTGGGGGAAGATGAGCGGAAAAACGGTGACACGAGCAGACCTGGCCGAATCGGTTTTTCGCAAGGTCGGTCTTTCGCGAACGGAATCGGCAGAACTGGTCGAAACCGTGATTGACGAAATCTGTAATGCCATCGTGCGTGGGGAAAGCGTCAAGCTTTCTTCCTTCGCGACGTTTCAGGTCAGAGACAAGAACGAGCGCATCGGGCGAAACCCGAAAACCGGCGAGGAAGTCCCGATTTCTCCCCGCCGCGTCATGACGTTCAAGGCCTCCAACGTGCTGAAGCAGCGCGTGCTCAAGGCGCATCTGCAGCGCAAGGCCAAGTTGAAACCGCAATCCCCGGCCGCCTAAATCTGCTTCCCATAATTAAAGTGGTTGAAAACACGTCCATAAGCCGTTGAAATGCGCATGATTCGTGTAATTATTCGCAGTCACGGCAATATGGACCTGCGGCCAGAGCCGCGTGGCGAATGCCGCGCATGTTCGATGCGGAATGGGGGAAGACATGGACAAGAGCCCGGATGCATTTCGCACTATCAGTGAAGTGGCCGACGATCTCGACCTGCCACAGCATGTGCTGAGATTCTGGGAGACGCGCTTCCTGCAGATCAAGCCGATGAAGCGTGGCGGCGGCCGGCGGTATTACCGGCCGGAAGACGTCGATCTGCTCAAGGGCATCCGCCATCTGCTCTACGATCACGGCTATACGATCAAGGGCGTGCAGAAGCTTTTGAAGATGAACGGCAACAAGTTCGTCGCGGCGATTGCCAGCGGCGACCTGGCAACCGTCGAGGCGCTGGCTGCCGCCAATATCGAGGAGCCGGCCCAGCCGAAGCTCGGCAATCCTGAGGAGGACCAGATCGTCGGCCGCGCCAAGGCACCGGCCAGCCGCCGGTTCTTCTCCTTCGTCGGCGGCAATGACGAAACGCCGGAAATCTCGATCGGCAAGACATCGGTCGGGAAGGAGGACAGGGCACTGCTGCAGGAAGCGCTCTACGATCTCCTCGAATGCAAGCGGCTGCTCGATCAGGTGCGCTGAGATCGCGGTACTGCAACGGCCGATCGCGGCTAGCGCTTTCCCCTCGTGCCGCCCTGCCGTTCATGGTAGGAACCCCGACTGAATTCTGAGCAAGGCGAGACAATGGAAAAGTCCTGGACGAAAAGCGTGACGCTCGCCCTGGAAGGGCCGGACAAATACGTGACGATCTCCAACACCACCGAGGCCTCCTGGGCGATGATCGAGGACTGGCCGCTGGAGGATGCACCGGCTCTGGACCGGGCGCTCGAAATCTGCGCTGAGGTCGTCGAAGGCAAACGCCCGGCCGAAGACGCGCGAAAGGCGTTTCTGGCGGCGGCTGTCGAAGCGGAGATTGCGGTTCAGGACTGAAGGCTCCGCGCGATTGGCGCCGATGGCGGTCTTTTGATCGTCGCGCCGGTCGGGTAAACAGGCTCTTGGCGCGAGTGGCCGGCATCTCCGGAGTCTGCCGTGCGATTGAGAAGAGAACGAGATGAGCAAGACCATTCAGGCAAAATTTCACGGTGAGATGCTGGCGCTCTACGATCATTGTGCGCGGATCGGCTTTCGGCCGGTTCTGTTCCGCCGCCTCGTGATCCTGAAGGGTGGCGTCGACGCTGCCAGAGAGCTTGTGTTCAAGCCTGGCACCACCGGCCTGGAACGCCTGGTCGAGGCGAAGAAAACCGAATTTTCGATGGAAGCAGCGATGACACGGCCGGAATACCGTGCTCTTTTTGCGCCGCTCGAAATCAAGGAGGCGGCCAAGCGGCTTGAGAACAGCGCTACGCGCGAACGCTCCAGAGGCCGGCTCACCGCCACAGTCACCCATACGAAACAGGCATGATGACCATGACGAAGAAGCAGAAGCTCGAACATTCCGATTTTTCCGGCGAATTCACCGAAGACGACATCACCGTACTCGTCGATATCTTCCGTACGGAAGGCAGCACGGATGGCTGGACGATGGAAGTGATCGATCAGGACGAAGGCCTGACCGTCTGGGAAGAACCCTTTGCCACGGACAAGGAAGCCTTCGAGGAGTTTTTGGCGACCGTCGAGCGCGACGGCATCGAGTCTTTCCTGGAAGAACCGGAGACTGACGTTTCAGTGCATTGAATGGATGCATTCAAGCTCAACCGCGGCAATGAGCGGCGGTTTGAGATGACTGGGAAGATTGACCAAGACATTGAAATGACCTGGTTTCGCCCGCACGGGACATCGTCCCGTGCGGGCGGGGAAGAAAAGCCCGGCTCGTCGCAGGTTGTTGAGCCATGTGAATGGGGCAATAGGTCTATCGCTTCAGGTTCACAAGAACGTCCAGAAGATCGGCGCCTGTCTGGAAGACTTTCGAGTTCGCCGTGTAGCTACGCTGGGATTCGATCATCGCCGTCAGTTCGTTGGCGATATCAACGTTGGAGCCTTCAAGCGCGCCGGACTGAATGCTGCCGAAGTCGCCGGAGCCCGCAAAACCGGTGATGATGACGCCCGAATCCACGCCCTGCGAATAGACGTTGCCAGACTGCGGAATGAGATTGTCCGGGCTCTGGACGGTGGCCAATGCCACCCTGTAGCGCGGGTCGAGCGTGCCGTTTTCGTACTTGACGTAAACGATACCTTCCTTGTCGATCTGATAGCCGGCCACCTTGCTCGGGGCGCTACCATCAATAGTACCGCCGTCCGGAGTGAACGCACGGCCAAGCTGTTGGGTTTTGGTAATATCAACTTTGAGCGAGCCAAGTACCGAGCCCCCGAGCGCAAGCGCGCCGGTTGTCACCGATTGGGGGCCAATCAACTGGCCTTTGGCATCGAATGAAACTGTTACTGGTGTGCCGATCGCTGCTGGACTACCGTCGAAAGTCAGCGCGATCGTTGATGGGCCGGGTTTAGACGTCAATCCGGTGGGAGTCGTCATGATCGGCCCAATGGTCGTTCCGGTGCCTAAGGTCAGTTCAGGCACTTCCTCAGGGTCTGGATCGATATAATCGCCCGCTCCGTCGAACTCGTTAGCGTGAAACTGATCTGAAAACAAAGGTGTACCTGCGTGGCTGACGGTGTATTCCCATCCCGCTGCGGTCATTGTGTAGACGGTATCCAGAGTCCGCAGCAAGCCTGTATTGTCGTAGATGTTCGAGCTGGTCGTGAATGTATCGCCAACGGCCGCCGCCGGATCCAGGTTGCCGGAAACGGCAGCATTCTTGGACGGCATTGCGGGCTGGTTCATTAAGGACGCACCGTTGTGCTGGACGTCCAGAGACCATTTATTGGCCGCCGTTTTCGTATAAACGAAATTCACGAGAAGTGCGTTTCCCTGGCTGTCAAAAACTTTGAGCGATGTCTTTGATTCCGCACCGACGGCGTCACCGGAGTTCAGCGTCGCGCCCATTGAGCCCTTGGTCGAACCCTTGGCAACCAGCCCATCTGAGGCGAGGTTGACCTTGGTCAGGCCGTCGAAACCATTGACGACCACCGTCGGATCGACGCCTGCCTTGTACTCGTAACCCATCAGCGTGTAGCCGGCGGAATTTACCAGATCTCCATCGCCGTTCTGCGTGAAGGCGCCGGCACGGGTGAGAAAGTTGGAACCATTGGCACCCTCGACGATAAAGAAACCACCGCCGTTGATGGCCATGTCGGTGCCGGACGTGGTGTAGGTCGTCGGACCCTGTTCCGAAATGCTGTAGCGCACGTTGGTTTCGACACCGCCGGAATTGTACGAGCCATTGCTGGTCGGCAGGATCAGCGAGGAGAACTCAGTCGACGCCCGTTTGTAACCGGTGGTGTTGGCGTTGGCGATGTTTTCGGCGACCGTGCCCAGGCGGTTTGCCTGAGCATTCATGCCGGAACCACCGGTTCTCATCATTCCGTAAAGACTCATTGAAGACCCCAAAAAGTGAATAAAATACAACCGATGGTGTGTGCGATCATCCTTACGTGAGGCTGGCGTGCATTTATCCTAATTTAGTCATTCTACGCAGGTGCTTAAGCAAGCGAGATGTCATTATTTGCAACCGCGCTATTTTTCTTTTGTATGCCGGTAGTCTTGGGCGGCTTTAAAAAAGGTCGATCATGAGTTGTTCTTCTGCCGATGAAGGAAGCCAGGACAATCTTGCGCTACCACTGCAGACCTATATTTCAGATCTCTGATCTTATGGCACGTCAACCATGCCATCCGTTTCCATACTGATTCAGGCGTCTCGGGGGATGCACCCAAGGAGGCCGAGATTCCCAAGATGGTAAGGATCATTCGCGAATCGCTGTTTGCGAACATCGCGGGAACAAGGCGCTCAGTTGGCCGGGATTAATTCGGGTTTCGGTGTTTCCCGGCCCGGTTACTTGTCGCCTGTTTCTTCCGTTTTCTTCCGGTAGAAAAGAAAACTGCAACAGATGGTTAGACAGGGATATCAAGGAGAAAATGGTCGGAGCGGCGGGATTCGAACCCACGACCCCTTGACCCCCAGTCAAGTGCGCTACCGGGCTGCGCTACGCTCCGAACCGAAAAGAGCCGTATATAATCGGGAGTTGGCGCGCAAGCCCTGTTTTTGGAAAAGGCGATAAATCGGCGGAAAAAGCGGGGAGGTTTCCCCGCGCTACGAGATTGCCACAAATACGGCGCCAGTGGTGAATTTTCCTGATGCTTAAAGTTTTCGGCAATCCCTTGCACCGATAATGCCCCTGCAAATCGGGGATCAAGGTGATGGCAAAGACAGCGGCGCGAAAAGGCCAGAAGCGGCGTACCGTGCGCAAGAAAGCTCAGGGTGGCATGTGGCCGTGGTATCTTGCCGGTATCCTCTCGGTCAGCGCCGTTATTGCCTATGAGCATCGCGCGGCAATCATGCCGATGGCGGCACCTTTCTATACCGCGTCGATTGCCAAGACACGTCCGGCGGAGAAACAGGCCGCCGTTCCGGAAAGGCGCGTCGAGAAAACCCAACCGGCTGCAAGGCCCGCTCTGGCCATGCCCACGATTCGCCCCGTCGAGCAGGCCGCAGTAGATACTGCCAATCTGCAGCCCACAGGCCGCAAGCCCGGAACCTTTTATTTTTGCACGGAAACGCTGGAAAACTGCGTCGTCGACGGCGGTACATTCTGGTATGGGCGGCGCAAGATCCAGATCGCCGAGATCCAGGCACCAAGGATCAAGCAGGCCAAATGCGACAATGAACGCAAGCTCGGCTCGCTGGCGAAAAAGCGCCTGTGGGAAATTTTGAATACCGGCGGCGTGCAACTGGCCGCAGCCTCCGGCCCCGGTGCCCGCGTGACGGTCGGGCAGGGGCGCTCGATCGGTGACATGCTGGTCTCCGAGGGGCTAGCCCGCCGCACGGGCGATGGCAAGAATGGCTGGTGCGCACAGGGGTAAAGCCGCGGTATCAGATGCTCCCTCGGCGGTCTGCGGGTTATGGCCGGGAGACAAGTCCGCGGTAGACTGCCTCGGTCTTGTCGATCATCTGCCGCATCGAAAAATCCGACATGCGGTCGCGGGCGGCAGCGATCATCTGGAGATGCCGCTCGGGCCTGGCGCTTTCGACCATGGCATTGGCGAGTTTGATACTGTCGCCGTCATTGGCCACGATCAGGCCGCTTTTGTCCTTGTCGATCGCCGTTGACGCACCGCCGACATCGGTGGAGACGATCGGCTTTCCGGATGCCGCCGCTTCCAGCATGACATAGGACATCGCCTCGTAGCGGCTGGCCATCACCAGCACGTCGAAGGCCGGAACCGCCTGCGGGCCGGTAAAAGCCGATGTCAGGCGGATGCGTTTCTGCAGGCCGCTTTCGGCGATGGCCGCCCGGACGTCCGCTTCCCGTTCACCGGAGCCAACCATGATCAGATGTGCATCCGGAAGCCGCGAGGCTGCGTTGCTGAAGGCCTCGATCAGCCGTTCCGGCGCCTTCTGATGCGAGAGCCGACCGACGAAGCCGAAGACGAACGCTTCTGCGGAAATGCCGAAACTAGCGCGTACGGTCTTGGCCATGTCGGGCGGCGGCGGTGCGACGCCGTTGATAATGACCGAGAGTTTTCGCGCGGGCACACCCAGCGACCGGGCATGGGCATATTCGTCGGCGGAGACACAGATCAGGTGATCGGTGAACAGCTTGGCGAGAATGGTCTCGATGCTGCCGAAGATCAACCGTCCGGCCTTGCCCAGTGTCGGATCCATGGTGCGAAAGGCATGCGGCGTGTAGACACGTGGCGCGTGGCGCCCCGGCAGGCGAAGGCGGGTGAGGGCGCCGGCCTTCGAGCTGTGGCCGTGGACTATGTCAAAGGGCAGGGGGCCGTCGATGATTTGGCGCAGCGCGCGAAAGGCGGCAATGTCCGACAGGCCGGGTGAGCGCTTCATGGCGACGGCGTGGATGGCAGGCAGGCCGAGCGATTTCAGTTCACGGATAAAGGCTTCTTCCGCTCGAAGCGGCGAATAGACCGCTTCGACGTGGTGACCGCGCTCCTTCAAGCCAAGGCAGAGGTCGAGAAAGTGGCGGCCCGATCCGCCGCCGCTTGGTTCCAGAACCTGGAGGATACGCAAGCCGCTTCCGGTTTCAGCGATAGAAGGATCGATATTCATATACTGACTGTCCGCCGCCGGTCACGATATGGAGCCGGTCCGTCCCCTTGTGTACAGGGTTGATGTTAACGCCGGGTTGGCGCGGGGTAAACGCGGCGTGCCTGCGCGCTGGAGGCGGTCCGGCGATGGCGGTATTCCAGGGCGCCGCAGCCCCAGACGATCCCGAGCAACAGGAAGAAATGCCGCCAGTGGTCGGTGTCTATGACATTGCCGATCGCGGCATGGCCGATCAAAACGATCCAGGCGATCATCAGATAGGGTTGCCATGGCCGGTCGAGCAACAGGAGGCGGAAGCCCATGGTCACTGTCAATATAATCAGGGTGACATAGGAGACAAAGCCAAGCCAGCCGTAGGAGGTCAGGGATTTCAGCCAGATATTGTGCTCGTCTTCGGGGAAGATCTTGCTGAATACCATCGGGCCGATGCCGAGCGGTGTTTCCATCGACATCAGGAAGCCGATCTTGTGGCGGTCGAAACGGCCAAGATGACCGCCGTCATAGTCCTGGACAAGCTGGATACGGCTTGAAAAGAGATTGGAGACCTGCGGGATCTGCAGGGCGACCACGAGCGCCACCACCATCAGCAATGCGCCGCTGAGTGTCAGAACGAGGATTTTCAGCCGGAAGGCACCGGTGCGTTCCTTCAGCAGCATGACGAAAACAAGGGCGCAGGCACAGAACAGATAAAGCGCCCAGGCGGCACGCGAGAAGGAGAGGAAGAGCCCGAGCGCCATGATCAGGATGGCTACGGCCTTTATCGGCGCGGTAGCGATCCGGTCGCTCAAGAGCCGGTACATCAGGTAGAGGGAAGGGGCGACCAGGAACGGACCGAAAACGTTGGGGTCTTGGAAGGCACCCTTGGCACGGTCGTAGAGTGTGAAATTCGCCGCTCCCGGGATGGCGCCGAAATAGCCGAGAATACCGAGCAGCGACGTGATGACGCCTGCGGCCACCCACGCATCGAAGATCAGCTTCAGACGTTCGTGGCGGGCTTCAATGATGGCCGCGTAAAAGACCGAGGTAAGGCAGAGAAAGCCGGACACCGCCATATACATCGGCGCGGTGGCAAGATCGCTCATGACCGTCAGCGACAGGATGCCCCCGGTCATGAACAGGATAACCAGCGCCAGAAGCGGCGCGACGGACCGCGATATTTTCAGGCCGAAAATGAACCAGACACCGATCATCGCAGCCATGAAGACTTCGTACGGTGCAGGTTCCGCGATGACGAAGCCTGACAGGAAAACGCCGAACGTCACCATCGCCGAGCCGAAGATTGCCACGGCGGCGAGTTGTGGGCGAAAACCCGGGGCTGAAGTGGCGGCTGGTGCGCTCAATAGGCATTTTCCGTGTTGAAGAGCCGGATCGGTGTCAGGAACAGGATTTTCAGATCCAGCCACAACGACCAGTTTTCGATGTAATAGAGGTCGAAAGCCGTGCGGAACTTGATCTTGTCGTCATGATCAACCTCGCCGCGCCAGCCGTTGATCTGCGCCCAGCCGGTGACGCCCGGCTTGACGCGGTGGCGGGCGAAATAGCCTTCGACAACGTCGGAATAGGTCCGTTCCGCGGTCTGGGCAAGAACGGCGTGCGGACGTGGGCCGACCAGCGACAGCTCGCCCTTGAGCACGTTGAAGAGCTGGGGCAGTTCGTCGATGGACGATTTGCGCAGGAAACGGCCGATGCGGGTGACGCGCGGATCGCCCTTGGTGACTGCGTTGCGGGCGGTGGGGTCGCTCATGTTGGTGTACATCGAGCGGAATTTGTAGACGTCGATCGTCTCGTTGTTGAAGCCATGACGCTTCTGCTTGAAGATGATCGGGCCAGGTGAGCTGAGCTTCACGGCAATCGCAGCACCGATAAGGACCGGCCAGAGAACGGCGAGCGCCACGAGGCTGAAGAAGACGTCGAAGATGCGCTTGGCGACCGAATCCCAGTCCGCAATCGGCTTGTCGAAGATATCGAGCATCGGCACCTGGCCGACATGCGAATAGCTGCGCGGGCGGAATCTCAGGTTGTTGGCATGAGCCGCAAGGCGGATGTCCGCAGGCAGGATCCAAAGCTTCTTGAGGAGTTCAAGGATGCGTTGCTCCGCCGAAAGCGGCAGCGCGATGATCAGGATATCGATGCGGGTAAGGCGGGCGAAATCGACCAGTTCAGCAACCGTCCCCAGTTTGGGATAGCCGGCGATGATGCCGGGCGAGCGGCGTTCGTCACGATCGTCGAAGATGCCGCAGATGCGGATATCGTTGTCGGTCTGCTGTTCGAGCGAACGGATCAGATCCTTGGCGGGCTGGCCGCCACCAACGATGACCGCGCGGCGTTCCATGATGCCATTGCGCGCCCAGCGGCGGATCGAAAAGGCGATGAAGGCACGTTCTGCAATGAGAAAAACCGCTCCGAGCACATACCAGATGCCGAAGGAGAAGCGTGAGAACGTGCCTCCGGTCTTCAGCAGAAAGAGCACCATCGTCATGGTGGCGAACGCGAGCGTCCAGCAGCCGATCAGCCGCGGCACGACCCGGGCCGGGGATCTGAGCGTAGGAACCTGATATCCGTCGCACAGCTGCAGGAACACGACTGTCAAAACGGAAACGCCGGCGATGAGGGCGCAGTAGCCAAGCAACTCGTCCAGCCTCGGCGCGACATAGAGCATATGAATCGCATAGCCAATGGCAAACAGCGCGCTGAATTCAAGCAACCGTATCAGCCCGATGATCATGTTTGGCGAATAGGTATCGGTGCGGAATTGAGATGCGATGCGGCGTGCAAGCGGATTGAGTTCACGCGCGGGTTCGTCTGCGCGCTTTTCGCCAGGCTCGGTGGCGCGGATATCGGAAATCTTCTTACGCAGCGCGTCTGTATCGAAAGCTTCCGGTTTATCGATCTTGTTCATGATATCCGCCCGGGCCGTTGTGTGCCTTCGGGATAGCAGAAAGCCCCTAAGAAACGCTTACGAGCGGCGAGCTACAATCTCGGGTGGCGCGATAGATTCCGGTACAAGCTGGCGATAGAGCCGCATGATGCTGCCGGCCATGGTCGATGTCGAGAATGCTGCCTTGAACGCGTCCGCGTCGGGCATCACCTCGTTCGCCCAGTTCTTCTCTGTCATCGCTGCCGTCATGACATCGGCAAGCGCCTGGGCATCGTCCGGCGTGGCGAGTGCAGCGCTTTCAGGTCCAAGCACCTCGGGGATGCCGCCAACCCTTGCTGATATCACCGGCTTTCGCGCCGCCAGGGCTTCGAGGACAATGTAGGGCATGGATTCGGCGCGCGAAGGCACGACGACATTGCGGGTAAAGGCAAAGGCATCGCGCGCCTTCATGGCGGGCAGCATTTCGATACGGCGGCCAAGACCCCGTTCCAACATCATCTGCTCGTATTCGGCTTTCTGCGGCCCGTCTCCGATCATCATCGCCGACAGGGGCTTGCCGATATTGCGTTCGGTTCGTGCGAAGGCATCGATGAACAGATCAGGACCCTTGAGATCGCGCAACATGCCGATATAGAGGAAATCCACGGCATCCGGCCGCGCATAGACGGTTTCGAAGTCGCGATCGTCGATGCCGTTGTAGATCAGTTCGCTGCGGACATGGGGCTTACCGACCTTGGCTTCGTAGGTCCTGCGTTCGAAGTCGCAGACGAAAACGATCGCATCCGTCAAATACTCCTGCAGGCGTTCGAGAAAGAAGACTGCCTTCCCCGAAAGGGTCGCCTTGCTATAGTGGAGGCTACCGCCATGCGGCGAATAAAGGCGGGCAACGCAATACTTGTTCACCCGCAAGGCTGAGCCGATGATCCGGGCCAGAGCGCCGCCCTTGGCGCCATGCCCGTGCAGGATATCCGGCCGCAAACTTCTGATTTCCTTGTAGCTGCTCCACAGTGCCGCCAGATCAGCCGGGCCGATCGACCGCCGGATCGGCAGGCGGACAAGACCCAACGACAGGAACGGCCTTATCTCGTCGAACAGCGCATCCTCGTAGGTGCCGCCTGTCGTGCTGTCGCAGACGATACCGATTTCATGCCCCTGCCTGGCATGCGCTTCGGCCAGATCGCGCACATGGCGGAAAATCCCACCAATGGGCGACCGGAAGAAATGAATGATGCGCAGCGGACGGGGATCATTCATGACTGTTAGAACAGCCGCTCGCGCACATAGATGGTGTCGCCGGCCATGATCGGGTCGGAGATAGAAACCCGGCCGGTCAGGATGCGGCCATTGATCTTGCGGGTGACATCGACATTCGCCTGGTTGGCGCGGGGCGAATAACCACCGGCGACCGCAATGGCGTTCTGGACCGTCATGCCCGGTACGTAGGAATATTGCCCGGCTTGGCCAACTTCACCCATGATGAAGACAGAGCGATAGCGATCGACTTCGATCGTCACGTCGGGATCGCGCAGATAACCTTCGCGCAGCTTGCCGGCGATCATCTTTTCCATCTCGGGCAGGGTATGGCCACGCGACGGCACGGCGCCGATCAGGGGGAAGGCGACATAGCCTGCCTGATCGACGGTGTAGCTGCCTGTGAGGCCTGCCTGCTCGAAAACGCTGATGCGCAGCCTGTCGCCGCTGTCCACCCGGTAGGGCTGGATGGTGGCTTCGTGGAAGGCCTTGGGCGCCGGCTGATAGCTGGTGCATCCGGACATCGCCAGGCACAGCGAAACGATGGCTATGGCGGGGCCTGTTTTCAATCGTGCGGACGTCATCGGGCTCTCGCGCTCCAGAAACCATGTCATGGCCCGATGTTATCAATCCGTTAGGGTTAATAGCCGGTAAAGAGGCAGCGCAATTCGCGCAATGGGACGCATATATATTGTCTGCAATCTTGGATAACGGTTTTGTACGCGAAGACTTATTAACCCTTGCGTTACCATGTTTGTTTACTGTGGCCGCGAGTTGTGCAGGTTCGAGGTAAAACGCATGTCCAGCGTCAACGATGGTCATCAGGATGTAGATATCGATCTCGGCGGGCTGTTCCGCGCCATCTGGCGGCGGCGGGGCAGGGTACTGCTGGCAACCGTTGTCTTTGCGGGGGTGGCCTTTGCCGCCGCCAATCTGATGTCGCCTGAATATCAGGGCGAGGCCCGGCTTTTGATCGAATCGCGTCAGGCCGAATTTAGCGGCGTCAACCAGGCGCAACCGCAGACCGCCGACAGCCAATTCGACGAATCCGGTATCTCAAGTCAGGTGCAGCTCTTGCGCTCGGTCGATCTGATCAAACAGGTCGCGCGCGATATGAAGCTCTATGAATTGCCGGAATTTGACCCGACGGCCAATCCGTCGGCGATCTCCGATGTGCTGGTGATGCTCGGGATCAAGAAAAACCCCCTCGACCTGCCGCCGGAAGAGCGTGTCCTCAAGGAATTCCAGAAGAAGCTGCAGGTCTATCAGGTCGAAAAGTCGCGGGTCGTCGCCGTGCAGTTCACCTCGGAGAACCCGCAGCTGGCTGCCGCCATCCCAAATGCGATGGCCAAGGTCTTCCTGTCGCTGCAAAGCGGCGCCAAGCTTGATTCCAATTCGGAGGCCAGCCGCTGGCTGGAGCCGGAAATTGCCAACCTGCGCGAAAAGGTTCGCGATGCCGAGGCCAAGGTTGCGGAATACCGGGCATCGTCCGATCTTCTGCTGACCGGAGAAACCGGCAACACGTTTGCCAGCACCCAGCTGAACAACATCTCCACCGAACTTGCCCGCATCCGCGGTGAGCGCGCCAATGCCGAAGCGCGGGCTGAAAACGTCCGCATGGCACTTGCAAGCGGCAAGGCAGTCGATACGCTGAATGACGTCGTTGCCTCGCCGATGATTCAGCGCCTCAAGGAAACGGAATCCAATATCCAGGGTCAGATCTCTGATCTCTCGACGACGCTTCTCGACGGACACCCGCGCTTGAAGGGCCTGAAATCGCAGCTGCAAGGCATCCGCGCGCAGATCGTCAGCGAAACAAAGAAGATTCTCGGAAGCCTGGAAAATGAAGCGAATGTTGCGCAGCTGCGCGAGCGTCAGCTCGTCGCCCAGCTCAACACGCTGAAGGCTGCATCGGCAAAGGCCGGCGAGGACGAGGTTGGCCTGCGGGCGCTGGAGCGTGAAGCCACGGCTCAGCGGCAATTGCTCGAAACCTACCTGGCGCGCTACCGCGAAGCGACCTCGCGCAGCGGCGAGAATGCCGCGCCGGCGGATGCCCGGATCATCTCCCAGGCGGTAGAGCCGACCGAAGTGAGCTTCCCCAAGGTTCTGCCGATTACAATCGTCGCAGCTCTGGCAGCCTTTCTTGTCAGCTGCGTTGTCATCATGCTTTCGGAATTGTTCAGCGGGCGGGCCTTGCGGCCGGTCGGGCGCACGGAAGACGGATATTTCGAGGACGAAGACTTGAAAGCACCTGCCCTTCGGCAAACCTCATCGCGGCCAGTGCCGGGGGCTGCTACCTCTGGCATCTCCCCCCAACCGGCTTTGCCTGAGGTCCCGCCGGTTGATGAGGCCGAACCGGACGAAGACGATTTCTCGATCGAATCGGTCGCCGGTCATGTGTGCGACGAGGATATCCGCGTTGCCGTATCCGTATCGCCTGCGGGCGACGAGGGCTCGGTGAATGCGGTGGCGCTGGCGCGGCTGATTGCGGAGGAGGGGCGCAAGATCGTCCTGATCGACCTGACCGGTTCGGCCTGCCCGACGCACCTGATGGCCCAGTCCGGCGATCTGGCCGGCATCACCAATCTTCTCGCCGGCGAAGTGCCCTTTACCGAAACGATCCACGCCGATCGCCTGTCGGACGCGCATATCATTCCCCAAGGAGATGCCGATCCTGCCTTTACCTCGCGCGGTATCGAACGCTTGCAGATGATCATTGATGCGCTGTCGAATGCTTATGACACGGTGCTGGTCGAGTGTGGTCCGGCCGATGCCGGCGTGATCGGTAAGGTGACGCGTTCGAAGGATACCAAGATCATCATTTCGGCACCGGCGCTCGGCAACGAAGAGATCATCGAGCTGATCACCGATTTTGGCGATGCCGGATATGGTGAAATCGTGCTGATGACGGGAACGGGCTACCCGCAAACGGGCAACTCCGGCCGCCGCGCGGCCTGAAAGCGGCGTCTGTCTCAGTCGCCCTCGGTTTCCGCGCCATTGCCTACGGCCGGCGCCTGCCGGCTTTGACGCAGGCGCTGCACGAAAGCATAGGTCTTCCTGTTTTTCTTGATCGTGGCTTTCAGGCGCACGGTAGCTCTGTGAACCGATGCCGCCAGGCGGCCGCGCCGCGTCAGGGGTAGCATGATATCGTAAAGGACGGTCTCGACGGTGCACCAAGACCGCTTGTAGCCCTGGTCGCCGATGCCGAAATCGAACAGCCGGAAGCCTTCGTCGTTGTATTTCTTGATCATCAGGTAGAACAGCAGTTCGCCCGGGCTGGCGTCGGCAGCGAGGCTCTCATCGATCGATCCGAACTGGCAGATGACGTGATCGCCCTTGCGCGACAGCCCGGCAATGGCAACGATGCGGCCCTCTTCGGCTCCGCGCAAACGGATCGCATTGAGCTCGAGCGGCTGGCCGTCCGGTGTGGGGTCGATAGCTGCCACGGCATGAAAGAAGGCGCGTGTCTCGCTGTCCTGGAAAACATTGGGCAGGCCGAGCGCCTTGAAGCGGATGGCCTTCTGTTCGAAGAACAGGTCGAGAAGTGCCCGCCGGTCCTCGCGTGTCGTGGCGATGATATGGTCGTAGCCGCCGAGTGATTCCAGCCGCTTTTCCGACACGCGAAACTTCTTGCGCCGCCGTTTCGCGTTCAGCTGGGCAAGCGTGGCTTCGAAATTGCCAAGCAGCGGCAGCTGGAAGGATGCATTCTGATTCTGCACTGCCGGCAGGGAGCCGAGAGGGTGGCGCATGCCGCGCCAGTCGAACGGTATCTTTTCCAGCATGACGATATCGGCGACACGCGAGAGTTTGACCGACAGATCTGTGATCAGCGCCTGCGCCATCTGCTCGCAGTTCAGCGGATCGAGATCAGCGGCAAACAGCCCGGTATTGATATTGCTGTGCGGTGAGCCGATGAACCGCGCGGTGCGAAACAGTGGGCCGCGTACCAACTCGAGCGGCAGGATGAACACTGTTTTCCGGGCTATGCTGCCGCGCACCAGCAGGAGCTGGTTGCTGTGGGCCGCCGCCCAAGCCAGGCACAAGTCGAAGCCCTGATGCAGCGATGTAGCGGACGATGCCTCCAGCGCCCGCCAGTCGGCTTCCAGAGCCTCAAGGCTGACATGCACACTCAGCTTCAGACCCCGGGCGCCTACCATTTGGTGGGTGGCGTCCTCACGGTCATGCCGGACGTGGCGGGAAGCCTCGCTGACGGGCATGATGTTGAAGTCCACGTCGGTCATGATCGCTTGCTGTTCCGGGAACGGGTTGGTGTGCATATTTAATGCAAGCATGCGCTTATTTTCGTTTAAATTGATCGGGCCGGGCACAACCTTCCGTGGATTTTATCGAAAGCGGTTACTGAATGGATAAGACCGATTCATCTCCTGGTGCTCCGGGCAGGCTGGAACTGCCGTACGATTTTTGCTATTCCGAGGCGACTTGATGGAGAGACCGATGCGCCACTGAACAAGGTTTGGACAATTCGTTGCAATTCCCGCGCGTTTCCAGATCGCTCTATGTCACCACGACCGTTGGACATAAAGGTGGAGCATTCCCATGCCTGAACATCAAGACGTGCCGGATTCCGGTGCCGTAACGCCCGTCGCCGCATTCCCGCAAATCGGCTTTCTCAAGAATATCATCCGTTCGCCGCTGATCAGCGCCGGCGATTTCAGCTATTACGACGATCCTGAAGGGCCGGAGCATTTCGAGGCGAAATGCGTCCTCTACCACTATGATTTCATCGGTGACCGGCTGGAGATCGGCCGTTACTGCGCGCTGGCGCAAGGCGTGACGTTCATCATGAACGGCGCCAACCATGCCATGCAGGGTTTTTCGACCTACCCGTTCGGCATCTTTCCCGGCGCATGGCGCGACGGTTTCGACCCGGCCGGTTATGCAAGCGGCTATCGTGGCGACACGACGGTTGGAAACGATGTCTGGATTGGGACCAAGGCGACGATCATGC
Organism: Pararhizobium sp. PWRC1-1; assembly: GCF_049897905.1. NCBI lineage: Bacteria > Pseudomonadati > Pseudomonadota > Alphaproteobacteria > Hyphomicrobiales > Rhizobiaceae > Pararhizobium > Pararhizobium sp. PWRC1-1. The sequence goes on along the minus strand of NZ_JAFCXE010000002.1, from coordinate 120,517 downwards.
CAGGTGTGACAATCGGCGACGGCGCCATTATCGGCGCTCACGCCGTGGTCGCCAAGGACGTGCCGCCCTACAGCGTCGTGGCCGGAAACCCGGGTAGAGTGGTGAAGCGGCGTTTCGGTGATGATATCGTCGAGCGCCTTCAGGCAATTGCCTGGTGGAACTGGCCGGTCGACACGGTTACTCGACACATTGCCGCGATCACCGGCGCTGATATCGAAGCGCTCGAAAAGGCGGTTTAATCGCCGAGCCAGCCCGTGGCGAGCGCATTGGCCATTCGTTGCGGCCGCGCTCGCGTGCAAGGTTCGACATCGCCATGTGATCGTAGGACACGCGCCGGAAGGTGACGTTCCAGCGGCCGTTTGCCTTTTCAAGGATGGCATAGGATGCGTCGGGCGAGCCGGTTTCCACCTTGTGGAATACCGGTTCGTCATCGTCATAGCCGGGGCAGCCGACGCTGCCGGGATTGACGAGTAACCGTCCGTCGGCAAGCCGCACAGCACGCGGAATATGGGTATGGCCGCAGAGGATGACGGGAAAATCGATCCCGTTTGCAAAACCTTCTATCCGCTGGCGGGCGGATATGTGCACAACGCCATCAGCCGTCAGGTCTTCCAGCCAGTAGGTGAGATCGTCCTGCGGCGTGGCATGGCAGAGAAACAGTTCCTCCCGGTGGACAAGCGTCGCGGGCAGGGCACGCAGCCAGTCGAGATGGTTCGGTAGCAGTTCGGCGTGTGCCATACTGTCAGAGGTGCCCATCTCAGCCGGTTGAAGAGTGACCAGCCAGCGATCGTGATTGCCGCGGATCGACGGGAAATTGCGCGCCATCAGGATATCGGCGGTGCGAGCAGCATTCATCGGGCCGCTCAGGTGATCGCCGAGATTGACGATGTCGTTGATGCCCTGCGCTGCGATATCGGCAAGCACGGCTTCAAGGGCGAGGTCATTGCCGTGGATATCGGCGATCACTGCGATTTTCATGGTATCGTCTTTCGGCTCAACGCGGTTTGGCGGGTTTTTCCATCCACTTGATGATCAGCATGGCGGGCAGAATCCATAACAGACCGGTGAAAAAGAAATAGGCCAGATGCACCCACCACGGCGACGTGCCGAGGAGAAGCGAGGCAAAGGTGGTGGCCGCCAGCGCATAGACGATGACGAGGATGATGATCAGGACAGTGCCGATCAGTTTTCTCAGGCGTACAGGCATTCAGGTCTTTCCGGTTGGCAGGTTCGCCGGGGTTCTTGGCCGCGACGGCATGCCGCAAAGGGGTAAGCCTTGTTTTGCATGCTGCTCTGGTGCAAATCAACGCTTTTGATGCACAGGTCATCGGACAAATCACCGTCTTCCGGCGATGCCTGTGTGTTTCGATAAGTGGAGGCCTCGATGGCAAGCACGGATTTGGCAACGCAACAGCGTCTGATGCGCGAGATCGACACGGTCAGCCGCAATCGGACTCAGATCAGGATCTGGCTCGGTATTGTCGTGCTGGTGCTGTTCGGGCTGGTCCTTGTCGGCGGTGCAACGCGGTTGACGGAATCCGGCCTGTCGATCACCCAGTGGAAGCCGATCCACGGCGTCATCCCGCCGCTCACCGCTGCCGAATGGCAGGAGGAATTCGAGCTCTACAAACAGATCCCGCAATATGAGCAGATCAACAGCGACATGACCGTGGAAGGGTTCAAGACCATCTTCTGGTGGGAATGGGCCCATCGGTTGCTGGCCCGCTCGATCGGTTTGATTTTCGCCCTGCCACTCGCCTTCTTCTGGATTCGCGGAAAAATCGAGCCGCGCCTCAAGTTGCCGCTGGTCGGCATTCTGGCGCTGGGTGGATTTCAGGGCTTTATCGGCTGGTGGATGGTATCGTCCGGTCTTGCCGATCGCACGGAAGTCAGCCAGTACCGGCTGGCTACTCATCTGATTATTGCCTGTCTGATCTTCGTCTCCTGTATCTGGATCGGCAGGGGACTGGCGCCGCATGCCAATGATCCGGCGCCGACGAAAAGCTCCAGGAAAATGGCAGCGCTCATCGCCTGCATGGCGCTGTTCCAGATTTATCTGGGCGCGCTGGTCGCTGGTCTCGACGCGGGCCTCTCCTACAACACCTGGCCGCTGATGGACGGCTCGCTCATACCATCGGGCCTGTTCATCCAGCAGCCCGCCTGGCTCAATCTCTTTGAAAACCCGAAGACCGTGCAGTTCGTCCACCGCATCGGCGCCTATGTGCTGTTCGCCTTCGTTCTGATGCACATGATCGCCTCGCTGCGCAACGCGCCGGAAACGACGCATGCACGGCGCTCGGTTCTGCTGTTCGTGCTGGTGACGATCCAGGCGATCATCGGCATCATGACGCTGTTGCTGCAGGTGCCGGTTGGCTGGGGCGTCGCGCATCAGGGCGGTGCGCTGGTCGTGCTCGGTTTCGCCGTCGCCCATTGGCGCGCATTTATCGGCGAATATCCGCGACCGCTGGAAATCGAAATCCGGGACTGATCAGCGCAAAAGTCCATCGAGGGCCGGCATGCCGAGAATGGCGGACGAACCGATCAGGAAGTAGCAGATGATGCGGAATGTCGATGGCTTGGCAAAGCCGAACAGGCGCGAGCCGACGTAAAGCCCGCCGGCGTAAAGTGGCAGGATGACCAGTGTCAGCGCAAAGACCTGTTCGACGAACAGGCCGCCGACGACATAGCTGATGGCGGTCAGAACTGAGGAAATCGCGAAATACAGCATGATGTTGGAGCGGATGACGAGCACGTCGCTGGCGCCACTCAGCCAGTAGGCGACAACGGGTGGGCCGCCGAGCTGCGCCGCGCCGCTGAAGACGCCTGCAATGCCGCCGACCCCGGCGGTGAGCGGCGCTCGGGGCTGGCCGTGATAGCGCCAGCCGGAAATCAACAGGACAAGCAGGACAGCCGAGACGACGGTGATCGACCAGCGCAGGATGAGCGGATCGGCAAGCGCCAGGGCCGCCGTGCCGAGCGGCACGCCGATCAGGGCGCCGGATGCCATTGTGAACACCTCGCGCCGGTTGGCGGCGCGCCAGGCGGCCGGCAACATACCGGCTGCCGCGATCGTGTCGATGACCAGAAGCACCGGCGACATGATCTTCGGGCCGAGGATGGAACCGCCGATCGGGATCAGGATAAGAGCGGCACCGAACCCGGAAAAGCCGCGCGCAAGACCGGCGATGAAGGTGCAGACAAGCAGGACATAGAGGCCATGCTCCGGCAGCGCAGTGGCGACCCTTGCAAAAACGGTCGCGAAGAAGCCGGTATCGCCCATGTCAGCTAATGCCTTTCCGCGCGTGCGGACCGGGTGGTGGATGCTCCGGATGTGATGTTGGTCTATGCCGACAGCATGAGATCCATGTTCTGGACCGCAGCGCCCGATGCGCCCTTGCCGAGATTGTCGAGCAGGGCAACGAGATTGACCTGTTCGCCGCCTTGCGAGCCGAATACGAAGAGCTTCATCGTATCCTTGCCGGCAAGCTCGACGGCATCGACGCGCGAAAGCTTGGCGCTGACATCAAGCGGCAAGACCTCGACGATCGACTGTCCGGCATAATGGGCAACCAGTGCTGCGTGGATAGTTTCGAGCGTCGTGCCATCTTTCAATTGATCAAGGAACAGCGGCACCTGGACGATCATGCCCTGCGGGAAGCGGCCGACTGACGGCGAGAAGATCGGGGCGCGATCGAGCATGCCGTGGATCTGCATTTCCGGCACATGCTTGTGCTTGAGCGTCAGGCCGTAGAGGAAATTCGGCGAATCGATAGGGTCCGGATTGGCCGGGTCTTCCATCTGCGCGATCATCTGCTTGCCGCCGCCGGTATAGCCGGAGACCGCATTGACTGTGATCGGATAGCGTTGCGGCAGGATACCGGCCTGGCGCAATGGGCGGATCAGGCCGATGGCGCCGGTCGGATAGCAGCCGGGATTGGCGACGAGGCGGGCATCGCGGATTTTCGCCGCCTGCGCCGCATCCATTTCGGCAAAGCCATAGGCCCAGTCCGGCGCGATGCGATAGGCGGTCGAGGTGTCGATGATGCGCACCTTGTTGTTGCCTTCAAGCATCGACACCGCCTGCCTGGAGGCGTCGTCGGGAAGGCAGAGGATCGCGACATCGGCGCTGTTCAGGAGATCTTCGCGAATGGCGGCGTTGCGGCGTTCGGCTTCCGGAATGGACAGCAGCTCCACATCCAAGCGGCCAGCCATGCGCGTTCGGATCTGCAGGCCCGTGGTGCCGTGTTCGCCATCGATGAAGATCTTCGGTTTCATGGTTTTATCCTGTCCTGCCAATGGATTGCCGGGTCTTGCGGAATCACTTTGGCATGCAATTGAATCAGTTTGACAACAGGGCGGGCTCGGTTGCTATCCGCGTCGTTCCGCCAGCTGTTCGGCATGAAGGCCGAGCATATACATCGCGATGGTGGAGCCCGCAATGGCGGTGATATCGGCGTGGTCATAGGCTGGAGCCACCTCGACGACATCTGCGCCCTTGATGACGAGAGCGCCAAGCTTGCGGATCACCGACAGGATCTTCGCCGAGGACGGGCCGCCCGCAACCGGCGTTCCTGTGCCCGGCGCATAGGCCGGATCGAGGCAGTCGATATCGAAGGTGAGATAGGCCGGGCGGTCGCCGACATGATGCAGGATGACATCGGCGATCTCGGCAGCGCTCATCTCCTCGAGGTCGTAGCCATAGAGAATACGGATGCCGCAATCATCCGGCGCATGGGTGCGGATGCCGAGCTGGATCGAGCTTGCCGTATCGATCAGGCCCTCGCGCGCGGCACGGCCGACGAAGGAGCCATGGTCGATGCGGCCCTTCTCGTCGGCCCAGGTATCCTGATGTGCATCGAACTGGACGAGAGAGATGGGGCCGTGAACGGCGGCATTGGCGCGTAGCAGCGGCAGGGTGACGAAGTGGTCGCCGCCAAGGGTCAAGAGGAACGCGCCGCTCTTCAGGATCTTGGCCGCTTCGCGCTCGATGGTCGCCGGCGTCTTGCTGTGATTGCCATAGTCGAGAAGGCAGTCGCCATAGTCGATCGTGGCCATGTCCTCGAATAGATCGCGGTCGAACGGATATTGCGGATCATTGTCGAAGATGGCGGAGGCGCGGCGGATCGCCTGTGGCCCGAAGCGGGCGCCGGGACGATTGGATGTCGCCGCGTCGAACGGGATGCCCCAGACGGCAGCATCGACGCCCTTCAGGCTCTTGGTGTATTTCCGCCGCATGAAGGACAGGATACCCGCATGGGTCGGGTCGGTGGCGGCGCTCTTCAGAGATGTGGCTGTGATGGCGTGGTCTATCGTCTTGTTGGCCATGAACGGTCCCGTCTTTTCGTTCTGCTGACATGTCAGCGCGCACGATAGCCGGTGATCTGCAATGGGGGAATAGGACTGCTGCTGGTCCGTGGTGAATGATTATTTAAGTTTCTGGCATGATCCTTGCTAAAAGAAGGTCAGGGAACAGGATTTCGACCTGTTTGTCCCGATTTGAAACAGAAATTCCAAATGCATGGCTGATCGCAGCAAAAGGTAACCCTTATGATTTCGGAGAAACGTCCTGCAACGGCCGGCATTGCCTATGCAGCGTTTCGCCGTGCGGCATCTGCACCGCGCGTTGTGGTCTCACCGGCACAAGCGGGAACTGTCGATTCGATCCAGTATCTCCGCGCGATTGCGGCATGGCTGGTGGTTTTCCATCACCTGTCCGCGTCGCTGAGTTCGCAATTGGGCTGGGCGAACGGTTTTGCGATCGGCGCAATCGGGGTCGATATCTTTTTCGTCATCAGCGGTTACATCATGGCGATGATCGCGGCCCGCACGGCCCATTTCTCCCCGCTCGAATTCATGCTGCGCCGTTTGGCTCGCATTGCACCGCTCTACTGGCTGATGACCTTCGTCTTCTGTCTTCTCTGCCTGCTGTATCCTTCGGTCGTCAACAACCCTGGCATGTCCTGGACCAGGTTGCTTTTTTCGCTGTTTTTTCTGCCTGATTTCGTCAACGGAACGACGTTGCCGACGTTGATCATCGGCTGGACATTGAATTACGAATTCTTCTTCTATGGCGTGGTCGCGCTTTCGATCTGGCTCTCTGGCGATCGGACGCTGCTCGTCGCTGCGCTCATTCTTTGCACCTGCGCTGCCTTGGGCGCTCTCATCGACGGCGACAAGATTTTCGAATTTTATACGCAGCCGATCATCCTGGAATTTGTTCTGGGAATTCTCATCTGGAATTATGGCGCATCAATCCACCGCAAGAGATGGTTCAAACCTCTCTGGCTTCTCGGCCTCCCGCTTATCTTCGCCGCAGTTGCCCTGAGTGGCATTTACAGCAACGAAATCCGTTTCATGCTCTGGGGGGTGCCGTCCGCACTTTTCGTTCTTGGCGCCATCCCGCTGTTCAGCATGCGTCTGCCATGGCTTGCGCGTCTCGGCGATTGGTCGTTCTCGACCTATCTCCTGCACATCTATGTCATCCAGCTGTTCGTGAAGGTCATGGCAAGCGCCGTCGCCGACAGTTACGGGCTGCTGGCATTCGAGGCGATGATCGCTCTCGGCGTCATTATGCTGGTCTCTGCCTTGCAGTTTTCATGCTTTGAAAGGCCCGCAACCCAGGTCCTGAACCGGTGGCTCGGCACCCTGTGGCCGAAGAGGCTATCCTGACGGCGTGCGTCAGGATGCCTTTGCTTCGAAGGCCGGGGTAAAATCACCCAGTGATTTTGCCTTGTCGATCATGCTGCCGATATCCTGCGCGACGATCGCTTCAAGATCGGCAAAGCTGTCGATGACATAGTAGATCGGCTGGACGATATCGATCCGGTAGGGAGTTCGCAGCACGCTCATCAGGTCGAACGGCCGGAATTCGCAGGCAGTGCCGTCCATCGCGGCCTTCGCTTCGCTTGGCGAAGAGACGACGCCGGCGCCAAAGCAGCGGCGTCCCTGCGGCGTATTGATCAGTCCGAATTCCACGGTGAACCAGAATATGCGGAACAGGTGCCAGGAATAGCCCTTCCCGAGATGCATCGCAGCTGTGCCAAAATGGCGCACAAAATTGGCATAGCTCTGGTTGGTCAGCAGCGGGCAATGGCCGAACACCTCATGGAACAGGTCCGGCTCCTCGATGTAGTCGATATGCTCACGGCGGCGCAGGAAGGTGGCCAGCGGAAACTTGCCCTGCGATAGCAGTTCATAGAAGCGCGATGGTGGAATGAGCGCGGGCACGCCTTCGACCCCGAAACCTGTCGTCTCATGCAGGCGGCGGCCGACATCGGCAAGCTGCGGTACCTTGTCTCGCCTCAGCCCAAGGGTCTTTACCCCATCGAGATATTCCTGGCAGGCCATGTTGGCGAGCAGCTTCATCTGCCGCTCGTAGAGCTCGCCCCAGATAGCGTCTTCCTCCGCTGTGTAGGGATAGATCCCGTCCCGGCCTGGCAGTTTGGCGGTGTAGCTGCTTTGCTTGGTCATGGCGTCCTCCTAGATGCGTGCTTCCTTGCAATTATGCTCCGGGATCGGCGGATTTTTCTTTCTTTCGTGCTGAACATCTCCATAATCTTGGCAGAATTTTTCGGAGATTTCTAAAATTATGAAAGAATCTGGGAGTTTCCATCGCAAGCTTCTGCAGCTCGTCCAGGCCGATGGCAGTCTGTCTCTGGCGGAGTTAGCCGAGAAGGCCGGCATGTCGCAGAGCTCGGCATGGCGCAAGATCCAGGAGCTGGAATCCGACGGCGTCATCCGCAAGCGGGTAACGCTGCTCGATCCGGGAAAGCTTGATCTGAAACTCTGCGTCATTGCGCATGTGACGCTGGAGGATCATCACGAGGAGGCGGTGGCCTCTTTTGCGGCGGTGGTGCTGGAGCGGCCGGAGATCATGGAGTGTTATGCGCTTTCCGGCGCCTTCGACTACATGCTGAAAATCCGGATGAGCGACGTGGAAAGCTACGAGGCCTTCATGACGCGCTACCTCATGCGCAATCCCCATGTGCGCACGGTGGTGTCGAGCTTCGTGCTCAGGGAACTGAAGTTTTCTACGGAATTGCCGCTGTAACGCATATCGCCCAAAAGTGCGCAGCGGTTTTGGGGCAATGACATGCGCAAGCAAGGCAAAGAAAAAGGCGGGACAAAGCCCGCCTTTTCCAAATCGAAATTTTCGAAACGATTAACGCTTCGAGAACTGGAACGAACGGCGGGCCTTGGCCTTACCGTACTTCTTACGCTCGACGACGCGGCTGTCGCGGGTCAGGAAGCCACCCTTCTTCAGAACCGTGCGCAGGCCCGGTTCGAAGTAGGTGAGGGCCTTCGAGATGCCGTGACGAACGGCACCGGCCTGGCCGGAAAGACCGCCGCCTGCAACCGTTGCGTCGATATCGAACTGGCCGTCACGGGCAGCAGCGAAGATCGGCTGGCGCAGGATCATCTGCAGAACCGGACGTGCGAAGTAAGCCGCAAATTCCTTGCCGTTGACGGTGATCTTGCCGGAGCCCGGCTTGACCCAGACGCGGGCAACGGCGTTCTTGCGCTTGCCGGTCGCATAGGAGCGGCCCTGGGCGTCGACCTTGCGGACATGAACCGGAGCCGAAGCAGTTGCTTCAGTTGCCGTGCCGAGGTCTTTCAGAGAAGAGAGATCAGCCACGATTAGGCGCTCCTTGTGTTCTTGCTGTTCAGCGCTGCGACGTCGAGCGTCACCGGCTGCTGTGCTTCATGCGGATGATTTGTACCGGCGTATACGCGCAGGTTCTTCATCTGGCGACGGCCAAGCGGGCCACGGGGAACCATGCGCTCGACAGCCTTTTCGAGAACGCGCTCCGGGAAGCGGCCTTCGATGATCTGGCGCGCGGTGCGCTCCTTGATGCCGCCCGGGTAACCGGTGTGCCAGTAGTACTTCTTGTCGGTGTACTTCTTGCCGGTCAGGACAGCCTTCTCAGCGTTGATCACGATGACATTGTCACCATCGTCAACGTGGGGCGTGTAGGTGACTTTATTCTTGCCGCGCAGGATGTTGGCGATAATGGAAGCGACGCGACCAACAACGAGGCCTTCGGCGTCGATGAGGATCCACTTCTTCTCCACCTCTGCAGGCTTCTGAACGAAGGTTGACATGTTAAACTCTTTCGTTTGAACCCGATGCGTTGCCGCCGGGCGTTTCTTGTTGCTTGAATTTGGCAGGCATTCAGCCAGCCAAAAATGAAAGCGGCCCCAAGGGACCGCGATCTGGTGCGGCTTATACGCAAAGGATGAAATGCGGTCAAGATCGCCGTTTTTGTCGGTTAGAAAAATTATCGTTATAAAACATGAAGTTAGGTATGGGGTATTTTGGTACCACAAATTATCTCGGCGGAATCGAATAGGTTGCGGTGGCATGGGCGACCAGTTCAGTGCCATCAAGCCCTGAAATCTCCGCATCGAGCACGGCCAGCCGTTTGCCGAGTTTGAGGATTCGGCAGGTGCATTGCAGCGGCCCGAGCCGGGGTTTTCTGAGAAAATTGATGTTGAGATTCGTAGTGACGGCGAGCGCCACCGGGCCGATATGGGCAAGAAGGGTGATGTAGGCGGTGACATCGGCGAGCGCGAACAGCGTTGGCCCGGAGACGGTGCCGCCGGGCCGAAGGTGCTTTTCCTGCGGATCGAGTCGCATCGTCGCAGAGCCCGGGGCGGTGGCGATCACCTCGAAGATCTTGCCGTCGGTATGCACCTCGGAAAAATCCGTTTCGAGGAAGCGGTTGAGATCGGCGACGGTGAGGATCGGTTCCAAAGGCATGGTTCACTCCCAGAATTGAGGCGTTTTCGAACCCGGCATGTGGCTCAAGCAAGCCGGACAAAAGTCCTATCGGTTTCACGGCAGCTTGAAACGCTGCTTGGGGCAGCGTACCAAACGCTGATCCCGGCACGCCGTGACGAAAGATCAGACAGAGGAGAAGAGAGATGGCGGATATCGTCGCCCTGCACAAGGAAGAACCCCGTGGGCCGCTGCTGCGCGAGGTTTCCGGCAATGTGCTGCGCCTGACTCTCAACAATCCTCCGGCCAACGTGCTGTCGATTGCGCTGATGGAAGCGCTGACCGCAGAACTGGACGCGGTTGCTCAATCCGAAGACATCCGGGTTGTCATTCTGGCGGCGTCCGGTTCGCTGTTCAGTGCTGGCCACGATCTGAAAGAACTGACCGCGCACCGTACCGATGAAGACGCGGGCAAGGCATTTTTCGAAAAATCCCTGCGGCTCTGCGCCGATCTGATGCTGAAGATCAACCAGCTGCCGCAGCCGGTGATCGCCGAGATCGGCGGCCTGGCAACGGCTGCCGGTTGCCAGCTGGTCGCAAGCTGCGATCTGGCGATCTGCACCGATAGTTCGACCTTCTGCACGCCCGGCGTCAATATCGGCCTGTTCTGCTCGACGCCGATGGTCGCGGTATCCCGCGCTGCCCACCCCAAGCAGGCGATGGAAATGCTTTTGACTGGCGAAACCATCGACGCCTCCACCGCCAAGGACTTCGGCCTCGTCAACCGCATCGTGCCGAAACAATATCTGCAGCAGGTCGTCAACAAATACGCCGCCGTCATCGCCTCGAAGTCGCCGCAGGCGCTCAGAATCGGCAAGCGGGCGTTTTATCAGCAGGCCGAGATGAGCATCACCGAGGCCTATGATTTTGCCACAGGGGTGATGGTGGACAATATGCTGAAGTCGGATGCCAAGGAGGGGATCGACGCGGTTCTCGGCAAGCGGACGCCGGAGTGGTCGAAGGAGTAACGCGGAGCGTTGTACGATAGACATGCATCGCGACGCGTAGTATGTTTGCCGGATGATCAAATCGATCGCCAACAGCGCGACGCGGCAATTTGCCGAGAGTGGAAAATCAAAGTTTTCCGGCTTGGATGCCGACAAGGCAAAAATGCGGCTGGTAATGCTGCAGAATGCCCGGTCTCTGGATGATCTGGCTCCTTGAAATCGGTTGGCCTGCATAAGTTGTCTGGCGATCGAAAAAACCAATGGGCCATGACCATCAATGGACCTTGGCGGCTGTGTTTTCGATTTGAAGACGGACATGCTTATGACGTTGAAATCGTGGATTACCATTGAAGGAGACTGGAATGTTTGAGGTTCACCCGGGCGCAATGCTCAGGGAAGAATTGGATGCGCGCAGCATGACGGGCAACGCGTTGGCACTCGCGTTGCGCATAAACTCCGGACGTATTTCCGAAATTCTGACTGGAAAACGTGCAATTTCCGCTGATACCGCTTTGAGGCTCGGTCAGTTCTTTGGAAATGATCCTCAGTTCTGGCTCGGACTTCAGGCCACCTATAATCTCGCGGTCGCATCGCGGCAAAACGGTGATCGGATCAAGGCCGAAGTTCTTCCCGCAAAATCTGCCGCCTGAAGTTGGCGTAAATCATCGCTCAAGCCAGCTTCAGCAGCAGCGCCCCGAGTGCGATCAGGCAGGCGGCCGCAATGCGGAAGAGGCTGACGCGTTCTTTCAGAAAGACAATGGATATGACGATGGCAAACAGGATCGATGTTTCGCGCAGCGCCGCGACCGTTGCGACCGGGGCCTTGGTCATCGCCCAGAGCGCCAGGCCATAGGCGCCGATCGAGCCGCCGCCGCCGATCAGGCCGCGCCACCATTGATGACGCACGTGGAAGAGCACTGGCGCAAGGCCGCGCTTGGCAAAAGCCCAGGAAAACAGCAGCACCGGCGGCAAAAGCGCCATCCACAGCGTGTAGGAGATCGGGTTGAGCGCCACCCGGGCACCGATCCCGTCGACATAGGTGTAGCAGGCAATCACCACGGCATTGGCAAGCGCCAGCAGAATGGCACGCGTGCCGCCCTTGCGCGCCTCAAACGCCAGCGTCAGCACGCCGGTCGAGATCGTCAGCACGCCGGCGATTGCGCCGCTGGACAGGTTTTCGCCGATGATCGCACCGCTTGTCGCCGCCACCAGCAAGGGAGCGACGCCGCGCATCAGTGGATAGACCAGGCCGATATCACCGGCGCGGTAGGCTGCGGCGACAAGCTGGAAATAGGCGAACTGAAACAGCGCGGAGACCAGGATGAACGGCCAGGCATCCGCATGCGGCAGGGGCATGAAGGGCAGGAAGGGCAGGGCGACGACGGCGGCACCCAGCGCAATCATTGCGGCATCCAGCGATTTCTCGGTTCCGGCTTTAACCAGTGCATTCCAGGTTGCATGCAGGAGCGCCCCGAACAGAACGAGAGCGATGACGTCGAGAGGCACGGGAAACCTTCAGGAATGCGAGAAGACAGAGGGCCGAGAGAGGCGACGCAGTATTTGATCGAGTTTTGCGGCGGCAATTCTTGAAAAGCAATGCGATTTTGACGGAAGGCCAGATTTGGTCACGCGAGAACCGTTGTCCCCCGCGAATTTACATGCGAACCCGCAGGTGATCGGTTGACAGATAGGAATGCTGTCCCAATTATCGGCGAAGATTACAGAGCGTGGAATTCGACAATGAATCATGACGTGTATCCGGACTATTATCTGACCGACATTCTGCGCTCGACGAAAACCATCGCCCTCGTTGGTGCTTCGCCGAATACCGAGCGGCCGAGCTACCGCGTGATGGCGTTCCTGCTGCGCAAGGGCTATACGGTTTTCCCGGTCAATCCGGGCCAGGCCGGCAGGGAAATTCACGGTCAAAAGGTCTTTGCCACGCTTGCCGACATTGCCGAACCGATCGACATGGTCGACGTTTTCCGCGCTGCAGATGCCCTTCCGGCGCTGGTCGATGAAATCCTTGCTTTGAAAAACCGCCCCAAATTCATCTGGACGCAACTGGCAGTGCGCGACGACCAAGCTGCGGCAAAGGCTGAGGAAAACGGCATTCAGGTGGTGATGGACCGCTGTCCGGCGATCGAGTACCCGCGATTGGTTGGCTGATTTTAGACCTTGCGGTGCCGTTTTGGAATTCCTTGCTCGCCCGGCGTGCAAATCAGGCAAAACAGTCTTTGACCGCACGGCATCGCCTCTGAAATAGTGCGCCGAACTTGATCAAGGGAGGACACATCCATGACGAACAAACCCGGTTTCAACACGCTCGCGATCCACGCAGGTGCAGCACCAGACCCGACCACGGGCGCACGGGCAACGCCGATCTACCAGACGACCAGCTTCGTTTTCAATGACACCGATCATGCCGCCTCGCTGTTTGGCCTGCAGGCATTCGGCAATATCTACACCCGAATCATGAACCCGACCCAGGCGGTGCTGGAAGAGCGCGTTGCAGCGCTTGAAGGCGGAACGGCAGCGCTCGCTGTCGCCTCCGGCCATGCAGCCCAGCTTTTGGTGTTCCATGCGATCATGAGCCCTGGCGACAATTTCCTGGCGGCCCGGCAGCTCTATGGCGGCTCGGTCAACCAGTTCGGCAACGCCTTCAAGTCGTTCGACTGGCAGGTACGCTGGGTGGATACCAACGATATCGCCTCCTTCGAAAGCCAGATCGACGACCGCACCAAGGCGATCTTCATCGAGAGCCTTGCCAACCCGGGTGGCACTTTCGTCGATATCGCCGCGATTTCCGCCATCGCCAAGAAACATGGCCTGCCGCTGATCGTCGATAACACGATGGCCACACCCTACCTGATCCAGCCGATCGAGCACGGCGCCGATATCATCGTGCATTCGCTGACCAAGTTCATGGGTGGCCATGGCAATTCGATGGGCGGCGTCATCGTCGATGGCGGCACGTTCGACTGGTCGAAATCCGGCAAGTATCCGATCCTGTCGGAGCCACGCCCGGAATATGCCGGCATGGTACTGCATGCGACCTTCGGCAATTTCGCCTTCGCCATCGCCTGCCGGGTGCTGGGCCTGCGCGATTTCGGCCCGGCGATCTCGCCGTTCAACGCTTTCCTGCTCCTGACCGGCATCGAGACGCTGCCGCTCCGGATGCAGCGCCATTGCGACAACGCGCTTGCCGTCGCCACCTGGCTCAGCGCCCATGACAAGGTTGCCTGGGTGAAGTATGCGGGTCTTGAGAGCGACGCCAACCATGCGCTGCAGCAGAAATACTCCAAGCGCGGCGCAGGTGCCGTCTTCACCTTCGGTCTGAAGGACGGTTACGAGGCCGGAAAGCGTTTCGTCGAGGGCCTCGAAATGGTTTCGCACCTCGCCAACATCGGCGACACCCGCTCGCTGGTCATTCACCCGGCCTCGACCACGCACCGGCAGTTGACGCCGGAACAGCAGACGGCAGCCGGCGCTGGCCCGGAAGTCGTGCGCCTGTCGGTCGGCATAGAGGATGTCGCCGACATCATCGCCGATCTCGAACAGTCGCTTGCGAAGGCCTGATCCATCCAGAGATGGCCGTTCGCCGGCCATCTCTTTTTCGTTGCGGAGCATTTCATGACCCACGCGCTGACATTCGATCCTACGTCTCTCGAGCCCGAAGCCGGCGCCCCGGCACCGGACAGGCTGATCTCCGGCGCGCCAAAATTCCGCACCTGGAATTTCGAGGAAGCCGAAGGGGGCATCTATGCCGGCATCTGGGAGGCGACGCCGGGCAAATGGCGGATCGTCTATGACGAATGGGAATATTTCCATATCCTGTCCGGCGTTTCCATCGTCACTGAAGACGGCGGTGCCGAAACGCATCTCAAGGCCGGCGACAGCATGATCCTCAGACCCGGCTTCAAGGGAACCTGGGAAGTGATTGAAACGACTCGCAAGGACTATGTCATTCGGGTCTAGCCTTCCTATATCCGATGGGCGTACCCCGAGGGCGGCATTCGCCGTCCTTTCCATCGTTAGGAGAAATCCAATGTCTCAAGCCGACAAACCCGTCTGGTTCATCACCGGATGTTCGACCGGTTTCGGCCGGGAACTGGCGCAGCAAACGCTGTCGCTGGGCTATCCGACCGTCGTGACCGCCCGCAATACGGCGCAGGTCGAAGACCTCGTGAAGGGCAACGAAGACAAGGCTCTGGCTTTGAAGCTCGACGTCACCAAGCCGCAAGAGGTCGACGCCGCAGTCAAGGCGGCGCTTGCCCGGTTCGGCCGCATCGACGTGCTTGTCAACAATGCCGGCATCGGCTATTTCGGCTCGGTCGAGGAAAGTGAACTGGACGAAGTCCGCCGCATGTTCGAAATCAACGTCTGGGGCCTTGCTGCGATGACGAGGGCAGTCTTGCCCGCCATGCGCAAGCAGCGTTCGGGCACCGTCGTCAACATATCGTCGATCGGCGGCATTCGTGGCGGACCGGCCGTCGGCTTCTACAACGCAACCAAGTTTGCCGTCGAAGGCCTGTCCGAGGCCTTGTCTCTCGAGACGGCGCCGCTCGGCATCAAGGTTCTTCTGGTCGAGCCCAGCGGCTTTCGAACCGATTGGGCCGGACGTTCGGCCAATGAGGCGCCCCAGACGATCGAGGACTATTGCGAGACGGCCGGCAAGAATGCCTCGGTCATTCGTGAACGCAGCGGCAAGCAGGCCGGTGATCCGGAGCGCGCCGTCAAAGCCATCATCAAGGCTGTCGAAGCCGAAAATCCGCCGCTACGCCTGCTTTTGGGCAAGGCGGCGCTGGCGGGCGGCCGGGCCAAGATCGAGACGCTGCGCCGCGATTTCGAAGCCTGGGCCGATGTGACCGAAGCTGCGGATTTTCCGGAGTAAAATGTGATCTGGCGCGGCGTGAGAGCCGCGCCGCAGACTGCTGACAAACACTAAAAATCGACTGTCTGGGCGAGAGTGGCACTCCACTTTCCGTCATCCTCGCCCTTGTGGCGGGGATCCAGCGACCCGACGTCCGTCGGGTCAAAAGACTCTTTCAGCCCAATGACTTGGGCTGGCTGGATCTCTGTGACAAGCACAGAGATGACGGGGAATTTGGCAAGCGCACGGTTTCCCAAATGACCTGTCGAACGGTGAGAAAATGAGCTTGTCAGCAGTCTGTACCGCGGCACGAATGCTGCGCCGTTCTGGCTACCATTCCAGTTCCAGCCGCTCCAGTCCGTGGAAATGATAGCTGTCCTTGATCTGTGGCTCGCTTGTCATCCTCAGACCCGGCAGCCGCTCGAACAGGATCGGCAGCGACAGTTTCAGCTCCAGCCGTGCCAGCGGTGCGCCGATGCAGAAATGCACGCCGGCGCCGAAGGAAACGTGGGCGCCTTCGTTTCTCTCGGGGTGAAAGCTGAGGGGATCGGAGAATTTCTTCGGATCGACATTGGCGGCACCCAGCAGAAGACCGATCTTGTCACCTTTTTTCAGGCTGATGCCGTCGTCGAGTTCGATGTCGGAGAGCGCGTATCGCTGGAAAATGTGCAGAGGCGCAGCATAGCGCATCGTTTCTTCGATGGTCCGTTCGGTGGCCGTGTCGCTGGAAAATACGTCTTTTACCGATGTGCCGGTCTCAAGCAGGGTGCGCACGGCGTTGCCGAGCTGATGCACGGTGGCTTCGTGTCCCGCATTGAGCAGAAGCACTGCCGTCGAGATCAACTCGTCGTCGGACAGCCGCTCGCCGTCCTTTTCGGTGGTGATCATGTGGGTCAAAAGATCGTCGGCGGGATTTTTGCGCTTCCAGTCGATGATGCCCTTCAGGTAATCGGCGAACTCGGCCGAGGCCCGGTTGGCGTCATGTTCGGTCTCCAGCGACGGATTGAACACATACATCTTCACCATGCGGTGCGACCAGTCGAGCAGTTTTGGCGCCATATCCAGCGGCACACCGAGCATGCGCGCGATCACCGTGACCGGAACGATTTCGGCATAGGTCTTCAGAAGCTCGACCCGGCCTTCTTTCTCGAAACCGTCGATCAGGGAATGGGAGAGGGCGGCGATCTCGGGCTTCAGCTGTTCGATCTGGCGCGAGACGAACGCGCGATTGACCAGCGTGCGCAACCGGGTATGCGCCGGCGGCTCGAGCTCGAGCAGCGAATGGGCCTCCAGCCGGTCGAAATCTGCCAGATGCGGCTTGGGCTCCGGCAAGTTCAGCTCCTCGCGGGTCGCCACATGCAGGATCTGCCGGCCAAAGCGGCGATCGCGCAGCAGGCTGCTCACCTGGTCATAGCCTGCAAAATACCATTGCTGCTGCTCTTCCCAAAAGAACGACGGACATTGCGCATGCAGGGCAGCGTAGGTGGCGAGCGGGTTTTTGTAAAAGCCGGGATCGCGAACGTCGATGCTGGCGGTGCGGGTCGAAGGCGTGATGGAAATGGCTGATGGCGCGGGCATTTTGCATTCTCACTGGATGAAATGGCGGACTATGCCGTGATTTATGGTCAGCGGAGGTCGCGCGACAAGGAAATTGTCTTGCCGCTAGCAGATTTTCCTACCCCGTAAAATCGTCGCTCAGGTCACGAAAAACATGCTTATGCCGGATACTGTCTTGCCTTGCGGTGGGACATGTCTATGTCATGGATGATGAACGGCAACGACCAGAGAGAGACTATGGCATCGTCGCATACCAGCCTGTCAAAGGGCATTCTGGCCGCCATCCGCGGAAAGCGCGTGTCGCTGGCGGGCAGAGATCCGGCAGGCGAACGGGGCGACACGGTGATTGCCTCCTATAACATCCACAAATGCGTCGGCACCGACAAGCGCTTCGACCCCGGCCGCACCACCGACGTGATCAGCGAGATCGGCGCCGACATCATCGCGCTGCAGGAGGCAGACCAGCGGTTTGGCGAACGGGCAGGGTTGCTCGATCTTGAACGGCTGCATCGCGACTGTCACCTGATCGCGGTGCCGATCGCCGCCTTCTCCGCCAAGGGGCATGGCTGGCACGGCAATGTGCTTCTTTTGCGTGAGGGCGCCGTCGCCAAGGTTCATCAATTGAAGTTGCCCGGTGTCGAGCCGCGCGGCGCGCTGGTCGTCGATCTCGATTTGAAGGCCGGTCCGCTGCGCATCATTGCCGCGCATTTCGGACTGCTGCGGCATTCGCGTGCCCGCCAGGCGGAAGCGATCATCGCCGCCATCAGCGAGGCGGAAGAGCGGCCGACGCTGTTGATCGGCGATCTCAACGAGTGGCGCATGGGACGCCGCTCGGCGCTGAGTTCGCTCAGCCCCATCTTTGATCACGCGGCAACGGCGGTGCCGAGTTTCCCCTCGCGCTTTCCGCTTCTGGCGCTCGACCGGGTGATGGGCAGCCCGCACAATCTGGTCACCGCGGTGGAGGTACACAATACACCGCTCTCCCGCGTCGCTTCCGATCACCTGCCGATCAAGGCCTATATCGATCTCAAGGCCGCAGTTGGCGAGGGAAACCCGATCGAATCGGTTTCCGCCGCTCAATCATGACCAACAGGCCGTCATAGCATGCGTGCCCATATCGTCGCTCTGTCCGCTTCCGTGTTCGGCCTTCTGGCGTTGGTTGCCGTCTACACCTATGGCCGCTTCGGACGCCACCTTCAGGGGCCGGAATCGGCCGCCCTGCAGCCGCAGGCTGACCGGACGGAAATCGACCGGCTGGCAGCGCCGCTTTTGGACGAGCACGCCGGCCTGAACGGAATTTCGCTGATCTCCGATAATATGGTTGCTTTCGCGCTGAGGGCTCTATCGGCGCGCAGGGCCGGCCGCAGCCTCGATCTGCAATATTATTACTGGAAGAACGACCTGACCGGACGGATGCTGATACGCGAAGTGCTGGCGGCAGCCGATCGCGGTGTGCGCGTGCGGCTTCTCCTCGACGATATCAATGCCGGCCTGCACGACCGCATGTGCCTTGCGCTGGATGGTCATGAAAATATCGAGGTCCGGCTGTTCAATCCCAGCCGCGCACGCACCGATCGGTTGAAGCGCGGCTTGGAAATGATGATGCGGCCCTTCCGGGCGACGCGGCGTATGCACAACAAGCAATGGATCGCCGATGGCCGCCTGGTGATCGCCGGCGGCCGCAACATCGGCGACGCTTATTTCGATGCGGATGAACAGTCGAATTTTCGCGATCTCGATGTCTGGATGCTGGGGCCCGTCGCCGACGATGCATCAACCGTCTTCGATCGCTACTGGAACAGCCCGGTCGTGGTGCCTATCGGCTCGCTGCGCACGCCGCGCGCCCATTACCTGCCGGCCTTCAGAGCCAAGCTGGAAACAATCGCGGCGACGCCCGGCGGCCGGGATTATCTGGCTCATGTCAATACGATGATATCGGACGGCGCCCTGTTGCCCGCCAACACAGTGCTGCATTGGACAAGCGCTGCCATGCTGGTGTCGGATCCGCCGGAAAAGGCATTTCTGCAGAAGCGCAATAACTGGGTCATGCGCGAACTGATGCCGGCCCTGACGTCGGCGCAGCATGGCGTCCGGGTGATTTCCCCCTATTTCATCCCCGGTGCGCAGGGCATTGCCGAGATCGCGCGGCTTGTGCAGCGGCAGGTTAAGGTCGAGGTGCTGACCAATTCGCTGGCCGCCACTGACGTCGCTGCAGTCCACGGCGCCTACGCCAATTACCGCAAGGCGCTTCTGAGAGGCGGGGCGGTTCTGTTCGAACTGAAGGCGACGCACGAATTCGGCGATCCGCAGCGGATGTCGCTCTTCGGTTCGCGCGGCGCCAGTCTGCATACCAAGGCTTTCACTGTCGATGGAAAAACCGGCTTTGTCGGCTCGATGAATTTCGATCCCCGCTCGGCGTCTCTGAATACGGAAATGGGCGTGCTCTTTACCCACCCGGCGCTGGTGAGAGAGGTCGAGGCTATTTTTGACGCGGAAACCAGCCCTGAAAACAGCTTCCGCCTGTCGCTCGAAAAGGGACGTCTGCGCTGGCACGACCGGCAAGGCGATGAGGAGCGCGTCCTTCGCCGCGAACCGGAAGCCGGTTTCTGGCGTCGCCTGACGGCCGGGATTATCGGCATTCTGCCGATCGAATCGCAGCTCTGATCGGCATTTACCGATTTTTCACTCAGAATGCGCCAAAGCCTGTGTGGAAAAGGAAAAATGGCCGATTGCCCCTATCCTGACAGTTAGAACCCGCTAAAGGATCGACCGGACGCTTCGGTGGCAACGTTCCGGTCCGGGACGTGTATTAACGTTATGAAGACTTCGCGACTTGAAGTCGGGTACTTGGACACTCTATGTATGGACAAGAGATATTCCCGATGATTCCCGGTGTGCAAGAGGGTTTGCGCGCCAGATAGACAAAGGTTTGACATGAGAAATCCCGTTGATACCGCTATGGCTCTGGTGCCGATGGTCGTTGAACAGACCAATCGCGGCGAGCGCTCCTACGATATCTTTTCGCGTCTCCTGAAAGAGCGCATCATCTTTTTGACGGGTCCTGTGGAAGACCACATGGCAACGCTGATCTGCGCCCAGTTGTTGTTCCTCGAGGCCGAAAACCCGAAGAAGGAAATCGCCCTCTACATCAATTCTCCGGGCGGCGTCGTCACCGCCGGCATGGCGATCTACGACACGATGCAGTTCATCAAGCCGGCTGTTTCGACATTGTGCGTCGGCCAGGCCGCATCCATGGGTTCGCTGCTTCTGGCCGCCGGCCACAAGGACATGCGCTTTGCGACGCCGAATGCCCGCATCATGGTTCACCAGCCGTCCGGCGGCTTCCAGGGCCAGGCATCCGACATCGAACGGCATGCCCGCGATATCCTGAAAATGAAGCGCCGTCTCAACGAAGTCTACGTCAAGCACACAGGCCGGACTTTGGAAGAGGTTGAACAGACGCTTGATCGTGACCACTTTATGACTGCGGACGAAGCGCTGAGCTGGGGTGTCGTCGACAAGGTCATCACCTCACGTGAGGCCATGGAATCCGCTGCTGAAGTGTGAATTCAAGCTTTTGTGTGCGGATAGATGCATTTGTGACACATTTGTAATAGTCATGGGGCTTTATCCGCAGGCCAAAGCCGTTAGTATCGACCGTTAATGCTATGTTGAAGTTTGAAGTCCTAGCATTCGGTAGTCGGTGGGAGATTCGTTGCTGCCGGGCATCAAACATGGTTGTTTGAGGCCGGTTCGTACTCCCGAAAGCGCCGTCATTATGCGCATGAACGCGCAAAGTGTGCGGAGCGGGTTGAGTAGTCCGTTACACCTTGTCTGGGTGTCCGGCGTGCTGGAAGGAAAGTGATATGAGCAAGGTCAGCGGTAGCAACGGCGGTGACTCCAAGAATACCCTATACTGCTCCTTCTGCGGAAAGAGCCAGCACGAGGTCCGCAAGCTGATTGCCGGACCGACAGTATTCATCTGCGATGAATGCGTCGAACTGTGCATGGACATCATCCGCGAAGAGAACAAGACATCGATGGTCAAGTCCCGCGATGGCGTTCCGACGCCACAGGAGATCATCAAGGTTCTCGACGAATACGTCATTGGCCAGCAACAGGCCAAGCGCATCCTGTCAGTTGCCGTCCACAATCACTACAAGCGTCTGGCGCATTCCGCGAAGGGAAGCGACATCGAGCTTGCAAAATCCAACATCATGCTCGTCGGCCCGACCGGCTGCGGCAAGACCTATCTTGCCCAGACCTTGGCCCGCATCATCGATGTGCCGTTCACCATGGCGGATGCCACGACACTGACCGAAGCCGGTTATGTCGGGGAAGACGTCGAGAACATCATCCTGAAGCTCCTGCAGTCGGCCGATTACAATGTCGAGCGTGCACAGCGCGGCATCGTCTATATCGACGAAGTCGACAAGATTTCGCGCAAGTCCGACAACCCGTCGATCACCAGGGACGTTTCGGGCGAGGGCGTGCAGCAGGCACTGCTGAAGATCATGGAAGGCACGGTCGCATCCGTTCCTCCGCAGGGTGGCCGCAAGCATCCGCAGCAGGAATTCCTGCAGGTTGACACGACCAACATCCTGTTCATCTGCGGCGGCGCTTTTGCCGGCCTCGACAAGATCATTTCGGCGCGTGGCGAAAAGACCTCGATCGGCTTTGGCGCTTCGGTGAAGTCTCCGGAAGATCGCCGTGTCGGCGAAGTTCTGCGCGAACTGGAGCCGGAAGATCTGGTAAAGTTCGGCCTCATCCCGGAATTCATCGGCCGTCTGCCCGTTCTGGCAACGCTCGAGGATCTCGACGAGCCGGCCCTGATCCAGATCCTGTCGGAACCGAAGAACGCGCTGATCAAGCAGTACCAGCGCCTGTTCGAGATGGAAGACGTGGAACTGACGTTCCACGAGGATGCGCTGCGCGAAATCGCCAAGCGCGCCATCATCCGCAAGACGGGTGCTCGTGGCCTGCGTTCGATCATGGAAAAGATCCTGCTCGACACCATGTTCGAACTGCCGACGCTGGAAGGCGTTCGCGAAGTGGTCATCTCCGACGAGGTGGTCAAGGGTTCAGCGCGTCCGCTCTACATCTACTCGGAACGTTCCGAGGAAAAGGCCAACGTTTCGGCGTGATCGGATCGGTATTTTCAAAGAGGCCCGCCATGTGCGGGCCTTTTTTATGCGGAAATGTGCTGAATTGTTTGGCCAGTGTCGGCCGGGCAGGGTGCGCATAAGCAATAAGTGCAGGTCAGCCCTGCATATTTTGCGGATATCCATCCGTTGAAAGCTTGACCGGTGGACGTAGCTTCTGGATGAAAATTCGCGAGAATCAGCGATTGCTAAAAGCGGTCAACAACGCGATTATGTAACGATTCTGTGTCGATGTGTCCCGGCACGAAGCGTGTGCGTTCACTCCCGCGGCAAGGCCCGCAACAGTCAGATGCCGTTTACTATCCGACTACGCCCCCTCCCAGGTCGGTAGTCGGCAAAGGGTTGAAAACAGACGTCACACACTCCACCTGACAGTGGAAAGAATGAGGACCGGGAGCGCCCTTGAACGCTTCGGGTAACGGGCCCGGAAACGGGACGGAAAGGAAATGACATGACGAGCAAAACGTCTCCGGCAATCGAGAGCGCGACCTACCCGGTGCTGCCGCTGCGCGACATCGTGGTATTCCCGCACATGATCGTGCCGCTGTTTGTTGGCCGTGAAAAGTCGATCCGAGCGCTGGAAGAGGTCATGGGGACCGACAAGCAGATCATGCTTGCGACCCAGATCAATGCCAGCGACGACGATCCGGAACCGGCTGCGATCTATCAGATCGGCACCATTGCCAATGTGCTGCAGCTGCTGAAGCTGCCCGACGGCACCGTCAAGGTTCTGGTCGAAGGCCGTGCGCGCGCCGAAATCGACGGCTATACCGGCCGCGAGGAATTCTATGAAGCAATGGCACATCCGCTGTCCGAGCCGGAAGAAGATCCGGTCGAGGTCGAGGCGCTGAGCCGTTCGGTGGTGTCGGAATTCGAGAGCTATGTGAAGCTCAACAAGAAGATTTCCCCGGAAGTCGTCGGCGCTGCCAGCCAGATCGAAGACTATTCGAAGCTGGCCGATACCGTCGCATCGCATCTCTCCATCAAGATCGTCGAAAAGCAGGAAATGCTTGAGACGACCAGCGTCAAGCTGCGCCTTGAAAAGGCGCTCGGCTTCATGGAAGGCGAGATCTCGGTTCTGCAGGTCGAAAAGCGTATCCGTTCGCGTGTGAAACGCCAGATGGAAAAGACCCAGCGCGAGTATTACCTGAACGAACAGATGAAGGCGATCCAGAAAGAGCTCGGCGACGGCGAGGAAGGCCGCGACGAGATGGCCGAGCTGGAAGACCGCATCACCAAGACCAAGCTGTCCAAGGAAGCGCGTGAAAAGGCCGACGCGGAAGTCAAGAAGCTGCGCCAGATGAGCCCGATGTCGGCGGAAGCCACTGTCGTGCGCAACTATCTGGATTGGCTGCTGGGCATTCCATGGTCAAAGAAGTCGAAGGTCAAGACCGATCTCAACCACGCCGAAAAGGTGCTGGAACTGGATCATTTCGGCCTCGACAAGGTCAAGGAGCGGATTATCGAGTATCTGGCGGTCCAGGCGCGTTCGCAGAAGATCAAGGGGCCGATCCTGTGCCTCGTCGGTCCTCCGGGCGTCGGCAAGACCTCGCTTGCCAAGTCGATCGCCAAGGCGACCGGCCGCGAATATATCCGCATGGCACTCGGTGGCGTTCGTGACGAAGCCGAAATCCGTGGCCACCGCCGTACCTATATCGGTTCGATGCCCGGCAAGGTCATCCAGTCGATGAAGAAGGCAAAGAAGTCCAATCCGCTCTTCCTGCTCGATGAAATCGACAAGATGGGCCAGGATTTCCGCGGCGATCCGTCGTCGGCTCTCCTGGAGGTGCTGGATCCGGAACAGAACTCGACGTTCATGGACCACTATCTGGAGGTCGAATACGATCTCTCGAACGTGATGTTCATCACCACGGCGAACACGCTCAATATCCCTGCACCTTTGATGGACCGCATGGAAGTGATCCGTATCGCTGGCTATACCGAAGAGGAAAAGCTGGAAATTGCCAAGCGGCACCTTTTGCCGAAGGCGATTGCCGACCACGCGCTTCAGCAGAAGGAGTTCTCGATCACCGACGGTGCCTTGTCGGCGATCATCCAGACCTACACCCGCGAAGCCGGTGTGCGTAGCCTTGAGCGCGAGCTGATGAAGGTTGCCCGCAAGGCCGTCACGGAAATCCTGAAGGGTCGCACCGACAAGGTTGAGGTGACTGCCGAGAACATCAACGACTATCTTGGTGTTCCGCGCTATCGCCATGGCGAAGCTGAGCGCACTGACCAGGTCGGTGTCGTCACCGGTCTCGCCTGGACGGAAGTCGGCGGCGAGCTTCTGACGATCGAAGGCGTCATGATGCCCGGCAAGGGCCGCATGACGGTGACAGGCAACCTGCGCGACGTGATGAAGGAATCGATTTCGGCAGCGGCATCCTATGTCCGCTCGCGTGCCATCGATTTCGGCATCGAGCCGCCATTGTTCGACAAGAGCGACATTCATGTGCACGTGCCGGAAGGCGCGACACCGAAGGACGGTCCGTCCGCCGGTGTGGCCATGGCAACCGCGATCGTGTCGATCATGACCGGTATTGCCGTCAACAAGGACGTGGCGATGACGGGTGAAATCACCCTGCGCGGCCGTGTCCTGCCGATCGGTGGCCTGAAGGAAAAGCTGCTCGCAGCCCTTCGCGGCGGCATCAAGAAGGTGCTGATCCCGGAAGAAAACGCCAAGGACCTGGCGGATATTCCGGACAATGTGAAGAACAATATGGAGATCGTTCCGGTTTCGCATATTGGCGAGGTTCTGCAACATGCACTGCTGAGGGTTCCGGTCGCGATCGAGTGGGATCCGGCCAAGCAGGCGGTGCCGGTTGCGGCAGCCGATCCGGCAGATGACGCCGGCGCGTTGATTGCCCACTAGGCACTTGACTTGAGCTCGAACTGGTGCCTGCCACAGGTTGTGCACTGATTTGGAGCTGAAACAGTGGAAGACCGGCATTTTTGCCGGTCTTTTTTATGTAAAACCTCTCGCAAAGCCTTGCATTCCATGGGATTCGGAGCGATTGGGTTTGCCAAGGCGAGGGTCGCGCGTATGCTGCCCTCGGCTTGAAAATTGAGTCGTTTCGAACCAGTATTGAAAGGGGTGGAAACATGAACAAGAATGAGCTCGTGTCCGCAGTTGCCGAGAAGGCCGGACTCTCGAAGACAGATGCATCTTCTGCAGTTGATGCAATCTTCGACGTTATCCAGGCAGAACTGAAGAACGGCGGCGACGTTCGCCTCGTTGGCTTCGGCAACTTCTCGGTCAGCCGCCGCGAAGCATCCAAGGGTCGTAACCCGTCCACCGGCGCAGAAGTCGATATCCCTGCCCGTAACGTGCCGAAGTTCTCGGCCGGCAAGGGTCTCAAGGACGCCGTGAACTAAGTTTCATGTTTCGTCTGCAGCACCGTGGCGAAGACGCCAACGGTTCGAGAGCAGGTTGATTTGAGGCCCGGGTTTTCCCGGGCCTCTTTTCGTTTCAGGTGTTTTCCAGGGCAGCGTATCGCTTCGTGTTGGCGCCCGATTTCTAATATACTTTGGCTGTCATGCGGGTGTTACACTGCACGCTCAAAACCCCTCCGTATTCATTGCTCAGGAGGGACATCCCCGTGAAGACATTTTCGCTCACCGCAGCATTCGCTGCCGTGCTTGCTGCCTCGACCGCGTCGGCGGTCAGCGCAGAACCCGTATTCAATCGTATTGCCTCATTCGCCGTCGCCGGCAATTTGCCTGAAGGCGTTGACAAGAAATCCGTCACCTCGGCCGAAATCATCGCCGCCAGCGAAGACGGCAACATGCTGGTCTATTCCGACAGCCCCAACAAGGCGATCGGCTTTATCGATATCACCGATGCGAAGGCTCCGAAGGCTGGCGGTTCCGTCGCTTTCGACGGTGAGCCGACCTCGGTGACCATCGCGGCTGGCAAGGCGCTTGTCGCGATCAATACGCGCGAAAGCTTCGTCAAGCCGTCGGGCATCCTGGCGCAGGTGGATCTTGCCTCCAAGGCGATCGACACGACCTGCGACCTCGGCGGCCAGCCGGACTCCATCGCCCTCAACAAGGACAAGACGATTGCCGCGATCGCGATCGAAAACGAGCGCGACGAAGAGGTCAATGACGGCGACATCCCGCAGATGCCGGCCGGCGACCTGGTGATCCTGTCGCTCAAGGACGGCGTCGTCGATTGCGGCTCGATCAAGCACGTCACGCTGACCGGCCTTGCCGATGTCGCCGGCGACGATCCGGAGCCGGAATTCGTCACCTTCAATGGCCAGGACGAGATCGCGCTGACGCTCCAGGAAAACAACTATATCCTCATCATCGACGGCAAGACCGGCACCGTGAAGAGCCATTTCTCCGCTGGTACCGTCAACCTTGAAGGCATCGACACCAAGAAGGACGGTGCACTGAAGTTCACAGGCGATATGAAGGATGTCGCCCGTGAACCCGACGCCGTGAAGTGGCTGGACGACAACCGCTTCGTCGTTGCCAACGAAGGCGATTGGAAGGGCGGCGCCCGCGGCTTCACCATCTTCGACAAGACCGGCAAGGTTCTTTACGAGAACGGCGCCGGCTTCGAGCGCGAGATCGCCAAGATTGGTCACTACCCGGACAAGCGCAACAAGAAAGGCGTCGAGCCGGAAGGCCTGGAAGCTGCCAAGTTCGGTGACG
The DNA here is from genome assembly GCF_049897905.1 of Pararhizobium sp. PWRC1-1. Taxonomy (NCBI): domain Bacteria; kingdom Pseudomonadati; phylum Pseudomonadota; class Alphaproteobacteria; order Hyphomicrobiales; family Rhizobiaceae; genus Pararhizobium; species Pararhizobium sp. PWRC1-1. Next base: position 93,538 of record NZ_JAFCXE010000002.1, on the reverse strand, counting down.
ACAACCTGTTCTTCGTGCTTGCCGAGCGTGCGTCTGTCGTCGGCGTCTACAAGGACACCGGCGCTGAGCCGGAGCTTCTCCAGCTTCTGCCGTCGGGCGTCGGTCCTGAAGGCGCCGTTGCCATTCCGCGCCGCAACCTCTTCGTGACCGCAAACGAAACCGACCTCGTCGAAGATGGCGGCGCCCGTTCGCACGTCATGCTCTATGAGCGTGCGGAAGGCGAAGCCGCCTATCCGCAAATCGTCTCCACCGAGAAGGACGGCGAACTGATCGGCTTCGGCGCGCTTTCCGGCCTTGCTCCGGTCAAGGACAAGCCGGGCATGCTCTACGCCGTCAACGATTCCTTCTACGCCTCGCAGCCGACGATCTTCACGATCGACGCAAACGCAAAGCCGGCGAAAATCGTCGATGCTCTGCGCATCACGCGCAACGGCGCTGCCGCGCAGAAGCTCGACAGCGAAGGCCTGACGCCGGACGGCGAGGGTGGCTTCTGGCTCGCCAACGAAGGTGACGCCGACAAGCTCGTCGGCCACGCCATTATCCACGTGAACAAGAAAGGCGAGATCGAAAAGGAAATCGCCATTCCCGCCGAGCTGCGTTCCGGCGATAAGCGCTTTGGCTTCGAAGGCATCACCAGCGTTGGCGAAGGCGATGACCAGGTTCTCTGGATGGCCATGCAGCGCGAATGGGGCGATGACGAGAAGGGCTTTGTGAAGCTTGTCTCCTACAAGCCGTCCTCGAAGGAGTGGGGCGCCGTGCGTTATCCCCTCGAGAAAACCGAAGAAGGCTGGGTCGGCCTTTCCGAAATCACCGCGAACGGCGACCACGCCTACATCATCGAGCGTGACAACCTGATCGGCCAGGCCGCCAAGCTGAAGAAGCTCTACCGCGTGGCGCTTGCCGACCTGAAGCCGGCCAAGCTCGGCGGTGAGCTGCCTGTCGTCAAGAAGGAAGAGGTTCGCGATCTCATTCCTGACCTGAAGTCCGCCACCAACGGCTACGTCGTCGACAAGGTCGAAGGCTTCACCGTCGATGCTGCCGGCAACGGCTTTGTCGTGACCGACAATGATGGGGTCGACGGCTCCTCAGGCGAAACGCTGTTCTTCTCGATCGGTACGATGAACGCGATGTAAGTGCGTCGGTACTGGTAACGGAAAAGGCCGGGACATGATGTCCCGGCCTTTTCTATTTGCATCTGATGCAATTGGGTGAAGGTGGGTTTATTCGGCTGCCGTTTCGCCGCTTTCCTTACGCTTGCGGATTTCTTCGGCCTTGACGACAAGCCGGCTGACAATATCGTGCATCTGGTCGAGCTGTTCGTCGTCCAGGGCTGAGAAAATCTCCTCGATCAGCTGCTTGCGCGGATGTTCGGCAGCCTCAAGAACAACACGGCCGACATCGGTGATTGAGACGATCTTGGCGCGGCGGTCTTCCGGATCTGGCTTGCGCATCACCAGCTTGTCGCGCTCCAGCCCGTCGATCGCTTCCGTTACCGTTCGCGGTGCAAAATTCAGCGCGCCGGCGATGTCGGTCGACCGGCAGGGGCCAAGCTTGCTCAGGAAGAACAGGAACTTGCTGCGCGCCAGCGACACGCCTTCCTCCGTCATCGATTCGTTGATGAGGCGGTGAACGCGATGGTAGAGCTCAAAGAGCTTGTCGGAGACTTCGAATGTGGATTTCATGATGTTTCATATGGATATTATGAGGGGCCATGTCAAATGACGGTGATATTGGTGGGGTAGTCAAGTCTAATTCGGGACCTTTGCGCCAAGGTTCCGCATCTCCCCAAAAATGTTGCTTTGCTGAAAGCGCTGAATAGACCTGGCGGCATGGCACTCGTGGCATTGACGCAAGGCCGGACGGCAGGCCATGGTCGGCTATGCCCTTTCGTTTCGTCCATACCGCCGACCTTCATCTCGATTCCCCCTTGCGTAGTCTTGCGTTGAAAAACCCGGAACTCGCCGAGCTGGTGCGCGGCGCGACCCGCACCGCGCTTGCAAGGATTGTCGATCTGTGCCTGGAAGAGGGCGTCGATGCGCTGCTGATTGCGGGCGACCTTTACGACGGCTCGCAAACATCGATGAACACCGCTCTCTATCTGTCGAGCGAATTGCGCCGGCTGGAAGCGGCCGGGATCAACGTGTTCCTGATCCGCGGCAATCATGATTCGCAGTCGGCAATGACGCGCGAGCTGACATTCCCGGCCAATGTGCATGTGTTTGCCGGTCGGGCAAAACCGGTTCTTGCCAAGTCACTCAGTGACGGCCGCGGCGTCCATATCCATGGCATCAGCTTTGCCAATCCGCATGCGCCTGACAGTCTGTTGCCATCCTTCCAGCCGCCGGTCGCCGATGCCGTCAATATCGGCATGCTGCATACCAGTCTGGCCGGCACGCCGGGCCATGATCCTTACGCGCCGACGAGTGTGGCCGAGCTTGCACGGCATGGGTTTGATTATTGGGCCTTGGGGCATGTCCATATGCGCCAGGTTCATGCCGAGGCACCGCTGATCGTCATGCCCGGCATGCCGCAAGGGCGCGATATCAATGAAGCCGGACCCAAAACCGTGACACTTGTGACCATCGGTGACGACGGCCGCTTCGAGCACCGGGAGCGCGATATCGGGCAGGCCGTGTTCGAGCGTCTGTCCATCGACCTCAGCGCTGTGCAGGACTGGCGGCAGATGCTGGAGACGGTTGGCGAGGCGCTCTCGTCGCTGAGGCACCGTTCCCTTGCCGACCATCTGATCCTGCGCATTTCCCTGACGGGCTCGACGCCACTTGCCTGGAAGCTGAGGCGGGATCCAGATTTGTTGTCTGCCGAACTCTCCAATCTTGCCGCCGGTCTCTCCGGCTGCTGGATCGAGAAGATCGATATCGAATGCCGGGGCGTGGATCCCGGTACCTCCCTGTCCGGCCCTGATCCGGTCGAGGAGCTGGCGGGTCTCATTCGGTCGGACGTGCTGCCGTCGCACGGTTTTCGCCGGGAGGTCAGTGCAATGCTTGACGAGCTGCTGCAGCAATTGCCGCGCGAGTTGCGCGACAGCCTGGCTGGTGACGAGGAGACCGCGGCGGTGCTGACCGATACTATTGCGCTGGCTGGCAGCGATGATGTCCTTGCCCATCTGCACGGCGGTGCCGGGGAGACCGACCGCTGATGCGCCTTCATCGTCTTGATCTCGTCCGCTACGGCAAGTTCACCGGGCGCAGCCTGGATTTTGGGCCGGCGCGTCCCGGGCGCCCGGATTTTCATATCGTCTATGGTCCCAACGAGGCTGGAAAGTCGACATTGTTCTCCGCTTTTCTCGATCTCCTGTTCGGGATCGACAATCGCAGTACCTATGGCTTTCTGCATCCCTACGAGACGATGCGCATCGGCGGCGTCATCGAGACCGGCGGCAGAACGCAGACCGTTGCCCGGATCAAGCGCAAACAGAATTCGCTGCTGGGGCCGGATGATCAGCCGCTGCCGGACAATCTCTTTTCTGCAGCGCTTGGCTCGATCGACCGGGCGACCTATCAGATGATGTTTTCGCTCGACGACGACAGCATCGAAAAAGGTGGCGAAAGCATTTTGAAGAGTGAAGGGGAGCTCGGTGCCCTCTTGTTTTCGGCGAGCTCCGGCCTGCCGGACAGCAGCGCGATCCTATCCGGTCTGAAGGCGCAGGCCGATGCTTTTTACAAGCCGCGGGGGCAAAAACATCGACTGGGCGAGTTGAAGGCTCAACTCGACGTTCTCAAAGAAGAAAAGAACGCCATCGATGTCAACGCCCGCGAATTCGCCAGCCTGCGCAAGGCGCGGGACGCCGCCGCCGAACGGCACGAGGCCGCCGTCAAGGCGCGGGCGGAGCTGCGCGTTTCGCTTGATCATGGCCGCGACCGCATCGAAGGCCTGCCGCTTCTCGCCCGGCTGCGCGGCCTGCGCTCCGAACTGGCCGAATTTGGCGATACGCCCGAGCCACCCGCCGTTTGGCACACCATACTGCCGCAGCTGCAGCGCGAGGAGACCGAGATCGGCGCCAGGCTGGAACAGCTGGAGAGCGACATTGCCAGGCGAGCCGCCGCCATCGCCGCGATCGAGCGGGATACGGCCGTGTTTGCGCTTGCCGCCGATATCCGCGATCTTGAGCAATCCGGGCTGGAGGCGCGCTACAGGACGGCCGCCACGGACATGCCGAACCGCCTCGACGAGCGCGGCAAGATAGCCGCCGACATCGCCGTATGCCTCGCACGGCTTGATCGAACCGGTATCGACAATGCGGCAAAGTTAATTCTGCCTGCAGCGGTCACCGCGCGCATCCAGGATCTCGCCCAGAAATATCCGGCATTGAACGAGCGGCTCTTCACGGCCGCGCGTGAACGCCAGCTCGCCACAGACGCAAGCATCGAGGCAACAAAGGCGTATGCAGCGCTCACAACGCCGGATGCGGCCATTCACGACAACGATCCCGCGCCTCTTGCCGACGTCTTGCAAAGTCTGCGCCAGAATGATTGCCTGTTGCGGCAACAGATGGCGGCGCGGCAAAGCGTGGTGTTTCAGGACCAATTGACCGATAGGCTTGCAGCACTCGCACCGTCGCCGCTTGATCCTGACGCACTGGCGGCCCTCGCCATCCCCGGCGACGCTGAGATTGCCGAATGGACGGCAAGGCGGTCGGCGTTGACCGAGCAGCTGAAGCGGCTGGATGAAAAGATTGCCGAAGACGTGGCCTTGATTATGGCTGAGGACGCGCGGCTCGTGGAACTGACGCGGACAGGCGGCTTTGCCGGCGATGACGAAGCACTGGCGCTACGACAGGAGCGGGACCTCGCTTGGCAGACCCATGCCGGGCGATTGGATGGCGAAACGGCGCGCATCTTCGTATCACTGCTGAGGAAAGACGATGAAGCCACAGCTTTGCGGTTGGCCCGGGCACAGGACCTTGCCCAGGCGCGGGCGCTTTCCCTGTCCATTGTCGAGCGCAATGGCAGGCTTTCAGCTTTCCGGCAGCAGCATGCGACGGTGCTTGCGGAAATTGCCGGTCTCAGAGCAGAAATTTCCGTTGTCGCGCGCAATTGTGGCCTGCCGGAAGAAACCAAGCTGAACCAGCTGGTGGCATGGCTAACCCGCCGGCTGGCAGCACTGGAGGTTCGCAACCAGCTTCGCGTGACGCAGCAAGAGTTGCGGATTGCCAAGGCGGACGAGGAAAAGGCGCTGCAGCGACTGACGGGGATATGCGAGGAGCGCGGGCTCGGCGAGGCAGTGCCCAAGGGGCTGGAAGAGGCAATCGCTTTCGCCGAACGGGGGGTAACTGCCCTGCAATCCGTCCGCCATTCGCGTGCTGCCGCTTCGGAAGCACTGGACCGGACGCAGGCGGCCTTGCGTTCCCGCGACGCCGCATGGGCCTCGGCCGAGGCTGACATGGCAAACTGGACTGCGCGATGGGATGAAACGCTCGAGGCGACCTGGTTGGCCGAAAAGGCAGAAACCGCGCCGGTGCAGGAGGTCGTTCCTGTCCTTGCCGTGCTTCAGGACCTCGACAAACTCATCCAGCGCAAGGCGGATCTGGATCACCGCATCGACGGAATGCGCCGGGATCAGGCGACGTTTACCGCAATCACCGGCGTGCTTGCGGGGAAGCTGTCCATGGCAGCATCGGATGATCCCTTGGCCGATCTCCAGGTGATCCGGGAGCGGTTGGCCGATGCACTGCGGCAGGAGGCGCTTTTCCGGCGGCTTTCGGAGGAGAATGATGCGCGCATAGCTGAGCAGCAGATGCTCGGCGAATCGCGGCAGCGCCATGAGGCGCAAAGGCGGGACATGCTGGATCTATTCGGCTGTACCACTCTGGCGGAGGTCGGTACGCATCTCGAATCAGCCAATAGCCGCGCGCGCCTGCGGGGGCGAATCGCGGAAGCGGAAACCGATCTCGCCGCCCGCCTGGGCGTCTCGCGTGCCGACGAAGCGGAGACGATCCTGAGTTCGCTCGACAAGGACGGCCTGCTATTGGAAATGGCGGAACTGCATACGCGCTGGGAACAGTACGATCGCGACGCCAGCGAGTTGCACGCCGAGCGCCGCGATGCGGAAAAAGCTCTCGCCGCCATCGGCGGCAGCGATGCGGCTGCTCATATTGACGAGCGCCGACGCACAGTCATGGCCGAGATCGAGGAGCGGGCTATCGCCTATCTTCGGCTGCGCGTCGGTATATTGGCCAGTGAAACGGCACTCAGGCTCTATCGCGAGCGCCATCGCAGCGCGATGATGCGGCGGGCGTCTGCGGCCTTCAGCGCCATCAGCGGTGGCGATTACGAAGGGCTGGCGACGCAGGCCGAGAAGGGCGAGGAGTTTTTGATCGCCAATGCCGCCGGTGGCGGCTCGAAGCTGGCGCGTGATCTTTCCAAGGGCACGCGGTTCCAGCTTTACCTGGCCTTGCGCACGGCCGGTTATCACGAGATCGCCGCCACGCGCGAATCATTGCCATTCGTTGCCGACGATATCATGGAGACATTCGACGATGGCCGCGCCGAGCATGCCTTTTCGCTGATGGGCGATATGGCCGGTGTTGGGCAAGTGATCTACCTGACACATCACCAGCACCTCTGCGACATCGCTCTCAAGGCTTGTCCGGACGCGGCGATCCACACACTGTGACTGTACTGACGCTGCTGCCGTGACCGAACTGGTTCTCGCCTGCGATGCGGGACATCCGGCTGGAACGCGCTATGTTGCGATCTTGAACTCTGTCTTCTGCGCATGCGCAGACAATTTTGCCAAGGAGAGCCATCGTCATGGAAATCAAGCCCTGTGGATCGCGTCCGTCGGTTCGCCCACCGGCGGAGTATTTTACCGGCAGCGTCCGGCTCGACCCGATCTTGGATGCGCCGGAGCCCGCCCGGGTTCGCAGTGCCTGCGTCACATTCGAGGCGGGCGCACGCACGGCTTGGCATACCCATCCGCTCGGACAGACTCTGATCGTCACCTCCGGCAGTGGTCTTGCGCAGACCTGGGACGGTCCTGTCCGCGAAATCAGGGCTGGTGATACGATCTGGTTCCCGCCGGGCGAAAAACACTGGCACGGCGCCTCGCCGGCAACGGCCATGACCCATATCGCCATTCAGGAAGCGCTTGACGGCAAGGCTGTGGACTGGATGGAACATGTCAGCGACGAGCAATATCAGGGACGATGAAGGTTCTTCTGGCAGGGGGCCGGTGCACCGCCTGCAGCAGCCGGCGTTTCTCGCGCCTCCTCGTTGCAAAACGATGTGGAAAACGGCTATCTGACGGTCAAATATTTGCGGTCCCGGCGATCTTGCGTCCGGAGAACCTCTGAAGGGTTTGCCAATGAACAATTTTCACGTCGGACAGAAGGTCGTCTGCATCGACGACAAGTTCAAGAATGTCTCTATCGATCAGGGCATCCGCAAGGGGCAGATCTACACCATCCGTTGGGTCGGTCCCTACAAGCATTACATCGACGGCGAGTTTATCGGCGTCAAGCTCACGGAAATCCATCGCGGTAATGATGACGGTCCCGAAGGGTATGGCGCTGCCGACATGCCCTATCGCGCGACGCGTTTTCGGCCGCTGCTGAAAGACCGGCTCTCGGCATTAAAAAACCTGCTTGCACCGGCGCCGAAGGGCGAGAAGCCCTATGTGCCGGAGGCACCGGAAGAGCCCAAGCGCAAGGCACCGGTGCGCAAGAAGGAAGAAGTCTAGTCGTCAAGAGGGAAAGACCCGTTTGCCGATGGGGCAGGCGGGACTTGGCGCCTCAGTTCGGATCGACGATCTGCTCCCGCCGTACCAGTCGCAGCGAGCGGTCCGGCTCGATAATGTAGGTTTCTTCGGCCCGGTGGCCGTACTGATCGTTCAATTGATGATGAATAACGCTGCCAACGGGCGCCTTGACCGGCTTGGTAGCCGGCTGGCCGCCATAGGTTATGCTCCCGGGGATCGGCTCGATCTCCGGAATGGCGCTACAGGCGCCAAGACCTGCGGCAAGCGCAGCTGCCAAAATTGCTTTCCTCATACCGGTTTCCTTTTCAGCGACTCTATAGGACGAGCCATGCCTCGAATTTGCGTTGGCAACACATGGCGACGCCAATACCAACTGGCAAGAGGGTTCAATATTGCTGTTCAAGACGGTGTGCAAAAACACCAGAGAAAACAACCAAATCAAATCAAAGGGGAGAAAGGAAAATGGTGGGCGATGACGGACTCGAACCGCCGACATCCTCGGTGTAAACGAGGCGCTCTACCAACTGAGCTAATCGCCCTTCGCGAAGCAGAAGCAGTGTCTGCCGCGTCGGTGGCCGTGATCTATGCGTATCGGCAGGAAACCGCAAGAGCGGAATGGAAGATTTTTTTGATTTTTTTTGCAAAGTCCCATGATCGCCGGCTGTCACCTGATAAATCGGATGTGGAAAACCGGCAGGGCCATGATGAACAGCAAAGGGGAGGGGTAAAGAGCCAGAATATGGTGCAAGAGGAAGTGCTTGCCTGGGTGTCCGGAATTTTTCGGGGCGCTTTTTCGGACCTGTGGAAACAATTCGACGGCTGTCACGGTTTTGTCTCCAAACCTGCTTGACACCCAAAGACGAACCTCGTAGTTAGCCGCTCATCGAAACGGCCTAGCCGCTTCGAGCGGATGCAAAAGCATCCGGACGACTTGAAATGAAATGCGCGGGTGTAGCTCAGTTGGTTAGAGTGCCGGCCTGTCACGCCGGAGGTCGCGGGTTCGAGCCCCGTCACTCGCGCCATTTCAAGAATAGCAGTTTCTGCTTATGTCCGGTGATGTTTGTAACATAATGCGCGGGTGTAGCTCAGTTGGTTAGAGTGCCGGCCTGTCACGCCGGAGGTCGCGGGTTCGAGCCCCGTCACTCGCGCCATTTTCCGCTAAGATTTCAAATGCAAGTGTGATTTGAAAGCCGACGGGACCTCTGGTCCCGGTCGGTTCTTGCCGTTTTCCCTATGCATCAGGCGTGCAGGATTCTCTCGATCAGGTAGCCTGAGGTGCCGGTCTCATTGCGCAGTTCGCATATGCCGGCTTCCTCCATCTGATTGCAGACGAAACGCACTGTTGTCTCGTTCAGCCCGAAGGTCAAAGACAACATGTCCTGCAGGTCGGCTGCCGTCAGCGGCTTGGGTTCGCCGCAGCGTTCGCCCTCGTCGCACAACTGGCTGATCCGCCCGGTATGCGGCATGTATGTGCCAACTTGCCCGGCGCGCCATTTGTCGCTTTCGAGAATATCAGGCGTGTGCCGTCATGCCGGCGGCCTCATCCCCGCGACGAGGGGGTAGCGATGATGCGCGATCTTTTTCACGGCATACAGGCCTTCCTCTGTTCCGTTGCAGGCAATGGCTGAAAGGCTTGTGTCTGTGGTGGCCGATACCCGGCCGCCATTCCCGTGTGCTGACGGTCAGCGTCTCAGACGCTGATGGAGCGCGGCTTCACATAGATATGCGCTTCGATCGCTGCTGCGATCAGATCCTGCCGGACAAGTTCGGGTGGTTGTTTTCCGCGAAACGAATCGAGGCAGGTCATGACTGCCAGCTTGTAGCTGGGACCGCGTTTCTTCGGCCATTTGTTCAGAAGCAGATCTGCGGCCTCCAGCGAGCTGGAAACAGTGATCACGTCTTGGCGGTCATTCAGTTCGAATAAAACACTCTCATGCCAGGGAATATCATCCATGAGTTCGCCCTCTATTAGAAACACATTACCTAAGTAGGCTTGCGCGAGGGTTGTGTTTATCCTTCAGGGTTGCGAAGTTCGCCGAAGACAGCCTTTGGTATTGTGTGGCCAGCCTTGGATTTTCGGACAAAAGTGGGGCAGGCTTCATGGCTACCCATGCAAAACGCGGATGGGGGCCATGCAGTCTTGTGGCAGCTCCTGTTGGTGCGCCAGGTGCGCTGCCGTGTTCCTCTTCCGGGGTTTTTCCCTCTCGATTTCAATCGATTTTAACGAGCGCGACCATATGTCCCCGGCGTTGCCGCGCAAGGGCTTGGCGGTCTGTCTTGCATGGGGCGGCCGGGATTCCGCGGTATTTACGCCTGCCCACCGGAGATGCTAGCTTTTGGCCGGTCTTCATTCCCGCGACACAAGGGGGTGAAAACCGTTCTCAAGGCTTGCACAGCGGCGCTGGCTGCGCTAACCACTTTGGCGTTGCAACATATTTTTCGGCCTGTGAGCCTTTGTTTTGCGCTTCTCCAGCGCGCCTCGCAGGCAGGGACGGATACAATGACAGACCTTCTCGGCTCCTACATTCCGATCGCGATTTTCATCGGTATATCGCTGGTTATCGGGCTGGCGCTGCTGATCGCGCCGTTCGCCGTCGCCCACAAGGCGCCTGACGATGAAAAGCTTTCGGCTTATGAGTGCGGCTTCAACGCATTCGACGACGCCCGCATGAAATTCGACATCCGATTCTACCTCGTGTCGATTCTCTTCATCATCTTCGACCTCGAAGTGGCGTTCCTGTTTCCCTGGGCGGTATCGTTCAAGGACATGGGCTGGTTCGGCTTCTTCTCGATGATGTCGTTCCTCGGCGTGCTGACCATCGGCTTTATTTATGAATGGAAGAAGGGAGCGCTGGAATGGAACTGACATCCAGCACGACGCTCGTTGCGCCTAAGCCGAAGGGGGTCGTTGATCCCTCGACCGGCCAGTTGATCGGCAGCAATGACAAATATTTCGGCGAGATCAACAATGAGCTCGCCGACAAGGGTTTTCTGGTTACCTCGACGGACGAGTTGATCAACTGGGCCCGTACCGGTTCGCTGATGTGGATGACCTTCGGTCTGGCCTGCTGCGCCGTCGAAATGATGCAGATGTCGATGCCGCGTTACGACGCCGAGCGTTTCGGCTTTGCACCGCGCGCCTCACCGCGTCAGTCCGACGTGATGATCGTTGCTGGCACGCTGACCAACAAGATGGCTCCGGCTCTGCGCAAGGTCTATGACCAGATGCCTGAGCCGCGCTACGTCATCTCGATGGGTTCCTGCGCCAATGGCGGCGGTTACTATCACTATTCCTATTCGGTGGTGCGCGGCTGTGACCGCGTCGTGCCAGTCGATATCTATGTGCCGGGCTGTCCTCCCACGGCAGAAGCGCTCCTCTACGGTGTGCTCCTGCTGCAGAAGAAGATCCGCCGCACAGGCACGATCGAACGGTAAGGGCAGGGGACCTGAACATGAGTGAAGCCCTGAACGGACTTGCTACCTATATCCGCGAAACGCGTGGCGCTTTGATTTCGGATGCCGTCATCAGCTATGGCGAACTGACGCTGACGGCGACAGCGGACACCATTATCGAGCTGCTGACCTTCCTGCGCGACGACCCCCGCTGCGGCTTTATCAACTTTACGGATATTTGCGGTGTCGACTTGCCGCAGCGCCCCGACCGTTTCGATGTCGTCTATCATATGCTGTCGCCGAAGCAGAACCTTCGCATCCGTGTGAAGGTCGCAACCGGCGAAGATCAGCCGGTACCGTCGGCCTGCGCCGTCTACCCGGGCGCCGACTGGTTCGAGCGGGAAGCCTACGACATGTACGGCATCCTCTTCACCGGCCATCCTGACCTGCGCCGCATCCTGACCGACTACGGTTTCGAAGGGTATCCGCTGCGCAAGGATTTTCCGACGACCGGGTTTGTCGAGGTTCGTTACAATGACGAGGTCAAGCGTGTCGTCTATGAACCCGTCGAACTGAAGCAGGAATTCCGCAATTTCGATTTCATGTCGCCTTGGGAAGGAACGGATTACGTTCTGCCGGGCGATGAAAAAGCAAACGCGAAGTGACGATGAAGGCCGAGGGCTCGCGAACACGCGGGCTTGTCCGGCTTGGAGCAAGCGGCAATGAACGAACATAACGTTCGCAATTTCAATATCAATTTCGGACCCCAGCACCCTGCGGCGCATGGTGTTCTGCGGCTTGTTCTCGAGCTCGACGGCGAAATCGTCGAGCGCGTGGATCCGCATATCGGCCTGTTGCATCGCGGCACCGAAAAGTTGATCGAGACCAAGACCTATCTGCAGGCTGTGCCCTATTTCGACCGGCTCGACTATGTCGCACCGATGAACCAGGAGCATGCCTATGCGATGGCCGTGGAGAAACTCACCGCGACGGAAGTGCCGATCCGCGGCCAGCTGATCCGTGTTCTCTATTCGGAAATCGGCCGTATCCTGTCGCATCTCCTCAACGTCACGACGCAGGCCATGGACGTCGGTGCGCTGACGCCGCCGCTCTGGGGCTTTGAAGAACGCGAAAAGCTGATGGTGTTCTATGAGCGTGCCTGCGGCGCGCGCATGCACTCGGCCTATTTCCGTCCGGGCGGCGTCCACCAGGACCTGCCGCACGAACTGGTCGAGGACATCGGAAAGTGGATCGATCCGTTCCTGAAGACCGTCGACGATATCGACGAACTTTTGACCGGCAACCGCATCTTCAAGCAACGCAACGTCGATATCGGCGTCGTGACGCTGGACGATGCCTGGGCCTGGGGCTTCTCCGGCGTCATGGTGCGCGGTTCGGGCGCTGCCTGGGACCTGCGCAAGTCGCAGCCTTACGAGTGCTATGCTGATATGGATTTCGACATTCCGATCGGTAAGAACGGCGACTGCTTCGACCGTTACCTGATCCGCATGATCGAAATGCGTGAATCGGCCAAGATCATGCGCCAGTGCGTCAATCGCCTCTTGGGCGACGCAAAGGTTGGCCCGGTCTCCTCGCTCGATGGCAAGATCGTGCCGCCGAAGCGCGGCGAGATGAAGCGGTCCATGGAAGCCCTGATCCACCATTTCAAGCTCTATACCGAAGGCTATCACGTGCCGGAGGGCGAGGTTTACGCGGCTGTCGAAGCGCCGAAGGGCGAGTTCGGCGTCTATCTGATCTCCGATGGCACCAACAAGCCGTATCGCTGCAAGATCCGCGCGCCGGGTTATGCCCATCTTCAGGCCATGGATTATATCTGTCGCGGCCACCAGCTGGCGGACGTTTCCGCCATTCTCGGTTCGCTCGATATCGTGTTCGGCGAGGTTGATCGTTGATGTGCAGGATGGCCCTGACAGTTTTGGCGTCGATGCTTGCTGCGGCTCCTGCCTTTGCGCAGGAAACCGCACCGAAGTCTGATGAACCTGCCATGAGCGGTGGTTCGTCGGGCAACGGCATGGCCAAGCTTCTGAGCCAGGGCTACGAGATCAGGGCTGCAGTGCCGAACGGCACGCGTTACATCGTATTTTTGCAAAAAGACCAGTCAGCCTATGCCTGCGAATTCGTCACCCTGACGACATCGCGGTGCGGTTCGATTAACTGATAAGGTGCGGGAAGAATGTCCGTTCGTCGACTAGCCGAAGAAAACGTCCAGCCAGCGACCTTTGCGTTCAGCAAGGACAATGCCGTATGGGCCAAGGCAACCATCAAGAAATATCCGAAGGGCCGCGAGCAATCTGCGGTCATTCCGCTGTTGATGCGGGCGCAGGAGCAGGATGGCTGGGTCACCAAGGCAGCGATCGAAAGCATCGCCGACATGCTGACCATGCCGTATATCCGCGCCCTTGAGGTCGCCACCTTCTATACCCAGTTCCAGCTGAAGCCGGTTGGCACGCGTGCCCATGTTCAGGTGTGCGGCACGACGCCGTGCATGCTGCGCGGCTCTGAAGACCTGATCAACCTGTGCAAGAAGCGTATTCATCCCAATCCGCTGACGCCGAACGAAGCCGGCACGCTGTCCTGGGAAGAAGTCGAGTGTCAGGGGACCTGCGTCAACGCGCCGATGGTGATGATCTTCAAGGATACCTATGAAGACCTGACGGTTCCGCAGCTGGAATACATCATCGACCGTTTCGACGCAGGCAGGGGTGCCGACGTCAAGCCAGGCCCGCAGATCGACCGTATCTTCTCGGCTCCGGTTGGCGGTCTGAGCACGTTGCTGACACCGGAAAAGAAGCCGGCAGCGCCACGCGCCAAGAAGGTCAGCGACGAGGCTGCCGTCAACGTAACGCCGTCGAATGCCGGACGTGCGAAGACCGACGCTCCGGAAGCTGATCCGGCCTTAAAGACACCGGTGACGGCAAAGTCCGAATCCGCTGCAAACGACAAGGTTTCCGGCGAGACCAAGGCTGAAGGCGGCGCGGACGTCAAGCCTGCCGCTGCTGCCGCAAAGCCGTCGCTCGAGGACAAGAACCGTCCCGCCGGCATTGCCAAGCCGGATGCTGTCGATGACCTGAAGCTGATCTCCGGCGTTGGCCCGAAGATCGAAGGCACGCTGCACGAACTCGGTATCTTCACCTTCGCGCAGGTCGCGGGCTGGAAGCTGGTCGAGCGGGAGTGGGTGGACGGCTATCTGAACTTCAAGGGCCGTATCGAACGTGACGACTGGGTCAAGCAGGCCGAGGCGCTGGCCAAGGGCGGCGAAGCCGAATACATCAAAGTTTTCGGCAAGAAGCCGCGATAAGTTAGGTGAACCATGCTCGACGATAAAGATCGAATTTTTACCAATATCTACGGCATCCATGACAAGTCGCTCAAGGGCGCCATGGGGCGTGGTCACTGGGATGGCACCAAGCAGATCCTGGAAAAGGGCCGCGACTGGATCATCAACGAGATGAAGGCCTCCGGCCTTCGTGGCCGTGGTGGTGCAGGCTTCCCGACCGGCCTGAAGTGGTCCTTCATGCCGAAGGAAAGCGACGGCCGTCCGCATTATCTGGTCGTCAATGCCGACGAATCCGAGCCCGGCACCTGCAAGGACCGCGACATCATGCGCCATGATCCGCATACGCTGATCGAAGGCTGCGTGATCGCGAGCTTCGCGATGGGCGCGCATGTCGCCTATATCTATGTGCGCGGCGAATATATCCGCGAGCGAGAAGCGCTGCAGGCGGCGATCGACGAATGCTATGACGCCGGTCTTCTCGGCATCAACAACAAGCTCGGCTGGGATATGGACATCTACGTCCATCACGGCGCCGGCGCCTATATCTGTGGCGAGGAAACGGCACTTCTCGAAAGCCTCGAAGGCAAGAAAGGCCAACCGCGCCTGAAGCCTCCGTTCCCGGCCAATATGGGTCTCTACGGCTGCCCGACCACGGTCAACAACGTCGAGTCGATCGCCGTTGCCCCGACCATCCTGCGCCGTGGCGCCTCCTGGTTCTCGGCCATTGGCCGCCCGAACAATGTCGGCACCAAGCTGTTCATGGTTTCCGGCCACGTCAACAAGCCGTGCACGTTCGAAGACGCGATGGGCACGCCGTTCCGCGAGATGATCGAACGCCATTGCGGCGGCATCCGTGGCGGCTGGGACAATCTTCTGGCCGTCATTCCGGGCGGCTCGTCCTGTCCTGTGGTCAAGGCTGAGGACATCATCGACGCACCGATGGATTTCGACGGCATGCGTGACGTCAAGTCGTCGTTCGGTACCGCCGCCATCATCGTCATGGATCGCTCCACCGACATCATCAAGGCCATCTGGCGCCTCGCAGCCTTCTACAAGCACGAGAGCTGCGGCCAATGCACGCCATGCCGCGAAGGCACCGGCTGGATGATGCGCGTCATGGAACGCATGGTTCAGGGGCGCGCCCAAAAGCGCGAGATCGACATGCTGTTCGATGTCACCAAGCAGGTCGAAGGCCACACCATCTGCGCGCTCGGTGATGCGGCCGCATGGCCGATCCAGGGCCTGATCCGCAACTTCCGTCCGGAGATGGAAGCACGCATCGACGAATACACCCGCAATTCATCATCGCATGGCGCGGTGCTGGCTGCGGCGGAGTAAGCGCTATGGCCAGGCCGGGAAACGAAACGGGCAAGGGAACGCAGGCAGGATCTGCCGGCCCTTCGACTGTGCCGCCGGCCGGCAACGATCCGTTCGGCATGGCCGAATGGCTGAAGGACATGCCGAAGGTGCCTTTGCATCCGCTGATGCAGCACCCGGCAGCAGCAATGGCTGCGGCAACGGCGATCGGTTTCGGAATGACCAGCCAGATCGCCGGTTTCATGCTCGGTACGATGCAGGGACTGGCGCACACGGCGCAGAAGACCGGTGTCGCGGCAAATGAAAAGCCGGCAGCAAAGGCGGCCGAACCCGCGGAAACACCGGTTTATGCCGCAAATGCTGGCCCGGTGGTGAAGGCGAAGGCGCCTGCCAAGGCTCCAGGCAAGGCTCGGCCGGTAAAGGCCAAGCCAGTTGCTACGGAACCGGTCGCGGTTGTTCCAGCGGCGACGGATAAGCCGAAGCGGCAGAAGGCCGCCCGCGTTGTCGAAACGCAAGCGGATGATCTGAAGCGGATTTCCGGCATCGGCCCGAAGCTGGAGCAGGTTTTGAATGGAATGGGCGTGCGGCGTTATGCCGATGTCGCTTTGTGGAGCGATAAGGACGTGCAGCGCTTCGACGATCAGCTCGGTTTTGCCGGTCGTATCGCGCGGGACGGCTGGGTCGAGCAGGCAAAGGCCCTGATGAAGGGTTGAGATTGAGTTTCGGGCGGAGACCGGTGGTTTTAGCTCAAAGATTGGCGTGCCTAATAATATCTGTTCGCTGCTGACGCTGGTGAACGAAAGACAGGATTGAGACTAAGATGGCAAAGCTGAAAGTCGACGGAAAAGAGATCGAGGTCCCGGATCATTTCACGCTGCTGCAGGCGTGCGAAGAAGCCGGCGCCGAAGTTCCGCGCTTCTGTTTCCATGAGCGGCTGTCGGTCGCCGGAAACTGCCGCATGTGTCTGATCGAGGTGAAGGGAGGGCCACCGAAACCGGCAGCCTCCTGCGCCATGGGCGTGCGCGACCTGCGCCCCGGCCCGAACGGCGAAACGCCGGAAGTCTTCACGACCACGCCGATGGTCAAGAAGGCCCGCGAAGGCGTGATGGAATTCCTGCTCATCAATCATCCGCTCGATTGCCCGATCTGTGACCAGGGTGGCGAATGCGACCTGCAGGACCAGGCCATGGCCTTCGGCGTCGATTCGACCCGCTACAACGAGAACAAGCGCGCCGTCGAAGACAAGTATATTGGTCCGCTGGTCAAGACCGTGATGAACCGCTGCATTCACTGCACGCGTTGCGTCCGCTTCACCACCGAAGTGGCCGGCATTGCCGAACTCGGCCTGATCGGCCGTGGTGAAGATGCCGAGATCACCACCTATCTCGAACAGGCGATGACGTCGGAACTTCAGGGTAATGTCGTCGATCTCTGCCCGGTTGGTGCCCTGACCTCCAAGCCATATGCTTTCAACGCCCGTCCGTGGGAACTCGGCAAGACCGAATCGATCGACGTCATGGACGCCGTCGGCTCGGCGATCCGCGTCGATACGCGTGGCCGCGAGGTGATGCGCGTCATGCCGCGCGTCAATGAAGAGATCAACGAAGAGTGGATTTCCGACAAGACCCGCTTCATCTGGGATGGCCTGAAGACGCAGCGTCTCGACCGCCCTTACGTGAAGAAGGACGGCCGCCTGCAGCCTGCCAGCTGGAATGAAGCCTTTGCCGCCATCAAATCAGCAGTTTCAAAGACCAGCGGCGACAAGATCGGCGCGATTGCCGGCGATCTGGCGTCCGTTGAGGAAATGTACGCGCTGAAGGAACTGATCTCTTCGCTCGGCTCGAAGAACATCGACTGCCGCCAGGATGGCGCAGCGCTCGATCCGTCGTTCGGCCGTGCAAGCTATCTGTTCAACCCGACGATCCAGGGCATCGAAAGCGCCGACGCGCTTTTGATCATCGGATCGAACCCGCGCTTTGAAGCCTCTGTTCTGAACGCCCGGATCCGCAAGCGCTTCCGGATGGCCAATTTCCCTATCGGCGTGATCGGCGAGCAGGCGGAGCTGCGCTATTCTTATGAGTATCTCGGCGCAGGCACGGATTCGCTGGCAGAACTCGTCGCAGGTAAGGGCAAGTTCCTGAGCGTCCTGAAGAAAGCAGAGCGTCCGATGATCATCATCGGTCAGGGCGCGATCTCCGGGGCGAATGGTGCCTCGGTTCTGGCCGCAGCCGCCAAGCTCGCAGGCGCCGTTGGTGCCGTCACTGCAGACTGGAACGGTTTTGCCGTTCTTCACTCCGCCGCGTCCCGCGTCGGTGGTCTCGATCTCGGCTTCGTGCCGGGAGAGGGGGGTAAGACTGCTGCCGAGATGCTGACAGGAACCGACGTTCTGTTCCTGCTCGGCGCCGACGAAATGGATTTCTCCGGCAAGACCGCCGGCTTCACCGTCTATATCGGTTCGCATGGCGATGAAGGTGCGCATGGCGCCGACGTCATCCTGCCGGGTGCGACCTATACCGAGAAGTCGGGCCTCTGGGTCAATACAGAAGGCCGTGTCCAGATGGGCAACCGTGCCGGCTTTGCACCGGGCGACGCCCGTGAGGACTGGGCGATCATCCGCGCGCTGTCCGACGTGCTCGGCAAGAAGTTGCCATTTGATTCGCTTGGCGAATTGCGCGGGAAACTCTACGCGGCGCACCCGCATTTTGCTGCAATCGACATGATCGCAACGGGCGTAACGGGTGAAATTGCCGCACTTGCACAAAAAGCCGGTGAGATGGGCAAATCGGTGTTTGCGTCTCCGGTCAAAGACTTCTATTTGACGAACCCGATAGCACGCGCATCCGCCGTCATGGCCGAATGTTCGGCTTTGGCACGCAACAATTTCAAAGCTGCGGCGGAATGAGCGCGAAGGAATAAGACGAAAATGGACGCTTTCATTTCGACCTATGTCTGGCCAACGGCCATCATGATCGGCCAGTCGCTGTTGCTTCTGGTCGCGCTTTTGGTCTTCATCGCCTACGTTCTGCTGGCTGACCGCAAGATCTGGGCAGCTGTGCAGATGCGCCGTGGACCGAATGTGGTAGGCCCGTGGGGACTTTTCCAGTCCTTCGCCGATCTTTTGAAGTTCGTCTTCAAGGAGCCGGTCATTCCAGCCGGTTCGAACAAGATCCTTTTCCTGCTGGCACCGCTGGTTTCCGTGACTTTGGCGCTCGCAGCCTGGGCGGTTATCCCGCTCAATGCCAACTGGGTGATGGCGAATATCAATGTCGGCATCCTTTATGTTTTCGCCATTTCCTCGCTTGAGGTTTACGGCGTCATCATCGGCGGCTGGGCATCGAACTCCAAATACCCGTTCCTCTCGGCGCTACGTTCGGCCGCCCAGATGGTGTCCTACGAAGTCTCGATCGGCTTCGTCATCGTCACCGTGCTGCTCTGCGCCGGTTCGCTCAATCTGACGGATATCGTCGATTCGCAGCGTGATGGCCTGGGCACAATGATGGGCCTGCCGGGTTCGTTCCTCGACTGGTACTGGCTGCCGCTGTTCCCGATGTTCATCATCTTCTTCATCTCGGCACTGGCTGAAACCAACCGTCCGCCCTTCGACCTGGTCGAAGCGGAATCGGAACTGGTCGCCGGCTTCATGGTCGAATACGGCTCTACCCCGTACATGATGTTCATGCTCGGCGAATATGCCGCCATCTGCCTGATGTGCGCGCTGACGACGATCCTGTTCCTCGGCGGCTGGCTGCCTCCGGTCGATGTATGGTTCCTCAATTGGGTTCCGGGCATCATCTGGTTCATCCTGAAGTCTTCGATGGTGTTCTTCATGTTCGCCATGGTGAAGGCCTTCGTGCCGCGCTATCGCTACGATCAGTTGATGCGTCTCGGCTGGAAGGTTTTCCTTCCGCTGTCGCTTGCCATGGTCTTCATTGTTGCAGTCACGTTGAAACTGGTGGTGTGGGCCTGATGCTTACTCCCTGTTTCGCAAAATCAGCCGGCGCCTCCCAGGCCGGCATGTTTGGAGGTTGATGATGGCAGGTCTGTCGCAAGCCGTCAGTTCGCTGTTTCTCAAGGAATTCGTCAACGCGTTTTTCCTGTCGATGCGCTATTTCTTCGCGCCGAAGGCGACGCTGAACTATCCCTTTGAAAAGGGGCCGATCAGCCCGCGCTTCCGTGGCGAACATGCACTGCGCCGTTATCCGAATGGCGAAGAGCGTTGCATCGCCTGCAAGCTGTGCGAAGCGATCTGTCCTGCCCAGGCGATCACCATCGAAGCTGGCCCGCGCCGCAACGATGGCACGCGCCGCACGGTCCGTTACGACATCGACATGGTGAAGTGCATCTATTGCGGTTTCTGCCAGGAAGCCTGTCCGGTAGATGCGATCGTCGAAGGCCCGAACTTCGAGTTCGCCACCGAGACGCGCGAAGAGCTCTACTACGACAAGGACCGGCTGCTTTCCAACGGCGACCGTTGGGAGCGCGAAATTGCCCGCAACATCGCAATGGACTCGCCGTACCGCTGAGACTTTGCATGGGGAATGCGCCTGCCGTTTAAGGCAGGCGTTACACTGATCTTGGGCGTGGCCGGGATGACCGGTGCGCCAGTGGGAAGGATGGCCTGTCGGTCATGCCTACCCGGGGAAGACGAAAAAGGCACCGATCATGGGTCTGCAGGCTCTTTTTTTCTATCTTTTTTCATTCGTCGCGGTTGCGTCGGCGTTCATGGTGATTTCTGCGCGGAACCCCGTTTATTCCGTGCTGTTCCTGATCCTGACGTTCTTCAACGCCGCCGGCCTGTTCCTTCTGACGGGGGCTGAATTCCTGGCGATGATCCTGCTGGTCGTTTATATCGGCGCGGTCGCGGTTCTCTTCCTATTCGTGGTGATGATGCTCGACATCGACTTCACGCAGCTGAGGTCGGGCGTGCTTGACTATGCGCCGGTCGGTGCGCTGATCGGCCTGGTGCTGGCAGCCGAGCTGATCATCGTGGTTGGCGGCAGCTCGTTCTCGCCCGAAATTGCCAAGTCAATCTCGATGCCGATCCCGGCAATTACCGATCGAACCAACACGGCCGCACTCGGCGACGTGCTCTATACGCACTACATCTACTTCTTCCAGATTGCCGGCCTGGTTCTTTTGGTCGCCATGATCGGCGCCATCGTTCTGACGCTGCGCCATCGCGACAACATCAAGCGCCAGGATATTCCCACACAGGTTGCCCGTTCGCCCAAGACCGCTGTTGAAGTGGTCAAGGTGAAGTCGGGGCAGGGCCTTTAAGACGGACGCGAGGTCAAGGAGCACATCATGGAAATCGGTATTTCCCACTATCTGACCGTCAGCGCCATCCTGTTCATACTGGGCGTCTTCGGCATCTTCCTCAACAGGAAGAACGTCATCATCATCCTGATGTCGGTGGAACTCATCCTGCTGGCGGTCAACATCAACATGGTCGCGTTCTCGCACTTCCTGAACGACATCACCGGCCAGGTGTTCGCCCTGTTCATTCTGACCGTCGCGGCCGCGGAAGCCGCCATCGGTCTTGCAATTCTCGTCGTCTTCTACCGCAACCGCGGCTCCATCGCCGTGGAAGACGTCAACATGATGAAGGGCTGAGCGGCCAATGAATACGATTATTCAAGCCATCGTCTTCCTGCCGCTGATCGGCTTTCTGATCGCGGGTCTGTTCGGCACCTCGATCGGCGCCAAGGCTTCGGAATACGTTACAACCGGCTTCATGATTATTGTCGCTGTCCTGTCCTGGGTGGTGTTCTTCCAGGTCGCGCTCGGCGAGACGGAGATGATCAGGGTCACCGTGATGCGCTGGATCCAATCCGGCAGCTTCGATGCTGAATGGGCTTTCCGGGTAGATACGCTGACGGCCGTTATGTTCGTCGTCGTCAACACGGTATCCTGCCTGGTTCACCTCTATTCGATCGGCTACATGCACCACGACCCGCATCGGCCGCGCTTCTTTGCCTATCTGTCGCTGTTTACCTTCGCCATGCTGATGCTGATAACGTCTGACAACTTGCTGCAGATGTTCTTCGGCTGGGAAGGCGTGGGTCTCGCGTCCTATCTGCTGATCGGCTTCTGGTACAAGAAGCCGTCGGCAAATGCTGCGGCGATGAAGGCCTTCATCGTCAATCGCGTCGGTGACTTTGGTTTCGCGCTCGGCATCTTCGGCGTCTTCTACCTGTTCGGCTCGATCAGCTTCGAAACGATCTTTGCCGCCGCTGCCAGCTATCTGCCGGCTGAAGGCGCTGCCGATGGTGGTGAAGTCGTCATCAGACTGTTCGGCATGCATCTCGACAAGGCCGATGCGATCACCGGCGTCTGCCTGCTGCTGTTCATGGGCGCGATGGGCAAGTCGGCGCAGTTCCTGCTGCACACCTGGCTGCCGGACGCCATGGAAGGTCCGACACCTGTGTCGGCACTCATCCATGCCGCGACCATGGTTACAGCCGGTGTCTTCCTCGTCGCCCGCATGTCGCCGCTGTTCGAACTATCCCACACGGCTTTGATGGTCGTCACCGTCATCGGCGCGATCACCGCGTTCTTTGCGGCGACTGTCGGTCTCGTTCAGAACGACATCAAGCGCGTCATCGCCTATTCGACCTGCTCGCAGCTCGGCTACATGTTCGTGGCGCTCGGAACGGGCGCTTATGGTGCGGCGATCTTCCACCTGTTCACGCACGCCTTCTTCAAGGCACTTCTGTTCCTATGCGCCGGCTCGGTTATCCATGCCGTTGATGGCGAACAGGACATGCGCAACATGGGGGGCCTTCGTCCGCACATTAAGGTGACCTTCGCCATGATGCTGATCGGCACCTTGGCGATCACCGGCGTCGGCATCCCGTTCACGTCGTTTGGCTTCGCTGGCTTCTTCTCGAAGGACGTGATCATCGAGGCGGCCTATGCGTCGCATTCCTCGGTTGGCCGCTTCGCCTTCACGCTTCTGGTCATTGCAGCCTTGTTCACGAGCTTCTACTCGTGGCGCCTGATGTTCCTGACCTTCTTCGGCAAGCCTCGCGCCTCGCACGAGGTCATGCACCACGTGCACGAATCGCCGCAGGTCATGTTGATCCCGCTTTACATCCTGGCTTTGGGCGCCGTGGTTGCCGGTTTCCTCGGTGAGGGATATTTCTACGGCCACGAATATGCCGAATTCTGGCAGGGCTCATTGTTCACGCTGCCGGGCAACGAGCTTGTCGATGAATTCCATCACGTTCCGGCGTTGGTTGCTCTCAGCCCGTTCATCGCCATGATCCTCGGCTTCGTCACCGCCTGGTACATGTATATCCGCTCGCCGGAGACACCAAAGTACTTGGCCGAGCAGCATCGCGGTCTCTACCAGTTCCTGCTCAACAAGTGGTATTTCGACGAACTCTACGATTTCCTGTTCGTTCGTCCTGCCAAGCGCATCGGCACCTTCCTGTGGAAGGAAGGCGATGGCCGGATCATCGACGGCTATGGCCCGAACGGCATTGCCGCGCGCGTCATGGACGTGACTGACCGCGTCGTTCGCCTGCAGACCGGTTACCTCTATCACTACGCTTTCGTGATGCTCATCGGCATTGCGGCGCTCGTTACCTGGATGATGCTCGGGAGCTCCTTCTGATGACCGATTGGCCCATTCTCTCCGCGGTCACCTTCCTGCCGCTGGTCGGCGTTGCTCTTCTGCTTGTGACGCGTGAAGACAGCGCTTCCGGCCGCCGCAATATCCTGAACATCTCGCTTTTGACGACGATTGTTACCTTCCTGCTTTCCTGCTGGATTTGGTGGAGCTTCGACAATTCGAACCCCGGCTTCCAGATGGTCGAGAAGCATGCCTGGCTCGGCACTGGCATCTCCTACCATCTTGGCATCGACGGCATTTCCATGCTGTTCGTGGTGCTGTCGGCTTTCCTGATGCCGTTCTGCGTCGTCGCCAGCTGGCTCTCGGTCGAAAAGCGCCTGAAGCAGTACATGATCGCCTTCCTTCTGTTGGAAGTGTTCATGATCGGCGTCTTCGTGTCGCTCGATATCGTGCTGTTCTACGTGTTCTTCGAAGCAGGCCTGATCCCGATGTTCATCATCATCGGCGTCTGGGGCGGCAAGGAACGTGTCTACGCTGCCTACAAGTTCTTCCTTTACACGCTGCTCGGCTCGGTGCTGATGTTGCTCGCCATCATGGCGATGTACTGGCAGGCCGGCACGACCGATATCGCCGAACTGCTTGCCTATCAGTTCCCGGCCCAGATGCAGACATGGCTATGGCTGGCATTCTTTGCCTCGTTCGCGGTGAAGATGCCGATGTGGCCGGTCCATACCTGGCTTCCTGATGCGCACGTTCAGGCGCCGACGGCGGGTTCGGTCATCCTGGCAGGCGTTCTGTTGAAGCTCGGCGGCTACGGCTTCCTGCGCTTCTCGCTGCCGATGTTCCCCTTGGCATCCGAATATTTCGCGCCCTTCGTCTTCACGCTGTCGGTCGTCGCGATCATCTACACCTCGCTGGTGGCAATGATGCAGTCCGACATCAAGAAGCTGATCGCCTATTCGTCGGTTGCCCACATGGGCTACGTGACCATGGGTATCTTTGCCGCCAATACGCAGGGCGTGCAGGGTGCGATCTTCCAGATGCTCTCGCACGGCCTCGTGTCCGGCGCGCTCTTCCTCTGTGTCGGCGTGGTCTACGACCGCACCCACACCCGCGAGATCAGCGCCTATGGCGGGCTCGTCAACAACATGCCGAAATATGCGGTCGCGTTCATGGTCTTCACCATGGCCAATGTCGGCCTGCCGGGCACATCCGGCTTTGTCGGTGAAATCACCGTGCTGGTCGGCGCCTTCCGGGCCAACACCTGGGTTGCGTTCTTTGCGACGACCGGTGTTATCCTGTCGGCTTGCTATGCTCTGTGGCTCTACCGCCGGGTGATCTTCGGCACACTCGACAAGGACAAGCTGAAATCGCTGCTGGATCTTTCAGGCCGCGAAAAGGCGCTGCTCTATCCGCTGATCGTGCTCACCATCTTCTTCGGCGTCTATCCGGCTCCGGTCTTCGATGCGACGGCAGCCTCGGTGGACGTGCTTATCAACAACTACACTGCGGCCGTGCAGGCAGCGCATGACGTTGCGCTTTCGGCGAAATGACGACAGGACGGGATTGAAATGACTGCTGAAACATTCCTCGCTAGCCTGCACCTGTCGACGCCCGAGCTGATCCTTGCGGTTGGCGCCATGGTGTTATTGATGATCGGCGTCTTCTCCGGCGAGAAATCGTCCGGTCTGGTAACGTGGCTTGCCGTTGGCCTGCTCGCTGTTTCCGGCGTCTGGCTGATCTGGCAGACCGGCGACGGTCAGGCCTATAACGGCGCCTTCCTCTCCGATCCGTTCGGCAAGTTCATGAAGGTGCTGACGCTGTTCGGCTCCATGGTGGCGCTGATCATGTCGGCGGGTGAAGCGCGTTCGAGCGGTATCGACCGGTTCGAATTCCCCGTTCTGATCGTGCTGGCCACCCTCGGCATGTTGCTGATGATTTCGGCCAACGACCTGATCTCGGTCTATCTGGCGCTCGAACTGCAGTCGCTGGCACTCTACGTCGTTGCCGCGATGAACCGCGACAATCTGCGTTCGACGGAAGCCGGTCTCAAATATTTCGTGCTCGGCGCGCTGTCGTCCGGCATGCTGCTTTATGGCATGTCGCTGGTCTATGGCTTTACCGGCCATACCGGTTTTGAAGGCATCGCCGCTGCCCTGTCGGCAGAGGGCCGTTCGCTCGGCCTGGTCTTTGGTCTCGTCTTCATTCTTGCCGGTGTTGCCTTCAAGATCTCCGCCGTTCCGTTCCATATGTGGACGCCGGACGTCTACGAAGGTGCGCCGACACCCGTGACCGCGTTCTTCGCAGCCGCCCCGAAGGTTGCGGCCATGGCGATGCTGATTCGGCTGGTGATCATGCCGTTCGAGCCGATCGTCACCGACTGGCAGCAGATTATCGTCTTCATCTCGATTGCCTCGATGCTGCTTGGCTCGTTTGCAGCGATCGGCCAGAAGAACATCAAGCGACTGATGGCCTATTCGTCGATCGGTCATATGGGCTATGCGCTCGTCGGCCTGTCCAGCGGCTCGATGGCCGGTGTGCGCGGCGTGTTGATCTACATGCTGGTCTATATGGTCATGACGCTCGGCACCTTTGCCTGCATCATGGCGATGAAGCGCAAGGACGGCAATCACGTCGAAAGCGTCGACGATCTCGCCGGCCTGTCGCAGACCAATCCGTTGATGGCGTCGGTCCTGACAGTGATGATGTTCTCGCTGGCCGGTATTCCGCCGCTTGCCGGCTTCTTTGCCAAGTACTTTGTGTTCATGGCGGCGATCGAAGCGCATCTCTACGCTCTGGCGATTATCGGTGTTCTCGCCTCCGTCGTCGGAGCCTACTACTATCTGCGCGTCATCAAGCTGATGTGGTTCGATGATCCGAAGGGCGAATTCGCGCGTCCGTCGGGCGTGCTGCGCCTGGTCTATGGGCTCTCCGGCCTGTTTGTTCTCGCCTATGTGCTGATCGGTGGACCGATCGGTACGGCGGCCGAAGTTGCAGCGCGGACATTCTTTTGACAGGACAGGACCGGATCGGCAGGGTTTCGCTCGATAATTTCCGGCATACAGCGCTTGGCGATGTCGGATCGACGAACACGGAATGCCTGATCCGGGCACGTGCGGGTGATCCGGGACTTCACTGGATCACCGCGACGCGGCAGATTTTCGGCCGTGGCCGGCGTGGCCGCAGCTGGGCATCGGAGCCGGGCAATCTCTACGCCTCGCTGCTTCTGATCGATCCGGCGCCGATGGAGAAACTGCAATCGCTGCCGCTCGCGGTCGCCGTTGCGGTGCATCGGGCGATCCAGGCGGTGATGCCGGCAGGTTCCAATCCGGTCTCGATCAAATGGCCGAATGATATTCTGATTGCGGGCAAGAAGTGCTGCGGTATCCTGCTGGAAGGCGAGGGACTGCCGGACGGGCATCATGCGCTGGTGATCGGCTGCGGCATCAATGTCGCGCTGGCACCGGATCATGGGCTTTATCCCGTCACCAGCCTGCAGGCAGAAGGTGCCGCCGTTTCGCCGGACGAGCTTTTTGCCCATCTGTTCCGCAGCATGAGCGACGCGTTGAACATTTGGAACCGCGGCGACGGCATCGCAGAGATTATTGCACAATGGCGCTCCGCAGCAGGCGGTATAGGCCAGAAGATCACAGTCAACCTGCCGGATCGCTCGCTTTCCGGCAGGTTTGAAGGCATAGATGAAGACGGCCGGCTGATGCTCGATCTTGGGGCAGGCACGGTTCAACGCATCGCCGCAGGCGATGTATTTTTTTGATAGAACCCATTTCGGGTGACAAAAGGCGCAATCAATCAATGAGCAAACAAGACGAACTCGTCTTCCTGCCGCTAGGCGGAGTGGGGGAAATCGGCATGAACCTGGCCCTTTACGGCTATGGTTCGCCCGCCCACCGCCAGTGGATCATGGTCGATTGCGGCGTGACCTTCCCGGGCCTCGATTTGCCCGGCGTCGATCTGGTACTGCCTGATATCCGGTTCCTTGCCGAAGAGCGCAAGAACCTCAAGGGCATCATCATCACTCATGCCCATGAAGACCATTACGGCGCGCTGGCCGATCTGTGGCCGGGCCTCAACGTGCCGGTCTATGCCTCGCCGTTTACGGCCGGCATGCTGGAAGCCAAACGTTCCTACGAGCGCAGCCGCGCCCAGGTGCCGATCACCATCTTCAAGGAAGGCGACCGCATCAATGTCGGGCCGTTCGAGATCGAAGCGATCGGCGTCAATCATTCGATCCCCGAACCGATGTCGCTGGTCATCCGCACGCCGCTCGGCAATGTCGTCCATACCGGCGACTGGAAGATCGACCACGCACCGTCGCTCGGACCATTCACCGACGAAGCGCGGTTCCGCGCTGTCGGCGACGAGGGCGTTCTGGCGCTGATGTGCGACAGCACCAATGCCATGCGCGATGGCGTCTCTCCCTCCGAAGAGGAAGTGTCGACCAGCCTGACCAAGATCATCGAGAACGCCAAGGGACGCGTGGCGATCACCACCTTCTCGTCGAACGTTGGCCGCATCCGCTCGATTGCTAAGGCGTCGGCCGCTGCCGGCCGCGAAGTGCTGCTTCTCGGCAGCTCGATGAAGCGCGTCTGCGACGTCGCTCGGGATGTCGGCTTGATGGAAGGTCTGAACCCGTTCATCGCCGAAGACGAATTCGGCTATATCCCGCGCGACAAGGTGGTGGTGATCCTGACCGGTAGCCAGGGCGAATCCCGCGCTGCACTTGCCAAGATCTCGCGCGACGAGATGCGCAATGTGGCGCTGACGGCTGGCGATACCGTGGTGTTTTCCTCGCGCGCTATTCCCGGCAACGAGAAGGCGATCAACGACATCAAGAACGGCCTTGTCGAGCAGGGCATCCACATCATCACCGATACGGAAGCGCTGGTCCATGTCTCCGGCCATCCCCGCCGCAACGAGCTGCAGCAGATGTACCAGTGGACGCGCCCGCAGATGCTGGTGCCGGTGCATGGTGAAGCCGCGCATCTGACGGCGCAGGCCGAACTTGGCCTGCAATCGGGCATCAAGACCGTTCCGCGTGTCCGCAATGGTGACATTCTCCGCCTTGCTCCAGGCCCGGCGACCGTGATCGGCACGGCGCCGCATGGCCGCATCTACAAGGACGGCAGCCTGATTGGTGACTTCGAGGAGATGGGGATCGGCGAGCGCCGCAAGCTGTCTTTTGCCGGCCATGTCGCGGTCAATGTGGTTCTGGACGCACGCTACGATTTCGCGGCCGATCCGATCGTTGTTCCAATCGGCTTGCCCGAGTTCGACGACGAGGGCGAGGACATGAACGATACGCTCTATGATGCGGTCCTGGGTGCCGTCGAAAGCATCCCGCGCGGCAAGCGCAAGGATATCGCCATGGTCACGGAAGCCGTACGCCGGGCCATTCGTGGCACCGCCAACGGCGTGTGGGGCAAGAAGCCTGTCGTCACCGTGTTCATCAACAAGCTCTGATAGCCGGGATCCGATCCAATGCTTGGACGTGTCAACCATATCGCTCTTGCCGTTCCGGATCTTGCCGAAGCGGTGGAGCGATATCGGTCGATGCTCGGCGCCTCGGTGACCTCGCCGGAGGCGCTGCCGGAACACGGTGTCACCGTCGTGTTTGTCACACTTGAAAATACCAAGGTCGAGCTTCTTGAGCCGCTTGGGACGGCGTCGCCGATCGCGGCTTTCCTTGCAAAAAATCCCGCCGGCGGCATGCACCATATCTGCTACGAGGTCGAAGACATCCTTGCCGCGCGCGACAGTCTGGTTGCGGCCGGGGGCAGGGTGCTTGGCGATGGCAACCCGAAGACCGGTGCGCATGGCAAGCCCGTCCTGTTTCTCCATCCGAAGGATTTCTTCGGCACGCTGATCGAACTCGAGCAGGTGTGACAGAAGACCGCGCGCCGTTATTTATCGGGCGCAGTATTTGTCGGACAGAGGCGAAAGCGCTATAACGTCGCTCCAGCGTGCCATGCCAAGAGGCGAGACATCCATCTCCCTTCGTAATGAGAGACCATAATGCCGATCTTTTCCACCTTCGCGATCTACTTCATCATCTGGTGGTTGGCGCTGTTCATCGTCCTGCCGATCGGCTTGCGGACACAGGCCGAAGAGAACGAGGTCGTGCCGGGCAGCGTCGAAAGTGCGCCCGCGCGTTTCCGCGCACTTCGGGTCTTTCTGATAACCTCGGTGCTCGCCGCCGTGATCCATGCCACATGGTACGTCCTTTCGGTCCGTATGGGCTACGGCCTGGACTCCATCCCGCAGTTTTCTCCGAAGTTCTATTGAGGGAAGGATCGGCGTTGCCGCGGCTGCGATAGCGGCGGCTTACCGGCTGCGGGACCTGCAAGCGAACATAAGTGCCACAGAATTGCCGCAATTCAGGCGGTGATAGCTTTTCTGCAGCTGTGCCCATTATAAAAGTCAAAAAAAAACAAGGCTAGAAGCCTTGCTCTTTAAAGTATCGCGTGATCCTTATCCGTTACCGGTGGCTGCGTGTAAACGCGCCTAAGATCTTATCCTCCCAAGACTTGACCGCGAAATCGACAAGAATTTAATCTCCCTGCCTCTTTTGTGGGCCAAAACTAGCCCAAACATTATGCGTTGTCATCAATTTTTTTTGCATTTTTGCTACACTCTAGTAAAATTTTTCCGTTGACAACTTCTGTCAAAATCCTGTTACTACCGTGCCTTTTTGCCGCAGGTATTTTTGTTTTTCCGAGCCTTGAAATCCACCGCTCCTTCACCGGTCATACCAAAGAAGATGACGGGTTTTCTTCCTGCCGCGAAGCGTCTATGAACGCGTGAGCGCGGTGCATCCCCTTCTGGAATCAGCTGGCCGGATCGTCGCGGCAAACAGTCAAACGGCAGTGTCCGGTTTGCGCGCTTGACGCGTGCGCGGCCTGCAGGCTCAACGTTATTTCGCCCGATTCAAACGATAGTGCGAAGTGCTTTTAACTTCTGGAACCCGTTCATGCGCCTGTCCCGCTTTTTCATGCCCATTCTGAAGGAAACCCCGAAGGAAGCGGAAATTGTCTCGCACCGGCTGATGCTGCGTGCCGGCATGGTGCGCCAGCAGTCGGCAGGCATCTATACATGGCTGCCGCTCGGCAAGCGGGTTCTCGACAAGGTGACCAGGATCATCCGTGAAGAACAGAACCGCGCCGGCGCAGTCGAGCTTTTGATGCCGACGCTGCAATCGGCGGAACTCTGGCAGGAAAGCGGCCGTTACGACGCCTATGGCGACGAGATGCTGCGGATCAAGGATCGCAACAAGCGCGACATGCTGTATGGACCGACCAACGAGGAGATGATCACGGACGTGTTCCGCTCCTACGTCAAGTCCTACAAGGACCTGCCGCTCAATCTCTATCATATCCAGCTCAAATTCCGTGACGAACGCCGTCCGCGTTTCGGCACTATGCGTTCCCGCGAATTCCTGATGAAGGATGCCTATTCCTTCGATCTCAACCGCGAAGGTGCTGTGGACAGCTACAACCGCATGTTTGCCGCCTATCTGCGCACCTTCGCCCGGCTTGGCCTGCGCGCCATTCCGATGCGGGCCGATACCGGTCCGATCGGCGGCGATCTCAGCCATGAGTTCATCATCCTCGCCGATACCGGTGAATCGGAAGTCTTCTGCCACAAGCACTTCCTCGATTTCGACATCCCAGCCGACGATATCGATTTCTGGGACGCGGCAGCGATGAAGGCAATCTTCGACAAGTGGACGTCGCTCTATGCCGCCACCTCGGAGATGCACGACGAGGCTGCATTCAACGCCATCGACGATGCCTCGAAGGTTTCGGCGCGCGGCATCGAGGTCGGCCACATCTTCTATTTCGGCACCAAGTATTCCGAAGTCATGGGTGCCAAGGTTCAAGGCCCCGACGGCAAGGAGCACACGGTGCACATGGGCTCCTACGGCATCGGCCCGACCCGTCTGGTTCCCGCCATCATCGAAGCGTCGCATGATGAGAACGGCATCATCTGGCCGGCCTCGATCGCGCCGTTCGATGCCGTTGTGATCAACATGAAATCCGGCGACGAAGCCTGCGACGCGGCGTGCGAAACCCTCTATGCTGCGCTCAACAACGCAGGACTCGACACACTGTACGACGACAAGGACGACCGCGCCGGCACCAAGTTTGCCACCGCCGACCTGATCGGCGTGCCCGTGCAGATCATTGCCGGTCCGCGTTCGGTCGCCAGTGGCGAGGTCGAACTCAAGGACCGCAAGACCGGCGCCCGCGAAACATTGACGATCGAGGCTGCCATCAACAAGCTGACCGCCTCGAAATAAGGGACCAAGGAATGAGCGCTGCGACGCTAGAACAGGAAAAGGCAACGACTGCTCAGGCGCCGTCGAGCCGTCCGTTTTCCACATTCGAGCGCATGGTGGCCTGGCGCTATCTGCGCTCGCGCCGCAAGGAAGCGTTCATTTCGGTGATCGCCGGCTTTTCCTTCATCGGCATCATGCTCGGTGTGGCAACGCTGATCATCGTCATGGCTGTCATGAACGGTTTTCGCACCGAGCTGATCTCGCGCATTCTCGGCATCAACGGTCACATGATCGTCCAGCCGCTGGATGGCCCGCTGGATAACTATGCCGACTTGGCGACCAAGTTTTCCGGCGTCAAGGGCATCACCATGGCGATCCCGATGATCGAGGGGCAGACGCTCGCCTCCGGTCCGGACGGCGCCGGGACCGGCGCGCTGGTGCGCGGCGTGCGCGCTGACGATCTCGCCAAGATGAAGTCGATTTCCGATCACATCCAGTCCGGCGATCTCGTCGGTTACGCCGCTGGAACAGGCGTTGCGATCGGTTCGCGCATGGCCCAGCAGCTCGGCATCACCGCCGGCGGCACGATCACGCTGGTGGCTCCGGAAGGCGACATCACGCCGATGGGCGTCAACCCGCGCGTCAAATCCTATACCGTCTCGGCTATCTTCGAGATCGGCATGTCCGAATATGACGCCTCGATCATCTTCATGCCGCTGGAAGAAGCCCAGCTCTATTTCAACGCCGAGGGCATTGCCCAGTCTATCGAGCTGTTCGTCACCGACCCGGATCTGGTCGATGACCTGCGCCAGCCGATCGAGGATGCGGCCGGCCGTCAGGTGCTGATCAGCGACTGGCGTGATCGCAACAAGACCTTCTTCTCCGCCCTTCAGGTCGAGCGCAACGTCATGTTCATGATCCTGACGCTGATCATTCTGGTGGCGGCGCTGAACATCGTCTCCGGCCTGATCATGCTGGTGAAGGACAAGGGCCGCGATATCGCCATTTTGCGCACCATGGGCGCCTCGTCAGGCGCAATCATGCGGATATTCTTCATGACAGGGGCGGCGATCGGCATTGTCGGTACGATCGCAGGCGTGCTTCTGGGTGTTTTGGTCTGCCTCAACATCGAGTCGATCCGCCAGTTCTTTTCCTGGATTTCGGGCACGACACTGTTCAATCCCGAACTCTATTTCCTAAGCCAGCTTCCGGCCGATATGAACCTCGGCGAGACCACATCGGTCGTCGTCATGGCTATCGGCCTGTCCTTTCTTGCCACGATCTTTCCGGCCTGGCGCGCATCGCGCCTCGATCCGGTTCAGGCTCTGCGCTACGAATAACGAGGGATTACAGACACGATGAATGCGCGCGTGGCATTGCAGCTTTCCGGCGTCGAACGTCATTTCAGCCAGGGCGAGGAAACCCTGTCGATCCTCAAGGGTGCGGACTTTTCGCTTCATGGCGGACAGACCGTTGCGCTTGTTGCCCCGTCAGGCACTGGCAAATCGACGCTTTTGCACCTGGCTGGACTGCTGGAGCGCCCGGATGCCGGCGAAGTGCTGGTCAACGGCCAATCCTGCGGTGCGCTTAGTGACGAGCGGCGCACGGCGATCCGGCGCAACGAGATCGGCTTTGTCTATCAGGCCCATCATCTGCTGCCGGAATTCACGGCAATCGAAAACATCATGATGCCGCAGCTGATCGCCGGCCTCAACAAGGCGGAGTCCCGCGAACGGGCGGCCGCGCTTCTGGATTACATGCGCATCGGCCACCGCGCCGAACATCGTCCATCGGAGCTGTCCGGTGGCGAGCAGCAGCGCGTCGCCATTGCCCGTGCCGTCGCCAATGCGCCGCTGGTGCTCCTGGCCGACGAGCCGACCGGCAACCTCGACCCGGAAACCGCTGGCTATGTCTTCGAAGCTTTGGAAGCATTGGTGCGCCAGTCGGGCCTTGCGGCGATGATCGCCACGCACAATTACGAACTGGCCGCGCGCATGGACCGCCGCGTCACCATCGAAGACGGCAAGGTCGTCGAGCTTTAAGGCTGTCTCTCACAGCCTCCGCTTCGATCGGGGCGGGGCGGCTGATATCTACTCGATACCGCAGACCGTTTGCCCGCGATCGTCGGACCAATCCTTCAGCAGCACGATTTCGCCCTTGGTGGCGACGGGCTTGCCGCTGCTCTTTCCTTTGCCAGTCAGTACATTGAGATCGCATTCTGCCGTGTTGTCGGGGTCGAGCGTGTCGTAGGACGTATAGGTATATCCCGCCACGACGAAGTCGAAGTTGCGATAGGCGACCGTCAGCTTCTGTTCCCAGCGATCGCGGCCGACGCTATCATTGTGGGTGGTTATCAGGATCGAGCCGTTCTCAAGCGCGGTGATCGATGGCGCCCGCCCGGCCATGGTTAGATCTCCCCAGACCTTGTTCGGCACGACAGTCTTCAATTTCAGCCGGTCGGTGTCGCCGTCATTGAGATAGATGTAGACCGCGTGATCTTCATCGGTGCCCTCAACCGGTGCCACCAGCATGGCAAGGTCTGAACTGCCGTCCTTGTCCCAATCGCCTGTCGCAGCAACGACGATGCGACCCGGATCGATGGTCTCTGCCGCCTGCGCTGTGGTGGCAGTCAGGCCCAGGAATGCCGTCATGACGGCCAGTGACATCTTCATCAATCATTCCCTGATTTGCATTTGGGACGCAGACTAATCGGCCGCCCGGCCGGCGTCCAGATGCCGAGGCCATTGCCGGAAAGGCCGGTTGCAAAGTGTTTACCATCTCCGTTCCTCGCTGGCCGAAGATTTGCAGTTGCTGCTTGACGCACGAACATAAATAGAACATTATAAGAACATAACGGAAAAGGGAGCCGACCAATGACTGACTTCATTCGTGATCTCGCCGCTTTGACCTCCATCGCCATGTTCATCGCCAGCTTTTCGATCATCGTCATAGGGATGTAAAACCGGCGTCAGCCACCGCCATTCCGCGCATTCGCCGTCGTGCGGAAATGGAAGAGTGCCCGGCTGTGGACAAGATGGATCAAGTTTGAAATTGCTGCCGCATGGCAGATGAAAACTGGACATCTGCGGATGGAAACGGGATATCCTGATGCCTTCACGGGAATCGGGGTGTGCCATGGCAGATGCGGTAAACGGCAAGCGGCAGGATAGTTCCGCCGAGGGCGGCGCGTCTCCCCAGTTCGTTCATCTTCGGGTTCATTCCGCCTTTTCGCTGCTCGAAGGGGCTTTGCCGATCAAGAAGATCATCGGCAAGGCTGTTGCCGACGGCCAGCCGGCTATCGGCATTGCCGATACCAACAACCTGTTTGCAGCGCTCGAATTCTCGCAGAAATGCATGGACGATGGTCTGCAGCCTTTGATCGGCTGCCAGCTGTCGATCGACATGGAGGATGAAGGCGAGGGCGAGAAACGTGGCCACGCACAGCATCTGGCCAAGCTGCCGGCCATCGTTCTGATTGCGGCGACGGATGCCGGCTATGTCCGGCTCGTCGATATCGTCAGCCGGGCCTATCTCGGCGGCGAAGGAAACCAGTCGGTTCGCATTGCGCTGTCCTGGCTGCAGGAAGGCGGAGCGGAAGGCTTGATTGCTCTGACCGGCGCCTCGGGCGGGCCGGTGGATATGGCCTTGAAGTCGGGTCACCATGCGCTAGCGGAAACGCGGCTGAAGACCCTTGCCGCGGTGTTTGGCGATCGTCTTTATGTCGAGCTTCAGCGCCACGGCAAATATGACCGCCGCCATGAAAACCGGGTCGTCGATCTTGCCTATAAGCTCGAATTGCCGATCGTGGCGACCAATGAGCCGTTCTTCCCGTCGCCCGCCGAATTCGAGGCGCATGACGCACTGATGGCGGTGGCGCACAATGCGATGGTTTCGGATGACACGCGCTTTCGCCTGACGCCGGATCATTATCTGAAGAGCCGCAAGGACATGGCGGCTCTGTTTGCCGACCTGCCGGAGGCTCTGGAAAACACTATCGAGGTCGCCCGGCGCTGTTCCTTCGTCCTGAAGACCCGCGCTCCGATCCTGCCGCGCTTCACCGGTGCATCGGATGATCCGAAGGAAGCCGAGCGCGCCGAGGAGATCGAATTGCGCCGTCAGGCTGTCGAGGGTCTCGACGAACGACTGCGAATGCTCGGCATGTCGCCAGGCTATAGCGATACCGATTATCGCGAGCGGCTCGATTTCGAGCTCTCCGTCATCGAGAAGATGAAGTTTCCGGGTTACTTCCTGATCGTTGCCGACTTCATCAAATGGGCGAAGCTTCAGGATATTCCAGTCGGCCCGGGCCGTGGTTCGGGTGCGGGCTCGCTGGTTGCCTATGCGCTGACCATCACCGACGTCGATCCCTTGCGCTTCTCGCTGCTGTTCGAACGTTTCCTTAACCCGGACCGCGTCTCGATGCCCGACTTCGACATCGACTTCTGCCAGGACCGGCGCGAAGAGGTGATCCGCTACGTCCAGCGCAAATATGGCCGCGAGCAGGTGGCGCAGATCATCACCTTCGGATCGCTGCAGGCGCGCGCCGCCTTGCGCGACGTCGGGCGTGTGCTTGAGATGCCCTATGGCCAGGTCGACAAGATCTGCAAGATGGTGCCGAACAATCCGGCCAATCCAACCACGCTCGCCAAGGCGATCGAGGAGGAGCCGCGCTTTCAGGAAGAGGTCGACAAGGAGCCGGTGATCGGCCGTCTGCTCGATATCGCCCAGAAGATCGAGGGTCTTTATCGCCACGCCTCGACCCACGCCGCCGGTATTGTCATCGGCGACCGGCCGCTGTCGCAGCTGGTGCCGATGTACCGCGATCCGCGCTCCGACATGCCGGTCACCCAGTTCAACATGAAATGGGTCGAGCAGGCCGGTCTCGTCAAGTTCGACTTCCTTGGCCTGAAGACGCTGACGGTATTGAAGGTCGCCGTCGATTTCATCAAGAAGCGCGATATCGAGGTCAAGCTCGAGGCGTTGCCGCTCGATGACCAGAAGACCTATGAGATGCTGTCCAAGGGCGACACGGTCGGCGTGTTCCAGGTGGAAAGTGCTGGCATGCGCAAGGCGCTGATCGGCATGCGGCCGGACTGCATTGAGGACATCATCGCGCTGGTGGCGCTGTATCGCCCAGGCCCGATGGAAAACATTCCCGTCTACAATGCCCGCAAGCATGGCGAAGAAGAGATCGAATCGATCCATCCGAAGATCGATTACCTGCTCAAGGAAACCCAGGGCGTTATCGTCTACCAGGAACAGGTGATGCAGATCGCCCAGGTGCTGTCGGGCTATTCGCTCGGCGAAGCCGACCTTCTGCGCCGCGCCATGGGTAAGAAGATCAAGGAGGAAATGGACAAGCAGCGCGCCCGTTTCGTCACGGGTGCCGTCGATAACGGCGTCTCGAAGCCGCAGTCCGACCTGATCTTCGACTTGCTTGCCAAGTTCGCCAATTACGGCTTCAACAAGTCGCACGCTGCGGCTTATGCCATCGTTTCCTATCAGACGGCCTATCTGAAGGCGCATTTCCCGGTCGAGTTCCTCGCCGCGTCGATGACGCTTGACATGTCGAATACCGACAAGATCAACGACTTCCGCCAGGACGCCAACCGGCTCGGTATCGAGGTCATCCCGCCGTCGGTGCAGACCTCGTTCCGCCGTTTCGAGACCGGCGACAACCGCATCTACTATTCGCTCTCGGCCATCAAGGGCGTCGGCGAAGCGGCTGTCGATCATATCGTTGAGGTGCGCGGTGATGAGCCTTTCGCAGATCTTGAGGATTTCTGCCTCCGGATCGATCCGAAGCTTTTGAACAGGCGGGTGTTCGACAGCCTGATCTGCGCGGGTGCCTTCGATTGCTTTGGGTATGACCGGGCCGAACTGGTGGGTGGCCTCGACCGTATTCTCGGCTTTGCGCAGATTGCCCAGGCCAACAAGATCAGCGGCCAGAGCGACATGTTTGGCGCAGGCGCGGCGACCGGTCCGGAAAAGATCAACCTGCCGCCCTATTCGCCTTGGTTGGCGTCGGAAAAGCTGCACCGCGAATTCCAGGTTCTGGGCTTCTATCTGTCTGCCCATCCGCTCGATACCTACAATGAGCTGCTGAACAAGATCCGCGTCCAGACCTTTGCCGATTTCGCTGCATCGGTGAAAAAGGGAGCTGCCGCCGGGCGTCTAGCCGGGACGGTCACATCCAAGCAGGAGCGCAAGACCCGCACCGGC
Organism: Pararhizobium sp. PWRC1-1; assembly: GCF_049897905.1. Taxonomy (NCBI): domain Bacteria; kingdom Pseudomonadati; phylum Pseudomonadota; class Alphaproteobacteria; order Hyphomicrobiales; family Rhizobiaceae; genus Pararhizobium; species Pararhizobium sp. PWRC1-1. The sequence continues at coordinate 55,720 of NZ_JAFCXE010000002.1, read as the reverse complement.
AACAAGATGGGCATCATCGCCTTTTCCGATTCGACCGGCCAGTTCGAGGCCGTGTTGTTCTCGGAGGCGCTCAACCAGTACCGCGACCTTTTGGAGCCCGGAAAATCGCTGGTCATGACGGTGCAGGCCGAAGAGCGGCCGGAGGGTATCGGCATGCGCATCCAGACACTCCAGTCGCTGGAGGAACGGTCGCTGCAGATGCAGAAGGCGCTGCGCGTCTATGTCCGCGATAGCGGCCCGTTACGCTCGGTCGCGACGCATCTGAATACGCGCGGCGATGGTTTGGTGTCGTTCATCGTTATCAAGGACAACGGCCAGCGCGAGATCGAGGTGGAGCTGAACGAGCGGTATCGCATCTCGCCTGAGATCGCGGCGGCGCTGAGGACAGCGCCCGGTGTCCTCGATGTCGAGCTGGTATAGCGGCGGACCGTCAGGACTTTGATCGGGTACGGGTGACCGTCACGAAGTCCGTGCCGGCGCCGGTTTCTTGGCCGAGCCCCATGTCCGAGATGGTCAGCGACGAGCCTTCGGCGAGCAGCTCCTCGATCCGCTGGCGCGTCTCGTCCGGCACCGTGATGCGGTCCAGCGTCCGTTCAGCGGCATTGAATGCCGCCGGGTCTTCTTCGGCGGTGATTCCAAGGCGTTTCTTCATCGGCCCTGATGGTGTGTTGTCGAGCGTCATGGCGAACCATTCGCCCTTGCCGGTGGTGGCATCGATATCCTGGAACTGGAAGAAGTGCGTGCCGAGTGCGATCTCTGGCCTGTCGATCAGCACAGGCGTTTCGAACAGCGGCTCGAAATCGCGGCGAACGAGAAGCTGGCCGTTCGGCGGCTTGCCCTTGCCTGCCCTAGCGTAGAGCGCTTCGATGAAGGCAGGCGTCGGCTTGCCATCGACGGGGAGCTTTTCCGCAGTCTGGAATGCCTTGATGGCATCGGTGGTCTGCATGCCCGCGTATCCATCGGCAAGTCCGGCGGCATAACCAAGCGCGTTGAGCAGGCTCTGGATATCCATGGTGATTTCGCGTGTGCCGCGATGGGTGATCAGCATCCGGATCGGCGGCAGCTTTTCCGTCTCGACGGCAGCCGGTTTTTCCGGTGCGGGCTCTATCGTTGCAACTTCGACGGATTGGGTGGGGATCTGTGAAACACTTGGCCGCAACGTCGCGTCGGACAGCAATTCCGGTTCTTTCTCTTTCGGCTGGAACAGGAACGGATCGGAGATCGCAACCGGCGTCAGCTGGCGGTCCGAGATCAGCACATGCACACCACGCCCGGTCATCTTGAACAGCTGTTTGGCAAACGCGTCCGGTAGTCGTACGCAGCCATGCGAGGCCGGGTAGCTCGGAACGTGATTGGAGGCGTGGAGCGCGATGCCCGACCAGGTCAGCCGCTGCATGAACGGCATCGGTGCGTTCGAATAGATGTTCGACTTGTGGAACCGGCGTTTTTCGAGGATCGAGAAAATGCCGGTCGGCGTCGAATGGCCGGCTTTGCCCGTCGAAACATTCGACGTGGCGACGACTGTGTTGCCGTCATAGACCACCAGCGATTGCTGGTCCCGGGAAACGACGATCTGCAGGGGAGCCTGCTCGCCCGCAAGTGCCACGCTGGCAGACAAGGCGAAGGCGACGCCGAGACCAAATGTAAAACGCAAAACCATGAGGAACATCCGGACGCAACAAACAGAAGGTCAGCCTACCTTGAGAGGTTTAAGGAAACTTTGCTGTTCCGCAGCGGAACACGGGAATGTGAAGCCGGTTATTTTCGCCGGTCCTTGCCGAACGTATAGCCGGTCTCCACCGTCGCCTTGCCGAACTTGTCGCGCAACGTATTGATTGCGGCTTCCGCAGCCGCACGCCGCGTCGCCTGCGTATCGACGAGATCGGGCGGATCGGCGAGGTCGGGATTGGAGAGGTCGGAGACGCCGATACCGATAAGGCGGAATTTCGTGCCGTCGGTTTCCTTGTCCAGAAGCCGCATGCCGGTGCGGAAAATCCGGTCGGCAAGCCGGGTCGGGCTGTCTAGCCGGCGGTTGCGCGTCCGGCTCTTGAAATCGGCGGTCTTCAACTTGAGCACGACGGTCTGGCCGGCAATGTCGGCCTTGCGCAGCCGGTGCGCCACCTGTTCGCTCAGGCGGCGCAGATGCGTGACCAGGTCGTCATAGTCACAGAGATCGTCGTTGAATGTCGTTTCCGAGGAAACGCTCTTGGCCTCTCCATCGATATCGACGGTGCGTTCGTCCTGACCGCGCGATAGCCGATAGAGGCGCTGGCCCATCGTGCCGTAGCGCTTCATCAGGTCGGTTTCGTCCATTGTCTGCAATTGGCCTATGGTGCGGATACCGTCGCGCTCCAGGCTTGCCGCAAAGGCCTTGCCGACCCCCCAGATCAGCGTCACCGACCTGTCTTTCAGGAAATCCAGCGCCTCGGCAGCGCCAATGACCGAAAAACCGCGTGGCTTCTGCAGGTCGGAAGCCACCTTGGCAAGGAACTTGCAATAGGACAGGCCGACCGAAACGGTAATGCCGATTTCCTGTTCGATCCGCCGGGCGAATTTTGCCAGTGTCCGGGCAGGCGGATCGTGATGCAGCCGCTCGGTGCCTTTCAGCTCCAGAAATGCCTCGTCGATCGACAGAGGCTGAACCAGCGGCGTCAACTCCTGCATCAAGGTGCGCACCTGGCGGCCGACCCGCACGTATTTCTCCATGTCCGGCTTGATGACGATGGCCTGCGGACAGGCCTCCAGCGCCTTGAACATCGGCATGGCCGAGCGCACCCCATGGATGCGGGCGATGTAGCAGGCGGTCGAGACGACGCCGCGCTTGCCGCCGCCGATGATCACCGGCTTGTCGGCAAGGTCCGGATTGTCGCGTTTCTCTACCGAGGCATAGAACGCATCGCAGTCGATATGGGCGAGCGTCAGTTGGTACAATTCGGAGTGGAACAGCAGGCGCGGGCTGCCGCAGGCCCGGCAACGGCGAATGCCGGCTGGTTGGCCCGTGAGACAGTCTCGGCAAAACCCTGGAAATTGCTGCGCGTCTGTTTGCATCGGTCAGAACAAAAGTTGAACATTTTCACGATACGCCCTAAGCTGACGAGTCTCAAGGCATGGAAAGGCAATCTTGATGACCTTCCCAGGAAAGGTGAGCTTGAGCGATTTTTTTGCCCAGCAACGGTTTGCCGGCCGGCATTCAGCGCAGGAAATGCGTGCGGATGATCGTGGCTGCGTCCGTCCAGCTGTCTGCCTTGGCGATACCGTCGCCCGGATCCGGCGCCATGGCACGGAATTGGGCGTTCGCCATCAGGTTGATCAGCAGGCAATCCGGCGTATGGGTCCGGACAGATTGCAAGTTGCGCAGGATATCATCGATGAAGACCAGCGGCACATCCCGGGCATCGTGCAGGCGCCTGATGATCGGTCCCTTGGGCTCTTCGCTGGCAAGCAGAGGATAGTGCAAGCCATGGCGATCGAGAAGCGACCGGCGCACGCTACTGTGGCGTGGCGGCATCGCGGTCAGGAAGATGATATCCGCTTCAGTGGAAAGTGCTGCCAAGGTATCGACAACGCGATCGGCAGGCGTCTGCCATTGGTCCTGCAATCGGAAGAATGTCTCCAGCAGTTCGCTTGTCGCCTCATTGGCTTCCGGCTCGCCGCTGTCGAGCTTGACGACATTGCCGTGCAGGCGAAAGGAGCGGGGCAGAAGGTCACGGCCGGACGCGCGCAGGAAGTTGCGAAACGGTGTCAGGAATTCAAGCACCACTTCATCGATGTCGCAGACGATCAGCGGACGGTCCGCCAAGTGGATATGGTTGAGATCAAGCGTATCCGTCACGGTCAGAAATCTCCCGGATTGTCCGGTCCCGACAGCATGAGGTGCGCCCGAACCACATCCTCGGGCCGCGTGCCGGTCGCCGCGCAGAAGTCCATGAGGGTCGGCTCATGGCCCATGAGGAAATCGACGACGCCGGCAAGGAAACCGGGGTCGGCGGCGGCATGGCGCAGCGACGATGGATCGGTGCCCGTCAATGCCAGGAAACGTCCGAGCAGTTCCGGTTCGTTTGCAAGCCAGCCGAGGATAGAAATCGCTGTTTCTTCGGATGGGGTCACGTCCAGATGTCCTTCTTGCATTCGGGCAATTTTCTACGGAATATTACCGGTTTTTCAACCAAATCGCTGTAGCTTCAAGCTTCCGGGGCGATGAGCCCAACCGCGCCGCAACTTATAGCGATGCGACCGCCATGCAAGCCGGAACCGCAAATCAAGGGATCAAAATGCCCAAACAGGTTATGATTGTTGAAGACAATGAGCTGAACATGAAGCTCTTTCGTGACCTGATCGAGGCATCCGGATACACCACGATTCAGACCCGAAATGGTATGGAAGCCCTTGATCTTGCGCGCAAACATCGTCCTGACCTGATCCTGATGGACATCCAGCTTCCGGAGGTTTCCGGGCTTGAGGTGACCAAGTGGCTGAAGGAAGATGACGAATTGCATGTCATCCCGGTGATCGCCGTTACGGCCTTTGCGATGAAGGGTGACGAAGAACGCATACGGCAGGGGGGCTGCGAGGCCTATGTTTCCAAGCCCATCTCGGTGCCGAAATTTATTGAGACGATCAAAACTTATTTGGGCGATGCCTGATGCAGCGCCAGGGGCTTCCGGCAAGAATGCCCCTCAACGATATTCTTGCGCGTGAAACGACATTGAAAGTTGAACCGGCTTTCTGTTTCAGGCGCTTATTGGCAGGAAAGATTGCATGACTGCACGGATCCTTGTCGTTGATGACATCCCGGCCAACGTCAAGTTGCTCGAGGCCCGTCTTGTGGCCGAGTATTTTGACGTCCTGACGGCCGCCGACGGCTATGAGGCTTTGGCAATCTGCGAGAAGCAGCCGGTCGATCTCATCCTGCTTGATATCATGATGCCGGGCATCGACGGCTTTGAAGTCTGCGAGCGGCTGAAGTCGAACCCGCGCACCGCGCATATTCCCGTCGTCATGGTGACAGCTCTTGATCAGCCATCGGATCGGGTGAGGGGGCTGAAAGCCGGCGCCGACGATTTTCTGACCAAGCCGGTCAACGACCTGCAACTGATGTCGCGCGTCAAAAGCCTGGTTCGGCTGAAGAATGTCAGTGACGAACTGCGCCTTCGCGCCGAAACTGCCCACAATGTCGGCCTGCAGGATCTGACCTCCACGGATCGGCCAGACGAACTCGGCAATGTCCTGCTCGTTGATGGCAGGGGCAGTTCGCAGGAACGCATCATCCGCGCGTTAAAACCGGTCGCCGATGTCACAGCCATGTCCGATCCGCAGGCGGCGCTGTTCGAGGCTGCGGAAAACAGCTTCGATCTCGTCATCGTCAATTCGAATTTCGATGACTACGATCCTTTACGGCTCTGCTCTCAGCTTCGCTCGCTGGAGCGCACGCGCTATATCCCGCTTCTGATCATCGCGGAGCAAGGGGATGATGAGATGGTCGTGCGGGCGCTCGATCTCGGCGTCACCGACTATCTGATGCGGCCTGTCGATCCGAATGAACTGGTGGCGCGTAGCCTGACGCAAATCCGCCGCAAGCATTGCAATGACCGGCTGCGGGCGAGCGTCAAGCAGACCATCGAGCTTGCAGTCACGGATGGCCTCACCGGCCTGCACAATCGGCGCTATTTGGACAATCATCTGAAGTTGCTGGTGGATCGCGCCATTGCGCGTGGCCGGCCGTTGTCGATCTGCATAACCGATATCGATCGCTTCAAGAGCGTCAACGATACCCATGGTCATGACGCCGGAGATGAAGTCCTGCGCGATTTTGCGCACCGGGTCCGTTCCACCGTGCGTGGCGCCGACCTTGCCTGCCGTTTTGGCGGCGAAGAGTTTGTGGTGGTCATGCCTGATACCTCAGCAGAGGCGGCGACGGCTATTGCCGAGCGCCTGCGGACAATCGTCGAGGACAGGCCATTTGTCTTGCCAAACACGAATACACCGCTGTCGATCACTGCTTCCCTTGGCATCGCTACGCTCAATCCAGCAGGAGATACGGCTGAAGCCCTGCTGAAACGCGCTGACATGGCGCTTTATCAGGCCAAGAACAATGGCCGGAATCAGGTGGTCGCTGCTGCCGCCTGAGCCTGATTTGAGCAGGAGACCGGCCTTTGATGGTGTTTTCCACAGGAAAAAGATAGTCGTCCTTCCGATGCGCGATAAGCTAACCGCAAAACGTGCCTGTGGATAAGATGTCGCGCAAAGGTGGTCGGATTCGCCTGTAATCTCTGCTATGCAGACGGGAAAAATAACGGGTGATTTCTAGTATTCTGAAATAAAATATACAAATCAGATATTTAAATATTTCGATTATCTTAATGAGGCTTTTCGCATTGCCATTTTTTCATTATGTGAAAAAGTAATACTAGTTTTAGAAAGCAATCTTTCGAGGATCGGCTCACTGCAGAAATAGTGCTGGATGGTCTATTAGGTAATGGTCAAATTAACCATTCCTAGGTGTTCCCGTGCGCCGTAGTTAAGAATTCATTGATTTTTTTTTATTTTCGGTCAATTCTCCTAGGCAAGGGAGAAAACAACTCCCATCGGTTACCCCATGATGTCAGGTCCGCCGCATCTCCTGGGTCGTGGGGTTTGTCGGCTGATTCGTTACCAATGCGGTTCCTCGTGCCGCGGTTGCGGTCAGCCGACGCCCATTAAAACGCCGTCCCTGTCATGGGGGCGGCGTTTTTTGTTTTAGGCCACACCCCGGCGATAACGCCGCATTGTCTGTCGCAGCCAAATCAGGCAGAGCCACAAGAAAAAGGCGCCATGCTTTTCAGCCGGCGCCTTCTTAATTCCACAAGGGAAACCAGATCTTACTTGATCTTGGTTTCCTTGAATTCAACGTGCTTGCGTATGACCGGGTCATACTTGGTGAAAGACATCTTGTCCGTCTTCGTGCGGCTGTTCTTCGAGGTCACGTAGAAAGTACCTGTGTCGGCCGTCGACAGCAGCTTGATCTTGATTTTTGCAGCTTTCGCCATGGTCGTCCTGCCTTTACAAAAAAAACAAAGCCGCGGACTTCCAAAGGAAGGGTCCCGGCAAACTTGGCGCGAAACTACAAATCGCGCCCGAAAAGTCAAGTCCGTTTTGGATTGAAAACGATTCTCGCCACGGAAAGTAGCACATAAAGCCCGAAGAATCCGGCGATTGCCCAGGCAAACCCGTTATTCCCCGAAATATCCATGGCGGCACCGATCGCCTGGGGTCCAGCAACCGTCCCAACCGCATAGGAGAAGATGAAGGCCGCATTGGCGGCTGCAAGGTCAGCACCGGTGAGGCGCGAGCCGAGATGGCTGAGGCCGACCGTATAAAGGCCGGAGACGCTTCCGCCCCAGAACAGCAGTACAATCGCCATCAGCCACCAGTTACCCTGCAGGAGGGGCAGACAGAGCGCGCCGATCAAGCCGACGACGGTCATCAGGGCCAAAAGATTGCGCCGGTCTTTCATTCGGTCGGACAGCATGCCCAGTGGAATCTGAAAAATCACGTTGCCGATGCCCATGACGGTCAAAAGCAGCGCTGCCTGCGATTCGGTGAACCCGCTGCGGGTGCCGTAGATCGGAAAGAGCGACAGGCCACCCGATTCGACGGCGCCGAAAATGAACACGGCTGCGGTGGCGGTCGGCACCAGGAACACGTAGCGCATGAAATGCAGCTCCGGCTTCTCGTCGAGTTCCGGGCTTTCGTTGCGGGCGAGGAAGATCGGAATGGCGGCCAGAAGAATGACGCTGGCGCCAAAGGCAAAGGGCAGGATGCCCTCGCTGCCGAGAATGGAGAAGAGCAGGGGGCCGGCTGCAAAGCCGAGCGACAGGACAGTGCCATAAATGCCGAGAACGAGCCCGCGGCGGCTTGGTGGTGCCGTCGCGTTGATCCAGAACTCGGAGAGAACGAACAGCACGGTAATAGCGCCGTGAAAGACGACGCGCAGCGGAAACCACAGTATGAAGTTTTCGATATAATAGAAGCCAAGCGCACTGATCGCGGCAAAGACAATGGCGAGCAGCATCGTATTGGCGACGCCGAAGCGGTGGGCGATCTTCGCCGTGACGGTCGCTGCCGCCATCGACGCAAGACCTGCCATCGCCGAGTTCAGGCCGATCATCGTCGAGGAGATGCCGCGCTTTTCCATGATGATGCTGAGCAGCGGCAGACCGAGGCCGATCGCGATACCAACGGCCGAGATGGCGGCGATGGCAGCAACCAGCGATGGCCAGTGTATTTCCTCAACCGGCGCAGGCGTGCCGGACGGCGGCTGTGACATGCAATGAATTTCCCTAAAGGAGGTCGCGGACAAATTGCCCATGACGCGTGTAATAGAACGGTACCGGTCTCCCGAAGGGCAGAGATGCGTCGGATTGAAGGCTTGCCCTCAAATCCGCAAGGATGATCCCGGTAATGTCCGGCAACCGGACGGCCGAGACATCGTTCACATCAATCCATCTCAAATCTTCGAGCTCCCGGCTGTCGCGGATATCGCCCGGATCGACGCCCGCCTCGTCCGTAAACAGGGCGAAGAAGTGGGTGTCGAACCGGCGCGGATGTCCCGGCGGCGTAATCGCCCGTGCCATATAGCGCAAGTTTGTCAGATCGGGAAGGAAGGGTAACAGAGTGTTTCCGCAGTCTTTGGTGCCGACTGCGATGCTCGCCTCTTCGTGCAGTTCACGGATGGCGGCGAGCGCGATGGCGCGCAGCCGGCTTTCGGAGGCAGAGTGCTTGTAAGCGGTTTTGAGGCGTTCCAGTACGGCTGGATGGATATCGCCGCTAAAGGCGAGCCGGTGGTCGTCCCTGTCCCTGCGCCCGCCCGGAAAGACATGCAGGTTGGGCATGAAGACATGCGCCTTGTTGCGCCGGCCGACGAGAACGCGCACGCAGTCCTGCGAGCGATCGAGCAGCATGATCGACGCGGCTTCACGAGGCCGCGGCGAGCGAGTTTTGACCATATCCGAGGGCGTGTCGTTGACCGACCCGTCGCTGCTGGTCGTCACGCAGCCCGGTCCGGTACCGGCAGGACGTCGGCCGGCTGGTCGTCATGATCGCCGAAGCCATGCATCTTCAAGGCCCATTGCAGGCCGACGACGCCGCCCTTTACGGGCTGCATCATGGCGAGCGAGCCGATGATGGTGATCGGCACCCAGATCGCCAGGTGCCCCCAGTTCGACATTGGCAGGATCATTTCGGTTGCCATGAAGCCGCCAAGTACGATGTGACCCATGATGGTGACGACGATATAGGGCGGAAAGTCGTCGGCGCTATGCTTGTCGAGCTGCTCGCCGCAGGACGAGCAGGCATGCACGGTCTTGAGAAAACGGCCGAACAGCTTGCCGCTGCCGCAGGCTGGGCACTGGTTCAAAAGCCCGCGCTTGATCGATCGGCCAACGGGACGATCGGCTTCCCGCGTCTGTTCGAAGCGGACTGTTTCCGGAGTGCTGCCAGTCGCCTGCATGTCCATATCCTCAATCTGCGGATGCAAGGCAAATCCCTCACATCCTTTATCGCTTGCCGCGCGGTGGTCGCGTTCCCGGCATCTTGCGAGCGCCGCTGCGATCCCGGCGGCCGGACTTGTGGAAGGAGCGCGTTGCCGTGGGCATCTTGCGTCCTTCGCTGATCATCTCGAAGCGGAGCGCGCCGGCAAGCGGCACAGCTTCCACCAGTTTGACGCGGATCTGATCGCCAAGACGATAGCCAAGTCCGGTTTTTTCGCCAGAAAGGGCCTGATGTGCCTCGTCATAGATGAAATAATCGCGTCCCAGCGTAGATATAGGTACGAACCCGTCGGCGCCATAGGCCGGAAGAGTGACAAATAGTCCCGCTTTGGTCACACCGGATATGCGCCCGTCGAATTCCTCGTTGACCCGGCCACTGAGATGATGGGCAATCAGCCGGTCGACCGTATCGCGCTCGGCGGCCATCGCCCGCCGCTCGAACGTGGAAATCTCGGCCGCGATATCGTTGAGCGCGGCTTCCTCGGCCGGCGTGATGCCGCCTTCGCCGAGCCCCAGCGTGCCGACAAGCGCGCGGTGCACGATCAAATCGGCGTAGCGGCGGATCGGTGAGGTGAAATGGGCGTATTTCATCAGGTTGAGGCCGAAATGGCCGATATTTTCCGGGCTGTAGATCGCTTGGCTCTGCGAGCGCAGCACCATCTCATTGACCATGGTTTCAAACGGCTTGTCCACGGCCTGCGACAGGATGCCATTGAAATGGTTGGAACGCAGGTTGCCGCCCTTGACGAGCGAGAGGTCGAGCGTGGCCAGAAATTCGCGCAGCGTTTCCTGCTTGGCGAGCGACGGCGCGTCGTGGACGCGGTAGACCAGCGGCTGGCGTTTGATCTCCAGCGTCTCGGCCGCCGCCACGTTGGCCTGGATCATCATCTCTTCGATCAGCTTATGGGCATCGAGGCGGTCCGGCACGAAAACCCGGTCGACGGTGCCGTCGGGCTTCAGTACGATCTTGCGCTCGGGCATGTTGAGCTCAAGCGGCTGACGCCGTTCACGGCCGCGCGTCAAAATCGCATAGGCGTTCCACAGCGGCTTCAGGATCGGCTCCAACAGCGGTCCGGTCTGATCGTCCGGATTGCCGTCGATCGCCGCCTGCGCCTGATTGTAGGAGAGCTTGGCAGCGCTCTTCATCATGATGCGATGGAAGGTGTGGCCGGCCTTGCGGCCTTCCTTGGAAAACCGCATGCGCACGGCGAGCGCCGGTCGGTCTACACCCTGTTTCAGGGAGCACAGTTCGTTGGAAATCCGCTCCGGCAGCATCGGCACGACGCGGTCGGGAAAATAGACGGAATTCCCGCGCTTGGCTGCTTCCTGGTCGAGCGCCGATTTCGGCCGCACATACCAGGAGACGTCGGCGATCGCGACGGTAACGATGACACCGCCTTCATTGTCGGGCGACGGGTCGGGCTCGGCATGAACCGCGTCGTCATGGTCCTTGGCGTCGGCAGGATCGATGGTGATCAGCGGCAGCGAGCGCCAGTCCTCGCGGTGCGACATGGTGGCGGGACCGGCAGCGTCCGCTTCCTTGATGACGCTCTCGGGGAAGATGTAGGGAATGCCATGCGCATGAATGGCGATCATCGAGATCGCCTTTTCGGTAGCAACCGAGCCGATAACGGTCTTGACTGCGGCACGCGGCAGACCGAAACGGCCCGAACGGACGATTTCGACCTCGACGAGATCGCCGTCCTTGGCCGGTCCCTGATGCTCGGCATCGACCTGCATTTCTTCACCGCGCTTCTCGATCGGCATGATCCGGCCGCCGCCATCCGGCGAGGCGCGAAAGACACCCAGCGCTGCGTTGTTATTGCGCTTGCGGTCGAGCACCTTGATGATGCGTGCCGTATAGGCCGGGCCACCGCGATCCTTGGCCGGAAAGATTTTGGCCAGAACCCGGTCGCCAATGCCGCCGACGGGCATCTTGCCCTTGGACTGGCCGACACTCGATTGACGGATCGACACGGCGGGCGCAACGCCCGCATCATCCGGCCATTCGGCCGGCCGGCCGATCAGTTCGCCATCCTTGTCGCGGGTGGTGATGTCGAGAACGGTGACGGGGGGCAGGGCGCCCGGACGTACCAGCGAGTTGCGCTTCTTTTCCAGAAGCCCGTCCTGTTCCATCTCGCGCAAAAGGGATTTCAGCTCGATGCGCGTTTCACCCTTCAGGCCGAAAGCCTTGTAGATTTCGCGTTTCGACGCCTTGTCCGGGTTTTCCGAAATGAAGCGCATCAGCACATCGCGCGGGGGAACGGCGCCGTGAATGATCACGGTGTCATCTGCCGGCGTCAAAGCCTTCTTGCCCCCGCGTCCGATCCGGACTGCGGGTTTACCGGGCCGTTCGGGTCGATCGCGTGGAGTTCTGGTCACGGTATTCAGGCCTTCTTGGCTTTTGCTGCTGCTGTCTTGGGCTTGGCGGCAGCTTTGGGTTTGGCCGAAGCCTTCGGTTTCGCAGCAGCTTTCGGCTTTGCCGATTTCGTTTCTGTCGCGTCGGTCTTCGCCGCGGCCTTCGGCTTGGCGGTCTTGGTCGCCTTACCCTTGGCTGGCTTGATGCCGCCCTTGGCAATGCGCTCGGCGATCAGCATGAGGGCATCCTCGATCGTTACCGACACCGGGTCCTTGCCCTTCGGCAGGGTCGCATTGACCTTGCCCCAGTTGACGTAGGGACCGTACTTGCCGTCCTTGACCGTAATCGGTCCGCCATCCGGATGATCGCCGACTTCCTTGAGCGGAGCAGCCGAGGCGCCGCGTCCGCCGGGCCCCTTTGCCTGCTTGTCGGCAAGAACCGAGACCGCACGGTTGAGGCCGATGGAAAACACGTCGTCGATGCTCTCGACATTGGCATATTTGCCGTCATGCAGGATGAACGGCCCGTAACGGCCAAGACCGGACGAGATCATCTTGCCGCTTTCGGGATGCGCGCCGATATCGCGCGGCAACGATAGAAGGGCCAGCGCCTTCTCATGGTCGATGCTCGCCGGCGTCCAGCCCTTGGGCAGGCTCGAGCGCTTGGCTTCCTTGCCATCGCCGCGCTGGACATAGGGTCCGAAACGGCCGGAACGCAGGGTGATTTCCTCGCCCGTATGCGGATCCTTGCCGAGTGCCAGCGGCTCGTTGGACACGGCAGCCTCGTCGCCGCCATTGCTGTCGGAGGACAGCTGGCGGGTGAAATTGCATTCCGGATAGTTCGAGCAGCCGACGAAGGCGCCGTATTTGCCAAGCTTCAGCGATAGTTTGCCGGTGCCGCAGACCTGGCAGATCCGCGGATCGCTGCCGTCCTCGCGCTTCGGGAAGACCAGCGGTGCCAGTTCTTCGTTCAAGGCGTCGAGCACGTTGGTGACGCGTAGTTCCTTGGTGTCTTCGATCTGGGCGAAGAAATCCTTCCAGAAATCGCGAAGAACATCTTTCCAGTTGAGCTCGCCAGCGGAAATCTGGTCGAGCTTTTCTTCCAGCGATGCCGTGAAATCATATTCGACATAGCGCGCGAAAAAGCTTTCAAGAAACGCCGTGACCAGCCGGCCCTTGGCTTCGGGGATGAGCTTGCGCTTGTCGTTGACGATATATTCGCGATCAAGCAGCGTCGTCACCGTTGCAGCATAGGTGGAAGGACGGCCGATGCCGAGCTCTTCCATCTTCTTGATCAGCGATGCTTCCGAATAGCGCGGCGGCGGCTCGGTGAAGTGCTGGGTCGAGTTGATTTTCTGCTTGGCGAGGTTTTCGCGCGCGTTGATCTCCGGGAGACGGCCATCCTCGTCGTCGCCATCGCTCTGCTCGCCATCTTCCTTGGCATCCGTATAGGCAGCGATGAAGCCGTCGAAACGGATGACGGAGCCGACAGCCCGCAGGCCAGCCTTCTCGCCCTTGTTGTCGGCGGTGATCTCGGCGGTGGTCCGTTCGATTTCAGCCGAGGCCATCTGGCTGGCGATGCCGCGCTTCCAGATCAGGTCATAGAGACGCAACTGGTCGGCATCGAGAAACTTGCGGACATGGTCGGGAATGCGGGTGAAGTCGGTCGGGCGGATTGCCTCGTGCGCTTCCTGGGCGTTCTTCGCCTTGGTCGTGTAGATACGGGCCTTGTCCGGCACATAGCGGCTGCCGAACTGGTCGCCGATGGCGCTGCGTGCAGCGTCGATCGCTTCGCCGGCCATCTGTACGCCGTCGGTACGCATATAGGTAATGAGACCGACGGTCTCGCCGCCGATATCGATACCTTCGTAGAGCTTCTGCGCAACCTGCATGGTGCGTGATGCCGAAAAACCGAGCTTGGAGGAAGCGGCCTGCTGCAGCGTCGAGGTGGTGAAGGGCGGTGAAGGATTGCGCTTGACCGGCTTGGCTTCGATGCTATCGACCGTGTAGGCGGCGCCTTCCAGCAAGGCTTTCAGCTTGCCGGCGTCTTCGCCATTGGTGACGCCGCGCGGCGGCAGGCGGTTGCCGCCGGTGGAGACGAGGCGGGCTTCGAACTCATCGCCGCGCGGTGTCTTCAGGAGCGCCGAAAGGTTCCAGTATTCTTCGGAAATGAAGCGTTCGATTTCAGCTTCGCGGTCGCAGACGAGGCGCAGCGTCACCGATTGCACGCGGCCGGCCGAGCGGGCGCCGGGCAGCTTGCGCCACAGCACCGGCGACAGGTTGAAGCCGACGAGATAATCGAGCGCCCGGCGCGCCAGATAAGCATCGACCAACGGGATATCGATATCACGCGGATTGGCCATGGCGTCGAGCACGGCCTTCTTGGTGATAGCGTTGAAGACGACGCGGCTCACCGGCTTGTCGCCGATCAGCTTCTTCTTCCTGAGCAGATCGAGCACGTGCCAGGAAATCGCCTCTCCCTCGCGATCCGGGTCGGTTGCGAGAATGAGGCGGTCAGCGGATTTCAGGGCGTCGGCGATATCCTTCATGTGCTTGGCGGATTTGGTATCCACTTCCCACAGCATGGCAAAATCGTCATCCGGCAGCACCGAGCCATCCTTGGCCGGCAAATCGCGGACGTGACCGAAGGAAGCGAGAACCTTGTAACCAGGACCCAGATATTTGTTGATGGTCTTCGCCTTTGAAGGCGATTCCACGACGACGACATTCATGGTCATATTCTCAAAGCAACCGTTCAAAGCTGTGCCAGGCCGGGGAGAGGCGGCACAATGGGAAATATCGATGCCCCGACATGGACAGGGATTCGTCTGCGGTCAAGTGCCGGACCCAAAATTAGCCACTACAACGCGATACAACCTATGAGAGATTACGTGTATATTGCAATTACAGATAAATGCGCTATCGTCGTTGAAGTGTAGTCTGATCTCGCGGCAAGTTGACGGAAAGTGATGCTTTCGGCCCTTGTTTCAAGGTTGCGGCTGACACAACCGGACGGTGTTGTATGGGGTTCCGCTCGAATATTATGTGCCTTTTTACAGGCAGGTTTGAATGCACCACAGGGAAAACCGATGATTCCGAATTCACCCGGGGCCGGCAAGAGAGACGCTCTGGCACGCGAAAAAATCTCGTATGTCCGGCAGATGCTGGGTGAATTACGAGGCGTCGCCGCCACTGAAGGCGCGGACATGCTGTGCTATCTGATCGAGATGGCCGCTGTCGAAGCCGGCGACATTCTCTCGGGTAAACGGCAGCTATCATTCTCCAATGTTGAGGGAAACGAGGCCACCGGGATGCCGGTGAAGTCGTCCGGCAAGGTCCAGTTCTAGCAGCACCAGATAGACGGCCGATGCCGAAAGGCCGGTATGCCGGATGATGTCGTCGATCTCGACAGGGGTTGGGCCGAGCGCATCGGTGATGCGAATACGATCGTTCTCACTGGGCGGCGCCATCGGCCCAACATCATGCTCTCCCGGTTCCTCCGCCTGCGGTGGTGTGAAGAGATCAATGCGGCTGAGGGGTGCAAGGGCCTGTAGGATATCCTGCGCCTCCGTCGTGACGATCGCGCCATCCTTCAAAAGCCCGTTGGTGCCGTGACAGCGCGGGTCAAGCGGCGAGCCGGGCACCGCAAAGACCAGCCGGCCGAAATCGGCGGCATAGCGCGCCGTGATCAAGGAGCCGGACCGGGATGCCGCTTCGACGACGGCAAGTCCGAGGCTGACGCCGGCAATCAACCTGTTGCGCCGGGGGAAATCACGCGCACGCGGCTCCCAGCCGAACGGCATTTCGCTGATTGCCAGGCCATTGCCCTCGATGATCTCGTCTAGCAGGCCGATATTCTCGGGCGGATAGGGCTGGTCCAAACCGCCGGCCAGCGCCGCGATCGTCCCCGTCTCCAGGCTGGCGCGGTGTGCCGCCGTGTCGATGCCGCGTGCAAGCCCGGATATTATGGAGTATCCGGCCCGTCCGACGTCGCGGGCGATCATCGCAGCGAATTTCGCGCCGCTGATCGAGGCATTGCGTGAGCCGACGATGCCGAGGGAAGGGACGGCGCTGATGGCCGCATTGCCCTTAACAGCAAGAAGCGGTGGTGCGCCGTCGATCTGGCGCAGGGCCGGCGGATAATCGTGCTCGCCGATGCCGATGAAACGGGCGCCAAAGCGATAGGCCGCAGAAAGCTCCTTTTCCGCCTCAGCGGTGGAGGCGACCCGGATGGCGCGGGTCGAGCCGCCGCGCCGCGATAGTTCGGGTAGCATTTCGAGCGCGGTTTCGGCCGAGCCGAAATGGTTGATGAGATCGCGGAAGGTCGCAGGGCCGACATTGTCGCTGCGGATCAGCCTCAGCCAGGCAATCCTTTGTCGTTCCGAAAGCGCAATCCCATTTCGTCCTGCGCCGTCGTTCGACATTCTGCCCTATCCCTTTTCCCCGATCCGGCCTTCCGTGCCGGCCAATAGCCGCTGGATATTTGCCCGGTGTTTGATCCAGGTGATGATGCTCATCACCACGAACAGCAGGCCGATCTTTCCGTAGCCCGTTGCCAACAATACAACCGGAACGATCAACGTTGCAACCAGTGCCGAAAGAGAAGAGTAACGGGTGATTTTGGCCATCGCCAGCCAGATGGCTGCGAACAGGAGAACCATGATCGGCGCCAGTCCGAGCAGCACGCCGATATAGGTCGCAATGCCCTTGCCGCCCTTGAAGCCGAGCCAGACGGGATAGAGATGCCCGAGAAAGGCCGCGAAACCGGCGGCAATACCGGCCTCGATGCCCCAGCGTGAGGCAATGGCCGCTGCAGCAGTTCCCTTCAGGGCATCGAGCAGCAATGTCGCGGCAGCCAGCTTCTTGTTGCCGGTGCGCAGCACATTGGTCGCGCCGATATTGCCGGAGCCAATCTTGCGCACATCGCCCAGCCCGGCCATGCGGGTGAGGATCAGGCCGAAGGGGATGGAGCCGAGCAGATAGCCGAAGATTGCGGCACACGCCGTCAGCGCCAGCCCGAGTTGCCAGGAAAATATGTCAGACACCTATTGCCTCCCCAATTCCGCCTCGGCGGATATTGCTCCTTACCCTTACCCTCTCCCGGATGTGGGGCGAGGGGACGACGAAGCTTGCCGCAAAACCCTCTCCCCGATTGCCGGGAGAGCGTGCCCGATAGAGCGGATGAGGGGCAGCTCCGTCGCTTGATTACAGCGAATAAACCAGTTTTCCCGCAACATAGGTTTGAACGGCCCGGCCGGTAAAGCGGGCATTTTCGAACGGCGTGTTTTTCGAGCGGGAGACGATCGAGTCCTTACCGAAAATCCAAGGTTCTTCCAGATCGATCAGCGTGATGTCGGCCTTGGCGCCGGGTTTTAGCGTACCGGCATCGAGCCCGAAGATCTGCGAAGGCCGGGTCGATAGGGCATCGATCAGGCGCATCAGGGGCACGGTGCCGCTGTGGTGCAGGCGCAAGGCGGCAGCCAGCAAGGTCTCCAGCCCGATCGCGCCGTCCGCAGCATCGGCAAACGGCAGGCGCTTGGTATCGACGTCCTGCGGATCGTGCGACGAAACGATGATGTCGATCGTGCCGTTGGCCAGAGCCTGGACCATCGCGACGCGATCGTCTTCGCCACGCAGCGGCGGCGACAGCTTGAAGAAGGTCCGGTATTCGCCGATATCGTTCTCGTTCAATGTCAGATGATTGATCGAGATGCCGCAAGTGACGTTGGCGCCACGTTTGCGGGCGGTGGCGATGGCTTCGGCCGATTCCGGCAGCGAGATTTTCGCGGCGTGATAAGCGCCCTTGGTCAGTCCGGCGATGCGCAGGTCGCGCTCCAGCGGAATGATCTCGGCTTCGCGCGGCACGCCCGAGAGGCCAAGCCAGCTGGCGAGCAGCCCTTCGTTCATGACGCCATCCGCACCGAGATATTTGTCACGGGTTTCGAGCGAGATGACGGCGCCGAATTCGCGGGCATAGGTCATGGCGCGGCGAAGGACGAGCGTGTCGTGCACCGGGCGGCGGCCATTGGTGAAGCAGACGGCACCGGCTTCACGCAAAAGGCCGAACTCGGTCATTTCCTCGCCGTCGAGATGCTTGGTCAGCGCTGCCGCCGGATAGACATTGATCAGCGCCTTGTCGCGCGCCGTCTTCTGGACGAACTGCACCAGCGCGATATCGTCGATGACAGGATCGGTATCGGGCATGGTGATGATCGAGGTGACACCACCGGCGGCCGCAGCCCGTGATGCGGATTCGATGGTTTCGCGATACTCGCCACCGGGCTCGCCGACGAAAACGCGTGCATCGACCAGGCCGGGCACGGCAACGAGGCCGGTGCAGTCCTTGATTTCGGCGCCTTCAGGAATGCCCTGGTTCTGGGCTGATTGTCCGGCAGCAACGATGACGCCGTTTTCGACGATGATATCGCCGGTTTCATCGAGGTTGCGCGAGGGGTCGATGATGCGCAGGTTTTTCAGGACGAGGGCGTTGCTCATGTGCGTGGCCCCTGGTTCTGCGAAAGAAGAAGCGTTTCCATCACGGCCATGCGCACCGCAACCCCCATTTCAACCTGCTGCTCGATAACGCTTTGCGGTCCGTCGGCGATCTCAGAAGCGATCTCGACGCCGCGGTTCATCGGGCCGGGATGCATGACGAGCGCGTCTTCCTTGGCAGCTTTCAGTTTTTCGGCGTCGAGGCCGTAATAGCGGAAATATTCGCGCACCGAAGGCACGAACGAGCCGGCCATGCGCTCGCGCTGCAGGCGCAGCATCATCACCACATCGGCATCCTTCAGGCCTTCTTCCATCGAGTGGTAGACCTCGGCGCCCATGTCGGCGATGCCGGAGGGGAGGAGGGTTGCCGGAGCGACCACACGGACGCGGGCGCCCATCTGGTTGAGGAGCAGGATATTGGAGCGGGCAACGCGCGAATGCAAAACGTCGCCGCAGATGGCGACGATGATGCGCGACAGCTTGCCCTTGGCGCGGCGGATTGTCAGCGCGTCGAGCAGTGCCTGGGTCGGATGTTCGTGCTGGCCGTCTCCGGCATTGACGACGGAGCAGGAGACTTTTTGAGCCAGCAGCGCGGCGGCGCCGGCAGACGAATGGCGCACGATCAGAACGTCCGGATGCATGGCGTTCAGCGTCATCGCCGTATCGATCAGCGTTTCGCCCTTCTTCACCGAGGAATTGCTGACCGACATGTTCATCACATCGGCACCCAGCCGTTTGCCGGCGAGTTCGAAGGAGGATTGCGTCCGGGTCGAGGCTTCGAAGAACAGGTTGATCTGCGTGAGGCCGCGCAGCGTCGTGGTCTTTTTTTCTCGCTGGCGCGAAATCTTGACGGCTTCGTCGGCCCGGTCGAGCAGGAGCGTGATGTCCTGTTCCGTCAGGCCCTTGATGCCGAGCAGGTGGCGATGCGGAAAGAAATCCATGGGGAGCCGCCTCATTTGGTGAAGTTGCGTGGGTCTATAATGACTGTATCCCCAACCGGCAAGGCAAAGGCTGCGCAAACCGGCCGCATCCCCACGCTTTTGTGGCGATAACGCACCGCGCGCAAATTGTTGCGGGAAGGGGCATTTATCGCATCCCGCTGCTGTTCCTAAGCATAGGGACTTGGGTTAGAAACGCGACATGACTCTGAACCGCACCGAACAGAAATTCGCCGATCTGAACCAGCCGAAACCCTGGTCGGGGATCAATGCCTTCCGCTCCGACCCATTGCTGGTCGATATCGCCGCGTCGATGCCGCGTCCCCTGCGCGACGATTTCGAGACGATCGGCCGTTACGTGACCTCGCCCGAGGCGCAGGATCTGGCGCGCATGGCCAACGAGGGCCTGCCGAAGCTGCGCACCCATGGGCCGCGCGGCGAGCGGCTTGATGTGGTCGAATTCCACCCCGCCTGGCACGCGTTAATGCGCCGCTCGGTGACATCGGGCCTGCATGCCTCGGCCTGGGAAAACATCGCCGACGAGCGCGGCCGCTCGCACAAGGCACGCGCCCTGCGTTTCTACCTGACGGCGCAGCTCGAATGCGGCCATCTCTGCCCGCTGACCATGACCAGCGCATCGGTGGCAGCGATCTCCGCGTCGCCGGCCGTCCAGAAGGAATGGGCACCAAAAATCCTGTCGCGAAAGTATGATTCGTCCAATCGGCCGTGGATGCAGAAAGCCTCCGTCACCGTCGGCATGGGCATGACGGAAAAGCAGGGCGGCACGGATGTGCGCGCCAATACGTCGACGGCAGAGCGGGTGGGCGAGGGCATCTACCGGCTGAACGGTCACAAATGGTTCATGTCAGCGCCGATGAGTGATGCCTTCGTGATGCTGGCGCAGACCCGTGACGGTCTCGGTTGCTTCCTCGTTCCGCGGCTTCTCGAAGACGGCTCGGCCAATGGCCTGCGCTTCCAGCGCCTGAAGGACAAGCTCGGCAACCGCTCGAATGCGTCCTCCGAGGTCGAGTTCTCCGATACGTTCGGTTTCGTGCTCGGTTCGCCCGATGCCGGCATCCGCACCATCCTCGACATGGTAACGCTGACGCGCCTCGATTGCTCGTTGGCCTCCGCCGGCATGATGCGCGCGTCGCTGGCCGAAGCCGTGCACCATGTGCGCGGCCGCAAGGTCTCCGGCAAGCCGCTGGTGGCGCAGCCGATGATGACCCGGGTTCTGGCCGACATGGCGCTCGATGTTGCCGCTGCCAGCGCATTGTCGTTCCGTCTTGCCGAAGCCTTCGACAGGGCGCGCGACAGCGCCGAAGACGCCGCTTACGCGCGGATCATGACGCCGGTTGCCAAATACTGGAGCTGCAAGATTGCACCTGCTCTGATCGCCGAAGCGATGGAATGCATCGGCGGCAGCGGCTATGTCGAGGAACGCCCGATCGCCCGGCATTATCGCGAGGCCCCGGTCAATGCGATCTGGGAAGGCTCCGGCAATGTCATGGCGCTGGATGTGCTGCGTGTCCTTACCCGTGGCAAGGATCTGTTCGAACTGCTGTTCCAGGTGATCAGCCGCGATCTTGGCCCATCCGCCAAGAAGACCGTCGATGTGCTCAGGGCGGCGATGTCGCTCTGCGAGCGCGACGAGGGGGCAGCCCGCATGCTAGTCGAACAGCTGGCGCTCGCCGCTGCCGCTGCCGAACTCTATCGGCTCGGCGCAGGGCGGATTGCCGATGCGTTCCTGGAGTCGCGATTGGCCGCCGGCTGGCGCTCGACCTATGGCATGCTCGATTCGCGCTTTGATTCCGCCTATATCGTCGATCTGCTCTATCCGGCGGCGATATAGCCGGTCACGGTTAGAACCAGCGGTATGGTAAAGAACGACACGACTGTCTGGATGGTAGCGACGGCAGCATAGAGCGGCGCGTCACCGCCCATCTGCTTGGCCAGCAGATAGCCGTTCATCGCCGTCGGTACGCTGGCGCCCAGCGCGATCACCAGCAGGGCATCGCCGCGGATACCGAGCAGATAGGCGGTGCCGACCATGAACACCGGCATGATGATCAGTTTCAGAAAGACCGCGAGCAGGGCGACCAAACTTGGCCGCAGCGCGTCCGAGACCTTCAGCCCGGCTCCAACCATCACCAGCCCCAGGCTGAGCGAAGCGCTGGCCAACATCTCGACTGCGGTCAGCACCGGACCGTAGACGGGAACCTGAAAGAAATTCAGCGCAATACCCAGCACCGAAGCAACGATCAGCGGATTGGTGGCGATCTTGAAGACGAAGAATCGCAGGCCCCTCGGTCCGCCGTTGAAGCCGATCAAAACGCCGATATTGTAGAGATTGATGGGAATGATCACCAACGTCATCACCAGCGCCGTCAGGCTGAGGCCGAGCGGCCCATAGAGCTTCTGGGCGATGGCCAGCGCCATGAAACCGTTCCAGCGCGTTGCCGTCTGGAAGATCGAGGTGAAGGCGGCGGACGAGACGTGGCGGGCGCGCAGCAGTGGCCAAAGGAGCAGCAAGGCTGCCGACATCAAGGTAATGCTGCCGATCGTCGCGAGCGCGGTCGAATCGGTCTTCATGCCGGCAAAGTCGGCCGTTGCCAGTGTCGAAAACAACAGGGCAGGGAACAAGATATAATAGCCGAGCTGCTCCAGTCCTTCCCACAGCGTATTGTCGACCAGCGATGAACGCTTCAGCCAGACGCCCAGCGAAACGAGCAGGAAGATCGGCAAAATGCTTTCGAAGATGATCGTCATGGGGAGGGCCTGAACGCATGGGGAGAGGCCACCGATAGACGCTTGTCCACAGCGCGGCAACCGTGCTGCCCGGAAATTAACCTTAACAAATGGTTTACGTTGCGCCGTCAGGGTTAACGGTCAAGAGTGGCCGTGAAGAGATTTTTAACGCTTTCGGAATGGAGCACGTTCGGTGAGAACTGGCTTGGTCATCATCATGACGATGTTTTTTGCGAGCCTCGCGCTCGATCTGGCGGTTCCGGCTGTCATCCTGGTGAGCTTGCTCGCTCTGGACCGGTTGTCGGCGCAGTTCAAACACGGCGCATTGGTGGAGGGGAGAGCAGCATGAAGTGGTTCCTGATCCTCTGGGCGTGCCCGGTCATCCTGCTCACCGGCTGGTACGGCCTATCCTATTACGACATGAGTTTCGGCATCTTCATGCTGACGCGTCAGGCGCATGATCTGGTTTTTACCATATATGGCAACGTGCTCGGCATTCCGCCGGAGACTATTCCGCCGCTGGTGGCCCGCGCCATCGCCTTCGACAGCCTGCTGGTGTTTGCCATCATCGCCTACCGCAAGCGCCGTGAAATCCGCGCCTGGTATAACAAGCGGTTTCCGCCGGCTCAGCCGTCCGAATCTGTGGCTGCAGCCTTCGCCAAGGATGCCAACCTGTCCAGCGCGCCCTGAAGAATGAAGGAGGCGGCGGCCGAATCGATCCGGTCCGCCCGCTTTTTTCTCGAGACATCCATCTCGATCAGCACCCGTTCGGCCGCCACGGTCGATAGCCGTTCGTCCCAGTAGATGAACGGCAGTTCCGTTTTCTGCGCCATGTTGTGCACGAAAGCCCGGGTCGCCTGCGCGCGCGGACCGGCCGAACCATCCATGTTGATCGGCAGGCCGATAATGAAGGCGGCGATCTTCTCCTTTTCTGCCATCGCAAGCAGCGCCTGCGCGTCCAGCCCGAACTTGACCCGCTTGATCACTGCGCGCGGCGTGGCGAACCGCCGTCCGAGATCGGACACCGAAATGCCGATCGTCTTGGTGCCGAGATCAAGCCCGGCGATGGCCTGGCTGGGCAGGAGGGCGGATGCGAGGTCTTCGATGCTGAGAACAGCCATGTGATTTGCCGATTCGGTCTTTTAGGATTACTCGGGTGATCCATATCCCTATCCTGCCGCCAAATCATCCCCGCCATAAATCCCAAATCACCCCGCCATAAATCAAGGAGTATTGTCATGAAGATCAAGTGGCTCGGACATTCCGCGTTCCATCTGGAAACCGCCAAATCGAAAATCCTCATCGACCCCTTTTTCACCGGCAATCCATCCTTCGACGAATCCTCCCGCAAGGATGCCGCCGCCGGGCTTACCCATATTCTGCTCACCCACGGCCATGGCGACCATGTCGGCGATACGATTGCGCTCGCGAAGGAAACCGGCGCGACCGTGGTCGCCAATGCCGATCTCGCCGCATGGCTGGGCTCGAAGGGCGTTCAGGCGATCGAAATGGGCAATACCGGCGGCACGATCCATCTCGACGGCTTTTCCACCACCTTCGTCAATGCGCTGCACTCCTCGGCGCAGTTGACCGAAGATGGCGTGTCGCATTCGCTCGGCAACGCCAACGGCCTTGTCCTGCATTTCGAGGACGAGCCGACGCTCTATCATATGGGCGATACCGACATCTTCTCCGACATGGCGCTGATCCAGGAACTGCACCAGCCGGAAATCGGCCTTGTGCCGATCGGTGACCGCTTCACCATGGGCGGTGCCGTGGCAGCCCTTGCCTGCCAGCGCTTCTTCAAGTTCGCGACGGTCTTCCCCTGCCACTATGGTTCGTTCGGCATCATCGACCAGACGCCGGACCTGTTCATCGCCGGCATGGACGGCGCTTCAGCGAAGGTTGAGGCGCCCGCAGTCGGCGGTATTGTTGCCGTCTAAGCGGCCTGTGCATGCATTCCCCCGTTGCGTGGCAGCACTGCGGCTATTATAGCGGGGGAAAGTTCCTTGAAGACCGGAGACACCCATGTCCGTAGACCTCGCCACCGTGAAGCGCGTCGCGCGCCTTGCCCGCATTGCCGTCACCGAAGAGGAAGTGCTGCGCATGACTGGCGAACTGAACGGTATCCTCGGTTTCGTCGAGCAGCTTTCCGAGGTCAATGTCGATGGCGTCGAGCCGATGACATCCGTGACCCCGATGGCAATGAAGAAGCGCGTCGATGCGGTAACCGATGGCAACAAGGCCGACGATATCGTTGCCAATGCGCCGAACGAGGATCGTAATTTCTTCCTCGTCCCGAAGGTTGTCGAATAAGCCTTGCCGCTGCCGCCGCCCGAACGCCCCCGATTTTGAAAGCCTGCCATGACCGACCTGACCCGCCTGACCATCGCTGAAGCGCGCACCAAGCTGAGCGCCAAGGAAATCTCCGCCGTCGAACTGACGGAAGCCTATATCGGTGCGATCGACGCTGCCAATGGTGCGCTGAATGCCTATGTCGTCACGACGCCGGATAAGGCGCGCGAGATGGCGAAGGCTTCCGACGTCCGCATCGCGAGCGGCAAGGCCGGCGCGCTCGAAGGTATTCCGCTCGGGATCAAGGACCTATTCGGCACCGAAGGCATCCATACCCAGGCCTGCAGCCACATTCTC
Organism: Pararhizobium sp. PWRC1-1; assembly: GCF_049897905.1. Classification (NCBI taxonomy): domain Bacteria; kingdom Pseudomonadati; phylum Pseudomonadota; class Alphaproteobacteria; order Hyphomicrobiales; family Rhizobiaceae; genus Pararhizobium; species Pararhizobium sp. PWRC1-1. The sequence continues at coordinate 31,005 of NZ_JAFCXE010000002.1, read as the reverse complement.
GACGGCTTCAAGCCGCGCTACGAATCCACTGTCACCCAAAACCTCTGGAACGACGGCGCCGTCATGCTCGGCAAGCTCAACATGGACGAGTTTGCCATGGGCTCGTCGAACGAAAGCTCCTATTACGGCCCGGTGAAAAACCCCTGGCGCGCCACCGGTTCGAACCTCGATCTGGTTCCGGGCGGCTCCTCCGGCGGTTCGGCAGCAGCCGTTGCGGCGTTCCTCTGCGCCGGTGCCACCGCAACCGATACCGGAGGCTCCATCCGCCAGCCGGCAGCGTTTACCGGCACGGTCGGCATCAAGCCAACCTATGGCCGCTGCTCGCGCTGGGGCATCGTCGCTTTTGCCTCCTCGCTCGACCAGGCCGGTCCGATCGCCCGCGACGTGCGCGATGCGGCCATCCTGTTGAAGTCGATGGCATCAGTCGATGCCAAGGACACGACCTCCGTCGATCTGCCGGTGCCGGACTATGAAGCATCGCTTGGCCAGTCGCTGAAGGGCATGAAGATCGGCATTCCGAAGGAATACCGCGTCGATGGCATGCCGGAAGAGATCGAAACCCTTTGGAGCCAAGGCATTGCCTGGCTGAAGGACGCCGGTGCCGAGATCGTCGATATCAGCCTGCCGCACACCAAATATGCGCTTCCGGCCTATTACATCGTGGCGCCCGCTGAAGCCTCGTCCAACCTTGCCCGCTATGATGGCGTCCGCTACGGCCTGCGCGTCGATGGCAAGGACATTGCCGACATGTACGAAAAAACCCGCGCGGCCGGCTTCGGCACCGAGGTCAAGCGCCGCATCATGATCGGCACCTATGTGCTGTCGGCCGGCTATTACGATGCCTACTACCTGCAGGCGCAAAAGGTTCGCACGCTGATCAAGCGCGACTTCGAACTGGCCTTCCATGCCGGTGTCGATGCGATCCTGACTCCCGCCACGCCATCGTCGGCCTTCGGTATTGCCGACGAGGATCTGGCATCCGATCCGGTCAAGATGTACCTCAACGACATCTTCACGGTGACGGTGAACATGGCTGGTCTTCCGGGCATCGCCGTTCCCGCCGGTCTCGATCACAAAGGTCTGCCGCTCGGTCTGCAACTTATCGGCAAGCCGTTCGAGGAGGAAACGCTGTTCAAGACGGCGCATGTCATCGAGCAGGCCGCCGGCAAATTCCAGCCGACGAAGTGGTGGTAGAAGCGGGCTTCCGCCTTCGCAACATGACTGCCTCGGATGCCGGGGCAATCGCGCTGATCGGATTTGAGGCCTGGAAATCGAACCGCATTCACAAGAACTGGTTTGAGCCCACTGTCGAAACGCGCGTCGAAGATGGGTTTCTGACATTTGCCAGCCGCCCGGATGCCGAAGTCGTGGTGGCCGTTGCGGCAAACGAGGTGATCGGCTGGGGCGCCCGCGACAGCCGCGAACATCCCGGCGACCGGTCACGCGGCTGGGACTATATTTCCGATATCTGGATCGCTCCGCCTTGGCAGGGCAGGGGCATCGGCTCTGCGTTGATCGGCGAGCTTCTTGCGCGGATGCGCTTTGAAAATCTGGGCGTCGCCAGCATCGAAACCGACATCTCCAATCATTCGGCTTTGTCTCTCTACAAGAAGCTGGGTTTCACCGAGGTCTGGCACGGCACCGAATTTTCTCCGTCGCTAGGGCTGGATCAGGCCAAGCTGCGTCTGGAAAAATCGCTTCCGTGATGCTCTACTTGCGGCGGAAGGGAACCGCTGCATGATCATCGTCCGCCTTGCGCGCGAAAATGAAGTCCCAGCCCTTGCGGCGATCGGACTTGATGCCTGGGAAAAGGCCGTTTCCAGCGTCGCCGATGCGCAGGCCATGCGCCGCATCGCCGAATTGTCCTTTCTGTCCTTCCTGCGTTCGAACTGGTTTTCGGTAAGCGTCGTCGAAACGGGCGGCTCGGTTGCCGGATGGGCGGCGCGTGAAGACAAGGACGGCACGATCTCCGATCTCTGGATCGAACCATCGATGCAGCGAAATGGTCTCGGCTCATCGCTGCTTGCCGATCTGGAAGACAGGATTCTGGTAGGCGGTTTCGAGGCTGCCGTCATCCGGACGCATGCACAGAATGACAAGGCGATCGGATTTTTCCGCAAGCACGGATATGCGATCAGTTCGCTATCGACGGCCTATGCGCCGAAGCTCGACCGGGATGTCGAATCGGTCGGTATGACCAAAATGCTGGGAAAGCCTGCTGTTCATCAGGACCAGCAGTGGTTTTGAATGTGAAAAATCGGCGAGACCGAATGAACGGTCTCGCCGATTTCTCTTTAGCGGTTGTTTAACTGCGAGCGCACGAGAACGAGGCCGCGTTGGGTGATCCGGTACGGCTTGCCGCCCGATGAGGAAATCGCTTTCTTCCGCTTCAGCTTGCGAAACATATCAAGGCCGAAGCCGGGATAGAGCCAGCCGTCGCGGGTGAAGCATCGGGCGTCCTCGATCGTCTTCGTACCCGAGCGGAGGATTTCGATGCGGCCGCCTTGGGCCATGAGATGTAGAATACGCTGTTCTTCGCGTGAAATGTCCATTGATGATGAGATCCGAAAAGCGTTCGCTTGAACGCATGAAAACGGGTCTGCCGTTCTGTCGAACGTCAGGGCTTCGTTTTCTCGGCCCGTGCACGCAAAAAAGCTTGCGCGCAGGGGCCTTCAGGCAATCTCAGATATAGAAAACATCAAAACTCCATAAGGACGGCCGCTTTTAAGCGAAGGACAGCCGCGCCGTCAAGAATGCGATGCGAACATCAATGATTGGTGCATGCCGAGACCGGCCATGACACCATCGGCGGAAACAAGCGTGATGTTACCGAAGGCGCGGGCATTATCGCCGGCCGCATAGACCCCGGCGACGCTGGTCGCCTTAACGGTGTCGGTAACGATTATCGTACCGGCGGGCGTCTCCGTCAGCGCGCAGCCGAGGCTTTCAGCGATCGTGCCGCGCCTATGCAGATCGGCGGCGATAAACAGCGCCTTGACGTCGAAGGTCCGGCCGTTCTCCAGCCGTATCCGCAGCCTGTCGCAGGTGCCGGCTTCGATGACGCCGACCGCGCCGGGCTGGAGGCGGACATTGCGTCTGTCGAGCAGTGCAAGCGTTTCTGCGTCCGGCTCCGGCATGCCGTTGGTAAAGAGGGTGACATCGCCCCATTCGGCAACGACGGCTGCCTGATGCGCCGACATCGGCTGTGTCGCCAGGACGCCGATCGGCCCGCCGCCGATTTCATAGCCGTGACAATAGGGGCAATGAAGCACGGTCTTGCCCCAGCGTTCGGAAAGGCCTGGAATATCGGGCAGGCGGTCTTCGATGCCACTGGCGAGAAGCAGCCGCCGGGCGGCAATCGAGCCGTGTCCGGCAACGCTGACATGGAAGTCGTCGATTGTGCCTTCCGCAGCGTCAGCCTCGCCCTCTACGAAGGTAACCGTGGGGTAGGCGGCAAGCTGGGCGCGTGCATCGGTAAGGATCTCCAGTCCTGATTTGCCGTCGAGCCCCAGCACGCCGTGGGAATGGGCGGCAAACCGGTTGCGCGGCGTGCCGCTGTCTATGATCGTGACATGCCGACGGGCGCGGGCGAGAATATAGGCAGCCGACAGTCCGGCAAAACCGCCGCCAATGATGACTGCATCCTGTTGCATAGTCTTTCCTTCCATAGCTCCGCCCGCCGGCAACTTGAGAAGGTCCGGTGCGGGAGACTTTTGTGGTGATGTGAAATGTCAGCCGGGCTGTTTCAGCGCGGTCTTGTGTTCGGCAAAGCGCCGTTTGAAATCATCGGCGAGCGTCGCGAGTGTCACTTGCCCGAGGCGGGCGATCAGCATGGCCTCGGCATCGCGAAAGGCGTCGTCCAGCGCATGGTTGACCGCCTGTTCGACGAGGCAGCCGGGGCTTTCGCTGACATTGCCCATCTGGAACAGCATCGGCTCGCCCAGTGCCGCATAGATGTCGCGCATGGTGACGTCTTCCAGCGGCCGGCCAAGCGTCCAGCCGCCGCCATGACCACGGCCGGAGGTGACAAGGCCTGCCTCGCGCAGCCCGGCCATGGTACGCCGGACGACGACGGGATTGGTGTGGAGGCAGAGGGCGAGCTCGTCCGATGTCATCGGCCGTTCGCGTTCTGCCATGTGCAGCAGTGCGTGCAGCACCGCGGAAAGGCGGCTGTTTCTTTTCATGTAATAATAATAGTTACGAATCGTCACGCGAGTCAAGCTGCTGTCGCCGCGTCAAAAATCAGCCAGCTATTGGGGGGCTCAAGAGTGGAAAACGTGACCGGCAAGCACCCACGGCAATGCCAGAAGTCCGACCGAGGCAACGGCGGCGTGCATCACGAGGATTGCCGCCAGCCGGGTGCGGAAGGGTTCCTTGCGGGTCTTGTGCCGCAACAGCCGCTGGGCGGCGAAGGCACCGAGGCTTCCACCGAAAAACGCCAGGCTCAAAAGCTTGTTTTCGGCGATGCGCCATTTTCCACCGCGTGCCGCCGCCTTGTCCCACCAGAAGACGCAGAACGTCACGAGGTTGAGGACAAGAAACACAACGATGAGCAAGAGACAGATGGCCATTCGGGCAGAGTGCCTCAAAAAATTGAACAGATCGCAAACGCCCGGAGATTGGGCATCAATGCGCCATACCGGATGTGACAAGCCTTGCACCCCAAAGCCAATTGTTCTACCCAGAGACACACGAATTGAAGCTTACAGAAGAGCATTCCATGACCCTCGTCGACGTCCGCATCTCAGAACCGAAACGCTATATTCCAGGCGCCACTGGCGATTGGGAAGTCATCATCGGCCTGGAAGTCCATGCCCAGGTGACGAGCAATTCGAAGCTGTTTTCGGGCGCCTCGACGACATTCGGCAATGCACCGAACTCCAACGTCTCACTGGTCGATGCGGCGATGCCCGGCATGCTGCCCGTCATTAACGAGGAATGCGTCAAGCAGGCGGTGCGCACGGGTCTCGGCCTGAAGGCGCAGATCAACAAGCGCTCGATCTTCGACCGCAAGAACTATTTCTATCCGGACCTGCCGCAGGGCTACCAGATTTCCCAGTTCAAGGATCCGATCGTCGGCGAAGGCCAGATCGTCATTTCCGTCGGCCCGGATCGTCAGGGCCAGTTCGAGGATATCGAAATCGGCATCGAGCGGCTGCATCTGGAACAGGATGCCGGCAAGTCGATGCACGACCAGAGCCCGACCATGTCCTATGTCGATTTGAACCGGTCCGGCGTGGCGCTGATGGAAATCGTCTCCAAGCCCGACATGCGCTCCTCCGATGAAGCCAAGGCCTATGTCACCAAGCTGCGGTCGATCGTGCGTTACCTCGGCACCTGCGACGGCAATATGGACGAAGGCTCGCTGCGCGCCGACGTCAACGTCTCCGTACGCCGTCCGGGTGAAGATTTTGGCACGCGCTGTGAAATCAAGAACGTCAATTCCATCCGTTTCATCGGCCAGGCGATCGAATACGAAGCCCGCCGCCAGATCGGCATTCTCGAAGATGGTGGCTCGATCGACCAGGAAACCCGCCTGTTTGACCCGGGCAAGGGCGAGACGCGGTCGATGCGCTCGAAGGAAGACGCGCATGACTACCGCTATTTCCCCGATCCGGACCTGTTGCCGCTCGAATTCGACGACGCCTTCATCGAAGCGCTGAAGGCCGATCTGCCGGAATTGCCCGACGACAAGAAGGAGCGTTTCGTGCGCGATCTCGGTCTGTCGATCTATGACGCATCCGTGCTCGTGTCGGAAAAGGCGGTTGCCGATTATTTCGAGGCCGTGGCCGCTGGCCGCGACGGCAAGATTGCCGCCAACTGGGTCATCAACGACCTGCTGGGCGCCTTGAACAAAGCCGGCAAAACCATCGAAGAGACTCCGGTTTCCCCCGCCCAGCTCGGAGGCATTCTCGACCTGATCAAGTCGGAAGTGATCTCCGGCAAGATCGCCAAGGACCTGTTCGAAATCGTCTGGACCGAAGGCGGCGACCCGGCCGAGCTGGTCGAAAGCCGCGGCATGAAGCAGGTCAAAGATACCGGTGCGATCGAAAAGGCTGTTGACGAGATCATCGCCGCCAACCCCGATCAGGTCGCCAAGGTTCAGGCCAAGCCCTCGCTTGCCGGCTGGTTCGTCGGCCAGGTGATCAAGTCGACCGGCGGCAAGGCCAACCCGCAGGCCGTACAGGCTCTGGTCAAGGCCAAGCTCGGCATCGAGGACTGAGCAATTCCAGGAAAAGTGTGAAACGGTTTTCCGTCCGGAATTGCGATCGAAAATCGAGGACTGAGCAATTCCAGGAAAAGTGTGAAACGGTTTTCCGTCCGGAATTGCGATTGAAAGGCCTAAAACATGTTCTTTGTCCGCACAGCGACCGAGCGCGATCTGGCGAAAGTCTCGGCGCTTCTGGGTGAGACCGCGCATGCGACCTATGATGCGCTGTACGGTGCCGAGAAGATCAACGAGATGACGGCCAAGTGGCATTCTGTGACAGCGCTGAAGGCCAATCTTCAGCGCAAGAATGGCGAATTCCTCGTTGCAGACGACGGCAAGAAGATTGGCGGCATGGGCTTTGCGTCGATGTCCGAAACGCTGCACGAGACGGCCGTGCTGCACCAACTCTATGTCCTGCCGCAGTTTCAGCGGCAGGGGATCGCCCGCGATATTTTTGCCGAGCTCGAAACCTGCTTTCCTTATGCGGGCACGATGCGGGTGGAAGTCGAGGAGAACAACGCTAAGGCCATCGGCTTCTATGAGGCGCATGGCTTCGTCGGGGCAGGCGTTGGTGCTGCGACCTGGGGCATTGCAACGATCGTGATGGAAAAGCCTCTGGACTGAAGCCGGCTGGGAGCTGTCCTATGCCGTTGTCACATTTCCTTCTTCATCCGCTGGCAAGCCACGGCCAGAAATCGGGAATCGGAAGAGATGCACGCACCAAAGCTCAATGTGTCGATCAGGCAGGCCAACCGCGAAGACCTCACTGACATTATCGCACTGTTCGCATCCGATACGCTCGGTGGTCACGGCGACACCACTGCGCCGGATGCCTTTGCCGACTATCTCGCGGCATTTGAGCGCATTATCGCCACCCCCAACGAGACGCTTTATGTCGCCGATCTGGATGGCGCGGTGGTCGGGACGTTCCAGACCACGGTCCTGACGACGCTCTCCGGCCGGGGTAGCTCCAACCTGCTGATAGAATCCGTGCAGACCCGAAAGGACATGCGCGGCAAGGGGATCGGCGAGACAATGATGCGGTTTGCTGTCGATACGGCCCGTGCGCAAGGGTTTTCCAAGGTGCAATTGAGCTCGAACAAGGAGCGCATTGATGCCCATCGGTTCTATGAGCGGGTAGGGTTCGAGCCCTCCCATCTCGGCTTCAAGATTCGGTTGAAATAACGGCGTTGCAACGGAATCACTGGACAAGCGGCAGGCTGCGCGGCATAAGCGGAGCAGTAATCTAGGATATCCCGCGCACTGTTTGGCGCGGTCAAGGACGGACATCATGAAGTCTCTGCTGCAGATTTTTACCTGGTGGAATGGACAGACGATCGGCACCCGCTTTCACACTTGGCGCTTCGGCAAAAGAGTGGGCGAAGATGCGGCCGGCAACGTCTACTATCAGGGCGGCACTGATTCCGAGGGCCGCACCCGCCGCTGGGTGATCTACAACGGCTATGCCGATGCGTCCGCTATTCCGCCAGGCTGGCACGGGTGGATGCATCACCGCACTGACGTTTCACCGGCAGACGAGAGCTACACGGCGCGCGAGTGGCAGAAGCCGCACCAGCCCAACGGCACCGGCTCCGCCCAAGCCTACCGGCCGCCGGGCTCGATCAACTCGACGGGCGAGCGTCCGCGCGTCACCGGTGACTATGATGCCTGGACGCCACGCTCCTGAACCGGATCTGCAAACAGTTCCTTGGGATTGTTGATTGCACCGCAGGCACCATGCCTCGGCCACATTTGATGTTTAGCGCCTGATACCCGGCACCTTGGCCGGGAATTGCGCGGGAGACGGGCGTTAGAATGGTAGTTTCAAGTCAGCGAATTCTAAAGCGCCGGATGTTTGCGGCAGCCTCGCTGTTCGCGATTGCCGGTACCGCCGTTCTGTCGATGGTGACGGTCGCCGACGCAGCCCGGATCACCAACCCGGTTGCCGTTTTTTCCGGTATCGACAAGATCACCGGCCGCATCACCACCTTCGACGTCTATATTGGCGAAACCGTCCAGTTCGGAGCGCTGCAGGTGACGCCGCGCGTCTGTTATAGCCGCGATGAAACCGAAGCCCCAAAGACCGACACGTTTGTCGAGGTCGATGAAATCACACTCGACCGCAAGATCCGCCGCATCTTCACCGGCTGGATGTTTGCCGACAGCCCCGGCCTGAACGCCGTCGAGCACCCCGTCTATGACGTCTGGCTGAACAGCTGCAAAGCAAAGTCCGACCTGCCGCCGCCGGATTCCGCAGCCAAGCAGTAATGCTTCGAGGATCGCGTTGACCATCGAAATCCGCACCGATCCGTTTCCCCCGAACGACCAGATGAATGCTCTGTGGGCCGCCGCTTGGGGCGAACACACGCCGAGAGATTTTTCGGGCATCCTGCCGCGAAGCCTTGCTCATGTCGGCGCCTATGACGATGGGCAACTGATCGGTTTCGTCAACGTCGCCTGGGACGGCGGTATCCACGCGTTCATTCTCGACACCTGCGTGCATCCCGCCAAGCGCCGCATGGGTATCGCTACCCGCTTGGTGAAGGCAGCCGAAACGCTCGCCCGTGAACGGGGAGCGCTGTGGCTGCATGTGGATTTCGAAGAGCATCTGGCCAACTTCTATCGCAACTGCGGTTTTGGCAAGACTGAAGCGGGTTTGATGAAGCTGCGATAGGCTCGGCGTGTTTTTTCGCGCTGGGTTGCCCCTCACCCTAACCCTCTCCCCGTAAACGGGGAGAGGGGATGACGGAGTTTGCCGCTGATCCCTTCTCCCCGTCAAAACGGGGAGAAGGTGGCCGGCAGGCCGGATGAGGGGCCGTGCGTGTGTTGCGGTGTCATGAGTGACGCTCGCCACCGCAGTGACGCGAGCCTGCGTATCAAAACTTCAGATGCGGCGTTGCAATCGCCCGTGCCAGCATCTTTTCATAGCGCGACTTGGGTACATCGATTGCGCCAAAATTTTTCAAGTGTTCGGTGGTGAACTGCGTGTCGAGCAGGACAAAACCCTGCTTTCGCAGCCGCTCGACCAGATGCACGAGGCAGATCTTCGAGGCATCGGTGCGGCGCGAAAACATGCTTTCGCCGAAGAACGCCGAGCCGAGCGAGACGCCGTAGAGACCCCCGACCAGCTCGTCACCGTCCCAGGCTTCCACGCAATGCGCATGGCCCATGCTGTGCAGGGTTGCATAGAGTGAGCGGATCCTGGCGTTGATCCAGGTGGTCGGGCGGTCGGGGGCAGGGGCGGCGCATCCGTCCATGACCTGCTCGAAGGCCGTGTCGTACCGGATATCGAAAGGCGCGCGCCGGATCGTCTTGGCCAGGCTTTTGGAAATGTGGAAATCGTCGAGCGGGATAATGCCGCGCAATTCAGGCTCGACCCAGAACAGTTCGGGATCGTCAGCGCTGTCGGCCATCGGGAACAGCCCGATAGAATAGGCCCGCAACAGCAAATCCGGTGTAATGTCCGGCTGCCTGCTGCGGGTCCCCTTCATTCAAAACCTCATTCGGCCGTCTTGGCCAGATAGTTTTCCAGCCAATGGATGTCATAGTCGCCGTTGGCGATGTCCTGATTGTTGATCAGGTCCTGGAACAGAGGCAAGGTCGTCTTGATACCGTCGATGACGAATTCATCGAGCACGCGGCGCAGGCGCATCATGCATTCGACGCGGGTGCGTCCATGCACGATCAGCTTGCCGATCAGGCTGTCGTAATAGGGCGGGATCTTGTAGCCCTGATAGACGCCTGAATCGACGCGAACACCGAGACCGCCAGGCGCATGGAAATGCGTGATTGTGCCGGGCGACGGCACGAAGGTGCGCGGATCCTCGGCATTGATGCGGCATTCGATGGCATGGCCGGAAAAGACGATCTCGTCCTGCGTCACCGAGAGACCGCCGCCGGAAGCGACACGGATCTGCTCGTGCACCAGGTCGATGCCGGTGATGGCTTCGGTGATCGGATGCTCGACCTGCAGGCGGGTGTTCATCTCGATGAAGAAGAACTCGCCATTTTCGTAGAGAAACTCGATCGTGCCGGCGCCGCGGTATTTCAGCTTGCGCATGGCATCGGCGCAGATTTCGCCAATCTTCATCCGCTGCTCGACATTGAGGGCCGGCGAATTGGCTTCTTCCCAGACCTTCTGGTGGCGGCGCTGCAAAGAGCAGTCACGTTCACCGAGGTGAATGGCATTGCCTTCGCCGTCGCCAACGACCTGAACTTCGATATGGCGTGGCTTGCTGAGATACTTTTCCATGTAGACGGCGTCGTTGCCGAAAGCGGCAAGCGCTTCTGAACGTGCTGTGGAAACCGCCTCGGACAGTTCTTCCTCGTTCTTCGCCACCTTCATGCCGCGTCCGCCGCCACCGGCGGTGGCCTTGATCAGTACGGGGAAGCCGATTTCGCGGGCGATCTCAAGTGCATTTTCCGGTAACACTTCACCGGCCGAACCGGGAACGACCGGAATGCCAAGCGACTTGGCGGTTTCCTTGGCCGTGATCTTGTCACCCATGATGCGGATGTGATCGGCGGTCGGTCCGATGAAGGTGATGCCATGGGCGTCGAGGATATCGGCGAACTTGGCATTTTCCGACAGAAAGCCGTAGCCCGGATGCACGGCATCGGCGCCGGTGATCTCGCAGGCAGCAACGATCTGGTGGATGTTGAGATAGCTGTCGCGCGAGGGCGGGGGGCCGATGCAGACGCTCTCGTCGGCAAGCCGCACATGCATCGCGTTGGCGTCGGCGGTCGAATGAACCGCGACGGTGGCGATGCCAAGTTCCTTGCAGGCGCGCAACACCCGAAGGGCGATTTCGCCGCGATTGGCGATGAGGATCTTTGAAATCATCTGCGCGGCCTATTCGATGACGACAAGCGCTTCGCCGTACTCGACCGGTGCGCCGTCTTCAACGAGGATTTCGGTAACCTTGCCGGAGCGGGGCGCCGGGATCTGGTTCATGGTCTTCATGGCTTCGATGATCAGGATCGTCTGGCCTTCCTTGACGGTGGCGCCGACTTCGACGAAGGGGCGCGAGCCGGGAGCAGGCGACAGATAAGCCGTGCCGACCATCGGTGCGGTCAGGGCGTTCTTGGACGCCCGTGCGGTTTCTGCAGCGGAGATCGCAGAAACGCCGGCCGAAGCGGCCTGGACCGGTGCAGCGACCGGAACAGGAGCGGACACGTATTGCGGCGTACCGGCGCGGGAAACGCGGATACGCAGGTCATCCTGTTCCACTTCGATTTCGGTGAGATCGGTTTCGTTCAGAATGTTGGCGAGATCGCGGATCAGCGACTGGTCGATGCCGGGTTTCTTGTCAGCCATGGATATGAGCCTCGTGTTCTTTTTATTTCGTGTGTTGTGTGAGTGTCTTTAGCGCATTGAGCGCCAGAATGTAACTGTCGGCACCGAAGCCGCAGATCACGCCTTTCGCGGCGGGTGCCAGCATCGATTTGTGCCGGAATCCCTCACGGGCATAAACATTGGACAGGTGCACTTCGACGACCGGAATACCGATCGCCTTTGCTGCATCGTGCAATGCGATCGATGTGTGGGTGTAGGCGCCGGCATTGATGGCGATGCCCTGCGCCACGCTGCCTGCCTCATGGAACCAGTCGACGAGATCGCCCTCATGATTGCTCTGGCGGCAGACGACGTTGAGGCCGAGTGCATTGCCATGCTCGACGCACATTGCCTCGATGTCGGCCAGCGTCTGGCCCCCATAAATACCGGGCTCGCGTTTTCCGAGCGCGTTGAGGTTGGGGCCGTTCAGCACGAAAATGGTCGATGGCATATGGGATCCGGTCCGATAATCGAGCGCTACCTATAGACCGGCGAACTGCCAAGGAAAAGCCCTTTGGCCCTCCTCGGCATTTGTCCACAAGCCATAACGCGTCGCTTCGCCCAAAAAACGAGGCTTAGCAGACGGTCTTGCCGCAGCTACGGACATTGGCGACTTTAGTTTCAATTTCCTCGGCACCGACCGCGCCATAGACGGCTTCCTTACCGATAACGTAAGACGGCGTGCCGGTAATGCCGAGATCGTTGGCAAGCGTGTAGACTTCCTTGACGGCGTCGTCCTGGGTGTTTTCAGCCATCTTCTTGCGCAGGTCGGCCTCAGTAACGCCGAGACCGGTGGCCACGGCCATCGCCGTTTCTTCATTGGCACGGTCCTCGCCGCCAAGCAGAGCGCGGTGGAAGTCGCCGTATTTTTCCGGCGCGATGGCGCGGAAGGCGGTGCTGACCTTGTGCGCCGCCATCGAATCCGGTCCGAGGATCGGCAGCTCCTTCAGGACGAAGCGAACGTTCTTGTCCTTTTCCAGAATGGTTTCCATGTCCGACAAAGCGCGTTTGCAGTAGCCGCAATTGTAGTCGTAGAACTCGACGATGGTCACATTGCCATTCGGATTTCCAAGCGTCACGTCATAGGGCGACTGGAAGATCGCCTTTTCATTGTCTGTAATGGCAGCCTGCGCCTGCGCCGACTGTTCGTCGGCCTGCTTCTTCTTCAGCGACTGCTGGGCTTCGAGAAGGATTTCCGGATTGGCGACGAGGTATTCCTTGATGAAATCGCCGATTTCCTGCTTCTGCTTGGCATCCAGCGCGTAGGCCGCCGGAGAGGCAGCAGCACTCGCCGTCAAAAGGATAAGCGAAGCGGCGATGATCTTGCGAAGGTTGAATGGCATGGTAGTCCTCGTTGTCTTTCGTTGCTGCAGTCTGTCGTTCAAGTGCTAAGGCCGCGTCAACAGGCTTGTTTGAAGGACAACAGAATATCGCTGCCGACCATAGGGTGGCGCGGCGCCAAACGAAACCGCAAAATCGGCGGAAATGCGGCGCTCGCGCACTTGTGAAGCCCTTTGCGATCAGGCACATGCCTGTCACGTCAAAAATATCGAGGATGTGCCGTTGAAGCCTCTGTCCGCCCGCAGTTCCGTCGAACCGTTTCATGCCATGGACGTTCTGGCCGAGGCCACCAAGCGCCGCGAAGCCGGTTATCCGGTCATCTCCATGGCCGTCGGCCAGCCGAGCCATCCCGCACCGAAGGCAGCGCTGGAGGCGGCACGAACGGCACTCGGCCACGGCCGTCTCGGTTACACCGATGCATTGGGAACCGCGTCGCTGAGAATAGCCATCGCCCGGCATTATCGTTCACGCTACGGTATTGATATCGATCCACAGCGCGTTGCCGTCACGACGGGATCATCGGCCGGCTTCAATCTGGCTTTCCTGGCGCTGTTTGATCCCGGCGATTGTGTTGCCATCGCCCGCCCGGGCTACCCGGCCTACCGCAACATCCTGACAACTCTCGGTATGAGTGTCGTCGAGGTCGAGGCGGATGCGGAAAGCGGCTTCACACTGACGCCGCAAAGCCTGGAAGCCGCGGCGGTAAAAGCCGGCAAACGGTTGGACGGCGTTCTGCTCGCCAGCCCGGCCAATCCGACAGGCACGGTGACCGGCAGGGCAGGGCTGAAGGCGCTTGCCGACTATTGCCATGACAATAATATTGCCTTCATCTCGGACGAAATCTATCATGGCCTGACTTTTGCCGGCGAGGAGACGACGGCGCTGGCGGTGACCGATGAAGCGGTCATCATCAACTCGTTCTCGAAATATTATTGCATGACTGGCTGGCGGATCGGCTGGATGATCCTGCCGGAGAACCAGGTTCGCGCCTTCGAGCGGATCGCCCAGAGCCTATATATTTCGCCGCCGGAACTGTCGCAAATCGCGGCGGAAGCAGCGCTCGGCTGCGAGGTGGAACTGGATGTCTACAAGGCATCCTATGCCGCCAATCGTGATCTTCTGCTGAAGCGCCTGCCGGAGATCGGTTTTACCATCGCTTCGCCGATGGATGGCGCTTTCTACGCCTATGCCGACGTCAGCCGCTTCACCAATGACAGCATGAATTTTGCCCGCAAGATGCTGGCCGAGATCAATGTGGCAGCAACGCCGGGGCTGGATTTCGATCCTGTCGAAGGGCATCGCGCGATGCGGTTTTCCTATGCGGGGGCAGAAGCTGACATGATCATTGCAATGGACCGAATTGCCCGTTGGCTGGCGTGATCCTGTAGCGATCTCAGGCTGTTAAAGGTTTTTCCGGATTCAGTCTGTCACGGCTGTGAATCGGATTGGCAAGTGGATCGGCGGCGAGGCCGCCCGCGTTTCATGCGCACCCAGCGGACGCGCATGCCTGTAGCGCCTGTCAAACCCGCTTGCCTCAGCGGCAGATTCGCACCCTCTGGATGACGGAGTTGCCGTGCTCGTCAGTCTTGCGGACTGTCCTGATCACACAGACCGGTTCGAAGGCTGTGTCATAGCTCCTGTAGTAGAAGTCATTGTAACGCTGGCGGCCATTGCTGTCGGCCTGGGATGTCGTTGCAAGCGAAATGGTGGGAATGGCGACGAGCGCCGCTGCGACAAGGAAACGTCGCATAATTGCCTCCTCCGGCTGGTGCCGGGCGAGCCCATCTCGTCCAGCGAAGCACAATCTGTCGCAGCTCTGGTATTTTCGCAGTTACTTATGGAACAGGCTTGAAACGAAAAAACCAGCCAATCGCTTGGCCGGTTTTTCAACTCTTAGGCGTCAGTTTCGGCTCAGAAGAAGCCGCGCTTCTGCCACCAGCCGCCCTTCTTGGGCTTTGCCGGATCAGCGTCGCCTTCGTCCTTCTTAACGGTGGACGACTTGACCACCGGCTCGCTGGCAATCGTCTCGATATTGCGGTTGGCGCGCACCAGCTTCGTGTCGTCGAGCTTTGTGTCCTCGAGGTCTGCGGCCGCCTTCTCGACAGCCGGTTCCTCGACGGCAGCTACCGCTTCCGGCTTTGCTTCGACAGCAGCCTGGGCATCCGCATCGGCGGAAGCGAGGGGCACCTGCTCGTCAACGGCCTCTTCGACGGCAGCCACGGCTTTCTTGCGGCTGCGCTTCGGCTTTGCTGGCTTCACCTCTTCCTCGGCAACAACCGGGGCTTCAGCGATCTCTTCGACGACAACGGCGGAAACAACAGCTTCGGCTGAAACGGCAGCATCAGCGTCCGCTTCTGGCGCATCGGTCGAGGCTTCGTCACCGGCGGCTTCGCCGTCGGCTGCCAGGTTTTCACCTTCTGCCTCGTCCGGACGATTGCGGCGGCCACCACGCTTGCCGCGACGGCGGCGCTTGCGCTTCTGGCGTTCTTCCTCGCTCAGGCCTGCATCCTGCGCATCTTCGGAACCTGCCTGTGCAGCAACGTCATCTGCTTCGTCCTCGTCGCCATCCTCATCGGATGCATCGTCGGCGCTGACACCGGCTTCCGTTGCCTGGTCGCTACCAGGGCGGCCGCCACGCCGGCGGCGCCGGCGCTTGCGCTTGCGGTTACCCTGGTCGTCACTCTGCTCGGCAGGTGCCCGTTCGCTACGCTCGGCCCGCTCAGCGCGTTCCGGCTTGGCTTCCGCCACAACCTCTTCTTCGTCCTCGATATCCTCTTCGATGACGATATCATCGTCTTCGTCGATTTCTGGCTCGAACTGGATGATCTGATCGATCTTGACTGGGTTCTCGACGGCTTCGCCGCGATCGATGGCAAAATGCTGCGCACCGACATGGGCGTCCGCCTCGATGATGATCTGAATGCCAAAGCGCTCTTCATAATCGATGATCGTGCCGCGCTTGTGGTTGAGCAGGTAGAGCGCGATATCCGGGGTCGTGCGCACGGTGATGTTGTGCGTGGTGTTCTTCAAGAGATATTCCTCGACGCCGCGCAGAACATGCAGGGCGACGGAGGACTGCGAGCGAACATGGCCCGTGCCGTTGCAATGCGAGCAGACCTGCATCGTCGATTCCAGCACCGAAGCGCGAATGCGCTGGCGCGACATTTCGAGCAGGCCGAAATGCGAGATGCGGCCGACCTGAATGCGGGCGCGGTCGTTCTTGAGATGGTCCTTCAGGCGCTTTTCAACCGAACGGTTGTTGCGCTTTTCTTCCATGTCGATGAAGTCGACGACCACAAGACCGGCAAGGTCGCGCAGGCGCAGCTGGCGGGCGACTTCTTCGGCGGCTTCGAGGTTGGTCTGGAGAGCCGTGTCTTCGATCGAGTGTTCGCGGGTCGAACGGCCCGAGTTGACGTCGATTGCAACCAGCGCTTCGGTCTGGTTGATGATGATGTAGCCGCCGGACTTCAGCGTTACCTGCGGCACCAGCATGCGATCGAGCTGGGCTTCGATGCCCGAGCGCGAGAAGATGGGGTGCACGTCGCGGTAGGGCTGAACCACCTTGGCGTGGCTCGGCATCAGCATCTTCATGAAGCCCTTGGCTTCCTTGTAGCCTTCCTCACCGGCAACGATGATCTCGCTGATATCCTTGTTGTAAAGGTCGCGGATCGAGCGCTTGATCAGTGAGCCTTCCTCATAGACGAGACAAGGGGCTGTCGAGGACAGCGTGAGCGTGCGGACGTTTTCCCACAGGCGCATCAGGTATTCGAAGTCGCGCTTGACTTCGACCTTGGTGCGGTTGGCACCGGCGGTGCGCAGGATGACGCCCATGCCCTGCGGCACGTCGAGCGCGCGGGCGATTTCCTTCAGACGCTTGCGGTCCGGCAGGTTGGTGATCTTGCGGGAGATACCGCCGCCACGCGCCGTGTTCGGCATCAGAACCGAATAGCGGCCGGCAAGCGACAGGTAAGTGGTGAGGGCTGCGCCCTTGTTGCCGCGTTCTTCCTTGGCCACCTGCACCAGCAGAATTTGCCGGCGCTTGATGACTTCCTGGATGCGGTACTGCTTGCGCGGGCGGCGGCTGACCTGCCGGTCCGGCACTTCTTCCATAGCGTCTTCGGCGCCAACGGACTCGATGACTTCCTTTTCCTCGTGATGACCATCGTCATCATCGTCGTCATGACCACGACGTCCGCCACGGGTATCTTCCGAAATGCTGTCGGTATCGACCATGGCAGCCATTTCGCCGCCGTTGCCTTCGTCGCCGTCAACAACGGCTGCTTCGGCTTCAGCGGCAGCAGCCTTCTTGGTGCGGCGCGGGCGCTTGGCTTTTGCCTTCGGCTTTTCTTCAGCCTCGACATCCGTTTCCACTGTCTCGACCGGCTCGGCAGCCGCCTCGATGATCTCGACGACGTTTTCAACCGTCGTCTCTACTGTTTCATCTTCTAAGTCCGGGCCGAGATCCGTGCCGGTTTCGACGTGCTCGATGTCGTCATCGCGGCGCGCGTCTTCGGCTTCCTGCCGCAAAAGGGCCTGCCGGTCGGCGAGCGGGATCTGGTAATAGTCGGGGTGGATTTCGGCGAAGGCCAGGAAGCCGTGGCGGTTGCCGCCGTAATCGACGAAGGCCGCCTGCAGCGACGGCTCTACGCGCGTCACTTTCGCGAGGTAGATATTGCCGCGGATCTGTTTCTTGTGTTCGGATTCGAAGTCGAATTCTTCTATGCGGCTTCCGCGTACGACAACGACGCGCGTCTCTTCAGCGTGAGACGCATCGATAAGCATTTTCTCTGCCATGTAAGTGGTGCTCCTCGGCGCACCCTGGAAACAGCAGGAAAATAGCCTCCCGGAGGAGACTTTCCATACAGCTCAGGTTTTTCGCCGGATGTGAATGTTCCTGTATGGTTGGGAAGATCGTCCAACAGCCAGACAGCAGCCGGAACTAGTCTGTTCCGGGGCCTGTTTACTTCTGACCGATACTGCTGGGACAACGTTAATGACCAAACAAGAATGCCAATGTAGTAGGCCCTGAAGGCCCGATGAATGTGCCCGGTCACGGGCCTGCGGTGATCGTCACCATAAACGCTCCGGCCACCGCCGGAATTTCTCGATTCAGCATGCGAAGAAAAAGTGGAGCGACGGCGGATGAAGCGCGACTGCTTGTCCGAGACGTGATCTGCCTTGAAGCGGTTTTACCCGTCCCCGATCACGCTCTGGCGCCAGGGCTTAAAAAACCCTTTGGCTGCCGGTCGTCGATTCTATCCCGTCAACACTTTCTCCCTGCAAGGCTTTTATGTTTTCTATGTCACAATGGCAAGGGAAAAGCCGGAGCCGCCATAATATTGATTGATTCGCTTGTCGGGGTGTGTACTGCCGGAGTGCCGGTTTGCCGCCGTCTTTATGCGCTTTAGCAGCGTTGAAAGAGCGCAGGCGTCGCACCTTGAGCGTAGAGAAAGCAAGGTTTGATTAACCATATGGCGTCATGGATGCTACAGGCGGCAGCACGCCAGGCGTAAGCTATGTCCCGAAATGAGACGTCGAAGACCGGATTGCGGAAGACGCTACCACAGGGTTCCGGCGGGCGTGTGCAACAAGGAAGAGCGGATTTGATCCTGTCAGCGATGATACGACGGTGCCTGCTGGGCCTCTTGGTTCTCTCGGCAGCGCCGATAGCCCAAGCTGCGGATGCACCGTTGCTCGCTTATGGTGCCCGGATCGCCGGTGACGATGCCCGCACAAGGGTGGTGATCGATTTCGACCGCAAGCCGATTTTCTTCGTCCACTATGTTGCCAATCCGCCCCGTGTCATCGTCGATCTGCCTGAAACCTCCTTCGGTCTGAAGCCCGAGGATCTGAAGGCGCGCGGCCTGTTCACCGAAATCCGCTATGGCGCCATGGGCCCGGGCAGCGCCCGTGTGGTGCTCACGGCAAGCAAACCCGTCGCGGTCACGGTCGCCGATGTCAAGGCGGACGAGGAAGGGAAGGGCTTTCGCCTGGTTCTCGATGCCGAGCGCGTGACCGAGGCACGTTTTTCCAGCCTGATCGAAGAGCAGAAGTGGACAGGCACGGTCACGGCCGCAAAGACCGACAGGCTGGTCGAGCCGGCGGCACCAGGCGCATTCATCGTTGCCGTTGATGCAGGCCATGGCGGTATCGATACCGGCGCGATCGGCAGTGAGACCAAGATGGAAGAAAAGAGCGTCACGCTCGCTTTCGCCACGCAGCTTGTCGAGACGCTCAATAAGGAAAAGGGCGTCAAGGCATTCCTGACGCGCAACAGTGATGAGTTTCTCTCTCTCCCGCAACGTGTACAGGTCGCCCGCCAGCATAGCGCCAACCTGTTCATCTCCATTCATGCGGATACGCTGAAGCAGCGCGATATTCGCGGCGCCACCGTCTATACAATCTCCGACAAGGCATCCGACCACCTGGCAGCCAATCTCGCCGCCCGCGAAAACCTGTCGGACGAGATCGCCGGCGTTACCTTCAAGAGCGAGCCGGCTGAAGTTGCCGACATTCTGATTGATCTGACACGCCGCGAAACGCAGGCATTCTCGGTCAACCTGGCCCGCTCCGTCGTTTCCTCGTTCGAGGGACAGATCAACCTGATCAATAATCCCCACCGCCATGCCGGTTTCCGTGTGCTACAGGCGCCGGATGTGCCGTCGATTCTGCTTGAACTGGGCTTTTTGTCCAACAAGGAAGATGAAAAGCTCCTCGTCGATCCAGTCTGGCGCAGCAAGGTCGCCGGTTTGCTCGCAGTTGCCGTGCGTGGCTATCGCGGCGAGGCCGTGGCAAACGGCGGTTGAGGGCGTTTGGCTGGGACTTCATCCGTTGCCGCGCCACGGTTTAGACCGGCAATAACGTGTGTTGTGATTTGTGTCGCCGGAGTAACAGCGATATCGTTTTCAACGGGATGACCTATGTTTAATCTGCCGCAAGCCCTATTTTACTCACAATCCGGTCGCTATCCGGAAGTCTGAATTGCGCGGCGGTGATCCGAAAGACGATCGCCGGCCGTAAACATGCAACGTGGGGAAGCGTCGCGGACCATCTGGAACGCATTTCATTCGTTGTTAAATTCGTTGGCGTGATTGCATTCGGGCAAGGTGCGGGGTAGGCCCACCGGCAACGTGTGTTCCGCATAGATAAACGATAACTGGATACCGGTACCTGGCTGATGATCAGACTGATTGGATATTTCTTCGGCATTGGCGCATTTCTGGTGCTCGGCGTTGCCGCAGCCGCTGCCATCTATCTTGGCCATGTGACCAAGGACCTGCCAGACTATGAGGTCCTCAACAGCTATTCGCCGCCGGTAACGACCCGCGTCCATGCCGGCAACGGTGCGCTGATGGCCGAATATGCCCGCGAGCGCCGCCTCTATCTGCCGATCCAGGCCATTCCAGATCGCGTCAAGGCTGCCTTCATTTCGGCTGAAGACAAGAATTTCTACCAGCATCCCGGCGTTGACATCACCGGCCTTGGCCGCGCCATCTTCGTCAACCTGCAGAATTTCGGCTCCGGCCGCCGCCCGGTCGGCGCCTCGACGATCACCCAGCAGGTTGCCAAGAACTTTCTCCTGTCCGCCGACCAGACGATAGACCGCAAGGTCAAGGAAGCGATCCTGTCGTTCCGTATCGAGCAGGCGTATAGCAAGGACCGCATTCTCGAACTTTATCTGAACGAAATTTTCTTCGGTCTGAACTCATACGGGATCGCCGGCGCAGCACTGACCTATTTCGACAAGTCGGTTACCGAACTGACCATTGCCGAAACGGCGTATCTTGCAGCCCTGCCGAAGGGGCCGGCAAACTATCATCCGTTCCGCAAGGCCGAAGCCGCTATCGAGCGCCGTAACTGGGTCATCGATCGCATGGTCGAGAATGGCTACGTCGCCAAGAGCGATGGCGAAGAAGCCAAGAAGCAGCCACTCGGCGTCAGCGTTCGCCGTGGCGGATCGCATCTGTTCGCGTCTGACTATTTCGCCGAGGAAGTCCGCCGCCAGATCATCCAGCGCTACGGCGACAACGCTCTCTATGAAGGCGGTCTCTCCGTTCGCACGTCGCTTGACCCGAGACTGCAGGTCGAAGCCCGCAAGGCCTTGCAGAATGCACTGGTCTCCTATGACGAGCGCCGTGGTTTCCATGGCCCGATGAAGGCAATCGAGATCGGTGGAGACTGGGGCGAGCCGCTCGGCAAGCTGAACGCATTGTCCGATGTGCCCGAATGGAAGCTGGCAGTTGTTCTTTCCGTCGATGGCAACGGCGCCGATATCGGCATCCAGCCGGAAAAGGACGCAGGCGGCAAGGTCGGCGCCGACCGCCTGACCGGCCATATCACTGCCAAGAACATGCAATGGGCCTACCGTTCCTCCGCCGGTGACCGCAAGTCGGCAAAATCGCCGGAAGGCGTCGTTGGTCCGGGCGATGTTGTTTATGTCGAGCCAACCGATGCTGCCGGAGAGTATCGCCTGCGCCAGCCGCCGAAAGTGCAGGGCGGCCTTGTCGCCATGGACCCGCAGACCGGCCGCGTGCTGGCAATGGCCGGCGGTTTCTCCTATGGCCAATCGGAATTCAACCGGGCGACGCAGGCGATGCGCCAGCCGGGATCCTCCTTCAAGCCTTTCGTCTATGCGGCAGCGCTGGATAACGGCTATACGCCCGCATCCGTCATCCTTGATGCACCCTTCGAGCTCGTCACCGGCGGTCAGGTCTGGCGCCCGGAAAACTATGGCGGCGGTTCGGCCGGTCCCTCGACCCTGCGCCTCGGCATCGAAAAGTCGCGTAACTTGATGACAGTGCGGCTTGCCAACGACATGGGCATGAACCTCGTTGCCGAATATGCCGAACGTTTCGGTATCTACGACAAGATGCTGCCGGTGCTCGCCATGTCGCTCGGCTCGGGCGAAACGACGGTTCTGCGTATGGTTTCGGCCTATTCCGTGCTCGCCAATGGCGGCAAGCAGATCAAGCCGTCGATGATCGACCGCATCCAGGACCGTTACGGCAAGACGATCTTCCGTCATGAAGATCGCACCTGCGACAATTGCAATGCTGCCGATTGGCAAGAACAGGAAGAGCCGGTTCTGACCGATAACCGCGAACAGGTCCTCGACCCGATGACCGCCTACCAGATCACCTCGATGATGGAAGGCGTGATTTCCCGCGGGACTGCCGCCGGCAAGATTAAGCTCGACCGCCCGGTGGCCGGCAAGACCGGAACCACCAATGACGAAAAAGACGCCTGGTTCGTCGGTTATACGCCGGACCTGGTCGCAGGCCTCTATCTCGGCTTCGACAGCCCGGCACCGCTCGGCCGCGGTGCGACCGGTGGCGGTCTGGCGGCCCCCGTCTTCAACGATTTCATGCAGGCCGCAATGCAGGGCACGCGCCCGGTCCAGTTTGTCGTTCCGGAAGGCATGAGCCTGATCCCGGTCAACCGCAAGACCGGCATGGCTGCGGCGGACGGCGATCCGGATACGATCATCGAGGCCTTCAAGCCCGGCACCGGCCCGGCCGACACCTTCTCGGTGATCGGTGGTGCCGATCAATATATCCCGCCAGAGGAAATCCTGAAGGCGTCGCCGCAGGCAAACGACGCCATCAACCGTGGCTCCAGCGGCCTGTTTTAACCCACCCTTCCCATTTGCAGACGCCTGCCGGTCTTTACATAAGAGGCAGGCGTCGCTATTCACGGCGCACATTCCATACGAGCGCAAGAAGCAGGATCATGCGGACCGAAATCGAGAATATTGTCGACGAAATCAAGCAGGCCATAAGCCTGCTGAGGAGGCATCTTTGACTGGGATCAGGCGGTAAGACGGCTGGACTGGTTGAACAACAAGTCGGAGGATCCGAACCTCTGGAACGATGCGGCGGAAGCCCAGAAGCTGATGCGCGAGCGCCAGCATCTCGACGACGGCATCACCAGCGTCCGCGCCTTCGAGCAGCAGATGCAGGATGCCATCGACCTGATCGAACTCGGCGAGGAAGAGGGCGATGCCGACATCATCAAGGAAGCCGAAGATGCGCTGCGCGTCTTGCGCACCGAAGCGGCCCGCCGACAGGTGGAAGCGATGCTGTCAGGTGAAGCCGACAGCAATGACACCTATCTGGAAGTCCATTCCGGCGCCGGTGGCACCGAGAGCCAGGACTGGGCGAACATCCTCTTGCGCATGTACACGCGCTGGGCCGAACGCCAGGGCTACAAGGTCGAGCTTCTGGAAGTTCATGACGGCGAAGAAGCCGGCATCAAGTCGGCGACCCTTCTGGTCAAGGGGCACAATGCCTATGGCTGGCTGAAGACCGAATCGGGCGTTCACCGCCTGGTTCGCATCTCGCCGTTCGACAGCAACGCCCGCCGTCACACCTCGTTCTCGTCGATCTGGGTCTACCCGGTCATCGACGATTCGATCCAGATCGATATCAACGAGAGCGATTGCCGTATCGATACCTACCGCTCGTCGGGCGCTGGCGGCCAGCACGTCAACACCACCGATTCGGCCGTGCGCATCACGCATATGCCGTCCGGTATCGTCGTGCAGTGCCAGCAGGAACGTTCGCAGCACAAGAACAAGGCGAAGGCCTGGGACATGCTGCGCGCCCGTCTGTACGAAGCGGAACTGAAGAAGCGCGAAGAAGCGGCCAATGCTGAAGCCGCATCGAAGAGCGATATCGGCTGGGGCCACCAGATCCGCTCCTACGTGCTGCAGCCCTACCAGCTGGTCAAGGACATGCGCACCGGGGTTGCCAGCACGGCACCTGACGATGTGCTGGACGGCGACCTGAACGCATTCATGGAGGCGGCACTCGCCCACCGCGTCAACGGCGGTGCCGACGCCGTGGTCGATGATCTGGCGTAAGCCTGATTGCCAACCCATCTGAAAATTGCAAAAGCCGGGCGCGATCGCCCGGCTTTTCTTTTGATCGCTGTGGCCAGTCAGTTCGTTTCGCGTTCGACTTTGATATCGCCGATGTCGTCTATCAGCACAGTCCAGGTCTCAGGGTCGCCGGCCGTCGGATACGTCTTCAGATAGACCGTGGCAAACAGTCCCGGCTGGGCTGCGACGCCATCGGATGTTTCCGGTCTGATTTCGGTGACATACGCCTTCATCGCGGAAAACTCTTCAAGCTCCGCTGACGACACCACCTTCGGCCCTGCGGCATCCAGCGCCACCTGTTGCAGGAAGATGTGAGCGTTGCCCTCGGGCTGGCGCACCGCAACGAGCTTGTAATAACCCCGCTGAGCCGGCGCCGGTGAGGCCGGTTTGTTCTCCGT
Source organism: Pararhizobium sp. PWRC1-1 (assembly GCF_049897905.1). Taxonomy (NCBI): domain Bacteria; kingdom Pseudomonadati; phylum Pseudomonadota; class Alphaproteobacteria; order Hyphomicrobiales; family Rhizobiaceae; genus Pararhizobium; species Pararhizobium sp. PWRC1-1. The sequence continues at coordinate 6,841 of NZ_JAFCXE010000002.1, read as the reverse complement.
CGTCGTTGCACTGTTTTGATCAAGTGAACTCAGCGGGTCGCCGCTCTCTTCCCAATATCCGGTGCTTGTCACGAAAATGATATTGGCAGGCATCAGCACGGTCTCGTCCGCGCGAGAAGGTGCCCCCGCTGCAAACGGCAGCATCAGAAGGAGACCGGCCAGGCGGTGCACGGAACGAGAGGCCATACGTCTCTGGCCGTCAAACGCATGCGCCCGCGGGGCCAATCCATACCTGAATAAAGGCGCACTGAAACATCGGATAGGGAGCATCGTCTTCGCCTCAGGTAAACGCGTGTGAAAAGCTGGATGCCCGGTGTCTCTATCCCGCTCGGACATCAAGACACAATCAACTCTGCCACAACCTTCGGCCGAAATCGATTCGAAATCAAGGCATTGCGGCAACGTGAGGCGAGGGCGCCCGGCTGATTCTAGTTGGAGAACTGTTCGGCAAGAATGCGGTCCGACCAGGAATAATCCGGATCCGAAAGAATATGCGCAGTGATGTTTTCCGATTCGGCGATGCGCACCTGAACCACTGACTTCACCTCGACATGATCGGCGACCGCGTTGACCGGTCGTTTTTCCGATTCGAGAATCTCGATATCGACGGTGACCTTGTTGGGCAGCAGCGCGCCGCGCCAGCGCCGCGGCCGGAAGGGGCTGACCGGCGTCAAAGCCAAAAGCGGTGCTTCGAGCGGCAGGATTGGGCCGTGGGCCGAGAGGTTGTAAGCCGTCGAGCCGGCGGGTGTGGAGAGCAGGACCCCGTCGCAGATCAGTTCTTCCAGCCGCACGCGATCGTCGACGACGACCCGCAGCTTGGCTGCTTGGTAGGATTGGCGGAACAGATAGACCTCGTTGATCGCCAATGCCTTGAAGCTGTTGCCGTCGGTATCGATGGTCTGCATTTCCAGTGGCCGGAAGGTGTTTTCCACGGCGTCCGCCAGCCGTTCCCGCAGGTTATCGGTGCTGTACCGGTTCATCAGGAAGCCGATCGAGCCGCGGTTCATGCCATAGACCAGCTTGCCGGAATTCATCGTCTCGTGCAGCGTCTGCAGCATGAACCCGTCGCCGCCGAGCGCCACGATCACATCCGCTTCGGCCGGATCTTCCTGGCCATAGAGGGCCACCAGCTCCGCCTCCGCCGCCTGTGCCTCGTCGGTTGCCGAAGCGGCGAAGGCGATGGTTTTGAACGTGCGAGCCATGAAATGCCTGTCATATTTTATGAAATGGGCGACAGCGGACTGAAAGCCCAAAACCACCCCTGCCGTCAACTGGGCATCCAACGGATGATGTCACCGCCAGCAAACCACCGGTATCATGCATAAAACATCAACGTATGAAAGGAAAACAACGGCGCAGATGAACGTGGAAACAACGGCTGCTTGTGAGGGCCAACGATCGCATCGCGGGAAGAAAAAATGGTGCCCCCATCAGGATTCGAACCCGAGACCCCCTGATTACAAATCAGGTGCTCTACCAACTGAGCTATAAGGGCAGCACTTGCGGCTGGGAATTAGCATATTCTGGTCGTGTGTAAAGCAAAAATGCTGTCCGGCAGCTGCTTTTTCGCACCGGCACCGGTTGGGTGCGCATCGATCGTTGTTTTGCGGTGATTACAGGCCGGGTTTTGTCGGCCGCATTTTTGCCGCCTGCAGCGGCGCGCGGGGCGCAAGGCGCCGCTGCAGGCGCGGGGGGATGAAAAAAGTAAGAATCGCCAGCGCTGCCGACAGCGCACAGACCAGCCAAAGTACATTGGCGCCAAGCGCCCGTTCGAGAAAGGCGCCGCATATGCCGCCGGACACCATACCAAGCCAGGGGACGATCTGCAGGGACCAGTCCCGCCGCGGCGCGCCGACCATCCAGCTGCCGATGCCTTTACCGAAGCGGGAGAGGGCGCCCGTGACGTAGGTCAGCCCGATCGGCAATCCTTCGATGTGTTCGACGGCGGCATTGACGAGCCCCATGGCCAGCACGATCGCGTAGAATTGCAGCGTTGCAAAATCCGGATCGGTGATGATGGCCGCAAGCGAGAGCAGGACGGTAACGCCGGAAAGGACGCGAAACGCGCGCCGGGCCGCGTTATGGGCAATGATGATCCCGAGGGCATTGCCGGCGACGAACATCCAAAGGGCGCCCAGCAAAATCCCCGCATAGCCCGGTTGCCCATCAGCGAGCGCGACGGCGGCGCGGGTGGTATTGCCGCTCATGAAGGAGACGAAGCTGCCGGCAATTAAAAGGCCGGCCGCATCCGTCATGCCGGCAAGAAAGGAGATGGCGGCAACGAGAACGATGCCCAGTCCCGTGCGCCGTCTCCAGATGACGCGGCGCCGCCGCTCCCGTGTCATGATTCTACTTTGCCTCCGCCGGATATGATTCGATTGTGTGAAACGCCCGCATCATAGGCCTGGCCCCTTGAGAGCCATTTCTTACTCCGCCGCTTCCCGCATGGCTGTCGGCGGATCGAGTTCGGTGCAGTGCGACATTGCAGTCGGCAGGTTCTCGGCAATGAAATCGATCAGCGCACGGACCGAGGGCAGCATGCCGTGACGGGAGGTGAAGACCAGGTGAGCGATAGTGGTGTTCGAGCACCACTCCGGCAGCACAGGCACCAGTACCCCGGTCCTGATGCCCCGGTTGCACAGATGATCCGGAAGAAGGGCGATGCCGACCCCCTCGATGGCGGCCCGCTCCAGAATGCCGAAATCGCCGCAGCCGATCACGGGCTGATGCGCGATGTCGCGTTTCGTCCCGTCGGTATGGTTCAATTGCCAGGTATCGGTCAGATGCTGCTCGTTCATCGACAGCGTCGGCAAGGTGCCCAGCGTATCGATCGTCACATTGCCGATCCGCGCCATCAGCGCAGGGCTCGCCACGAGAAACTGGCGCGCTTCGCCGAGCTTGCGCACAATCAGATTATTGTCGGTATCCAGCTGGTCGCGTGCCCGCAGCGCGATGTCGATGCGCTCCTCGACGAGATCGATCCGCCGGTTGGTCGCGGTGATCAGCAGTCGCACGCCCGGGTAGCGCTGGTGAAAGACCGGCAGGATATGGCCGAGCAACGGCGTAAAGCCGATCGGGCAGGCGAGCCGCACGACACCGGTCGGCTCGCTCTTGGCAGCGGCGACCACTGCTTCGGCAGCTTCGACGCCGGAAAGGATCGTCTCGCAGCGCTCATAGAAGGCCTGGCCGATTTCGGTCACCCGTAGCTTGCGGGTCGAGCGTTCGATCAGGCGGACATCGAGCTGCTGCTCCAGTCGCGCAACATGCTTGCTGAGCTTGGATTTGGGAATGTTGAGGACACGGGCGGCAGAGGAAAAGCCCTTGTGTTTCACCACGGCGGCAAAGAGCGCGAGATCGTTCAGATCCTGCATGTCACACCTTCATGTCCATCGATGATTGACCATTATTGTTTCTATCAGGAAACAGCCTGTCGAAAAAGGGGCGGCTTATCGGCCGATTGTTTTGAATTCATATGTGATGCACCCAAACGCCACACAAGCGCAGACTAAACAATCAACCGAAGGTGCCTACCATGAACATTCTCCATATCGACTCCGGCATTCTCGGAGATCATTCCGTTTCCCGCCGCCTGACGGCATCGATCGTCGCACGGATCAAGGCGGAGCGTCCAAGCGATAGTGTCACGTATCGCGATCTGGCCGCCGCTCCGCTTGCCCATCTCAACGGCTCGCACCTGATGGCGGCTTCCGCCAATCCGGAAGGCCTGGACGCGACGCTGGTGTCCGAGCTTGACGCCGGCCGTACCTCGCTCAACGAGTTTCTTGCTGCCGATGTCGTCGTCATCGGTGCGCCGATGTACAATTTCGCCATTCCCAGCCAGTTGAAGACCTGGATCGACCGCATCCTCGTAGCCGGAACCACCTTCCGTTACACAGAGACGGGCGTCGAAGGCCTTGCCAAGGGCAAGAAGGTGATCGTCGCCTCGACGCGTGGCGGCCATTATTCCGGCACGTCGCCGATCAGCGCCATGGATCACCAGGAAACCTATCTGAGCACGGTGTTCGGTTTCATTGGGATCATCAATGTCGAATTCGTCCGTGCCGAAGGCCTGGCCATCAGCCCGGATTCGAAGGAAGCCGCCATCACGGAAGCTGAAAAGGCCATTGCCGGCCGCGGGCATTTCGATATCGCGGCCTGAACAGACGGTTTTAGCCGGTGTGAACTGATAGCCGGTATGCTGCCGACAGACTCTGAAAATGATTATCTGGCGAAATCGGCATCCCACTCTCCGTCATCCTCGCCCTTGTGGCGGGGATACAGCGACCCGACGTCTGTCGGGTCACAAGACTCTTTCAGCTCAAGGACTTGAGCTGGCTGGATCCCTGTGACGGGCACAGGAATGACGGAGGATTTGGCAATCGCATAATTTCCCAAACAACCTGGTAAATGGTGAGAGAATAACTTTGTCAGACAGTCTGAGCCGGGCATCCGCTGCCGGGCTTTTTCCTGTCCTGCCGATGCTGTTGCATCGCAGGCTGGACACGCCTGTCGCGAGGGGATAGAGCCCGGATCACAGGACTTCGACCCTCAGACTACAGATTGGAATGGCAATGACGGATGTCAGGGACAGCAACGGCACGATCCTTTCCGAGGGAGACAATGTCACCCTGATCAAGGATCTCAAGGTCAAGGGCACATCCGAAACCTTGAAGCGCGGCACGGTGATAAAGGGCATTCACCTGACCGGAAATCCGGATGAGGTCGAATGCCGGCATGCCAAGATCAAGGGCCTAGTGCTGCGCACGGAGTTCCTCAAGAAAGCCTGAGTTCAAGATTCGGCCTGGGAAAATCCAGCATCGGTGGCCCACGCGAGCCCGGCGGCCGGCCGGGGCTGGACGCCCGGAATTTTTGTATTAAACTCTGCTTATGAAATGTGTTCTGGCACTCTTGATGGTCGCGCTGGTTTCGGCCTTTGCCGGAACCTCTCTTGGCGTGTCCCTTGCGGCACCGCCGGATGCGGGCTGCACCTGCCGAAACCGTGATGGCTCCAAACTCGAACTCGGCCAGACCGCCTGTATCCGGGTGGGCGATGTCGCCTATCTGGCGCGTTGCGAAATGGAACTCAATGTCACCACATGGCGCAAGCTTCGGGATGGTTGTCCCGAAGCCCGGTTGTCGGTTGCGCTATTGCCGTTGACCCGGTAGCCGCCGCTCAGGCCTTGGCCAGATGGCCGCGTGCCGCATACATGGCGATCGCGGCAGCATTGGATACATTCAACGATTTGATGGCGCCCGGCATCTCAACACGGGCAAGCGTGCTGACGGTCTGGCGCGTCTTCTGCCGCAACCCTTTGCCCTCGGCGCCGAGAACGAGTGCGATCTTTGCACCGGAGAGTGCCTGTTCGAGCGGCTCTGGGCCTTCCGAATCAAGACCGATCGAAACGAAGCCGAGCTTGTGCAGCTCTTCCAGCGCGTCGGCCAGATTGGTGATCTGGATATAGGGGATCATTTCCAGCGCGCCGGAGGCTGATTTGGCCATGACGCCCGATTCGGTCGGGCTGTGGCGCTGCGTCGTGATCAATGCACCGGCATTGAAGGCAACGGCCGAGCGCATGATGGCGCCAACATTGTGCGGATCGGTCACCTGGTCGAGAACGAGGATCAGCGGGCTGTCGTTGAGCGCCGAAAGGCTGCGGACGGGCAGGGGCACGGTTTCCAGCATCGCGCCCTGATGGATGGCGTCAGGTCCCAGAATCTTGTCGAGATCCTGCGGCGTGACGATCTCCACGGGAAAACCGAGTTCTTCGACCAGTCCGGTTTCCAGCCGCACCAGCGCATTCTGCGTCACCGAAAGCTTGGTGATCTTGCGCTCGGGATTGTCAAGGGCTGCGCGCACCGTGTGGATGCCGTAGAGCAGCACCTGATCGGGCGCCAGCTGCGGCGCCTTCCAGTCTGGCGCAGCGCTTCTCTTGCGCTTGTCCTGCACAGGTGTTGGAATTTCGCCGCGTTCGCGTTTGCCATCGCGATGCGCGCGGCGAAGAGTGGCGTAATGGGTGTCTTTGGCGTTCTTGTCGCCCAGATTATCTTTGCTCATACCCGTCTTATACTGACGATGCGGTTCGCGTGGAACCGTTTTTCGCGAAATCGGCGGCTGGCAATCTTTATCGCGATTTTCCCAACTTTTTCTGAGACGCCGTGTTGACAGGATGAAACGGGACCGTCATATACCCGGCGCAGATTGAAGGGCTGACTTGCCCCGGCAAACAACACTTTGATCTGCAAAGCTTGGTCGCTTGATCCCGACAGAATAATGGAGGGATGCCCGAGTGGTTAAAGGGGACGGACTGTAAATCCGTTGGCTCAGCCTACGTTGGTTCAAATCCAACTCCCTCCACCATTCTGTCACACGGATCTTGACCCGCGGGTATAGCTCAATGGTAGAGCAGCAGCCTTCCAAGCTGAATACGCGGGTTCGATTCCCGCTACCCGCTCCATCAAAATGCTCCCACCATCTGCTGTGCCTATTGCGTTGCTTTAAGATCAATCAGCAAGTCGTTGTTTTGATCCGGTTTCCGCGTTTGATGTGGTTGGCATTGGAATCGGGCGTTACCATCCCCACATACGCATCATCCAGGCCGCAAGGGCCTGACGGCGCGCAAAATAATTAAGTCTTGCGCATTCCGCCCGAAACCCTTAAACGCCTCCCCAAACCGGCGCCGCCGGTATGGTGCATTCTCATTGATCACAGGAAACTTGACCCCATGGCAAAGAGCAAATTTGAGCGCAATAAGCCGCACGTTAACATTGGCACGATCGGCCACGTCGACCATGGCAAGACGTCGCTGACGGCAGCGATCACGAAGTATTTCGGCGAATACAA